>NZ_JAAKEB010000002.1 GCF_011038965.1 Adlercreutzia sp. ZJ141 | reverse complement strand
GTGGCAATGGGGGACCTTCGTTTTTTTTCCCGCCGGCGCGTCACAATACCCTACGTCCCCGATGTCCCACCCCGTCCCCGATGTCCCACGGCGCCCAGTGCGTACACCTTTACGCATTTTCCGCCTGACGGGCCATTTCCTCTTCAAGTTCTTCGGTAAGCAGCAGCCATTCTTCCTCGGCTTCCGCCAAGCGCTTCTTCAGTTTCGCGTGTTCGGCAATAGCATTGCTCGATGCATCCTCGTTAATGTAAAAGTCGGGATCGGCCATCAGTTCCAACAACTCAGCCACGCGCTTATTGTCGCGTTCCATCCGCGCGTCGAGCTGCGCAATGCGCTTCCTGTGGTTCTTCAGTGCCGCATATGCGCGGTTGCGCGCCTCGGCTTCGCGGCGCTTCTGTTCCTTGGTCTTCGGCGCGCTGCCCTTGCCCGCCGTGCCGGTGCGAACGTCTTTGCCAGCCACTCCAGAGCGAGCGTCCTTCGCCCCGCCCGATGACGCAGACGGCGAAGACGCCGCGCCCATCACCTCGTCAACCAGCGACTGCTCCTTCGGGGCCTCGCCAGCAAGCTGCCCACTCTTGTACAAATAGTAGTCGTAGTCGCCGTCATACACCGCAAGCTTGCCCGGCGTCACCTCAACAATGCGGTTCGCCACGCTGCGAATAAGGTGCCTGTCATGCGTGATGAACAAGATTGTTCCCTCGAAGACGGAAAGCGCCTGCTCCAGAATGTCTGCGCTCGCAATATCCAGGTGGTTCGTAGGCTCGTCCAAGCACAACAAGGGACGCGGCGCAACAAGCATCTTCGCCAACGCTAAACGGCTCTTCTCGCCACCCGACAACACGCTCACCTTTTTGTCCACCGCATCACCCACGAACAAAAACGCGCCCAACAGCGTGCGCACCTGCGATATGGTCCAACCGGGAGCCACGTGGTCGAGCTCTTCAAACACCGTGTTACCCGGATGTAGCTCTTCCAGCTGATGCTGCGCGTAGTACGTCTTGCTCACGTGCACGCCGTACTCGATGGTGCCCTCATCGGGTGCAAGCACCCCGGCAACCATCTTCAGCAGCGTCGACTTGCCAGCACCATTCGGACCCACCAGCGCTATCTTATCGCCGCGGTACATGGTGAAGTCCTGCCCGTCGTATACCACTTTATCTCCGAAGCGCTTCACCAAGCCCGTTGCACGCACTACCATGTCGCCCGTGCGGGGAGGTTGCTGGAAGTTGAAATGCACCGTTTTTTTCTCTTCGGGAATTTCCACCAGTTCAACGCGTAGCTTCTCCAAACGGGCGGCGCGCTCTTGCGCCTGGCGAGCCTTCGTCGCCTTGTAGCGGAACCGCTCCACAAACGCCTCAAGGTGGTGCATCTCGTCGATTTGCTTGGTGCGCTTCGCACGCAAAAGCTCAATACGCGCAGAACGTTCCTTCAGGTAAGCGCTGTAGTTGCCTTTGAACAGGTTTACCTTGCCGTTGTCGATTTCTGCCACACGGTCAACCATGTTGTCCATGAACGCGCGGTCATGACTGACCACGATCACCGTGCCAGAATACCCGCGCAAAAACCCTTCAAGCCATTTCACGCTTTCAAGATCGAGATGATTCGTGGGCTCGTCGAGCAGCAGAACCTCGGGATTGCGAATGAGCAGCTTCGCCAACGCAATGCGCATCTGCCAGCCGCCGGAAAACTCGGTGGTCGCCCGACGCATGTCATCTTCCTTAAAGCCCAGACCGAACAGTACACTGCGCACCTTTGCTTCAATTTGGTAGCCGCCTAGCACCTCGTACGCGTCACGGGCGCGGCCCGCCGCAGCCAGCTGCTGTGGCGTGGGGTTGTCGCCGAGGCCCTGTTCGAGCTCTTGCAAACGGCGTTCGGCGGCAAGAATCTCCACCTGAGACGACAATACTTCTTCGAAGATGGCCCGATCGGGCATCTCGATGGCTTCCTGCTCCAGGTAGCCCACGCGCGCGCCCTTCGCCAGCAGCACGTGACCTTCATCGGCATCTTCATGTCCCGATATAATGTTGAGCAGCGTAGTCTTGCCCGCGCCGTTTGGTCCCACCAGCGCCAAGCGATCGTATTCCTCGAGGCGAAGCATCACGTCGGAGAACAGCGTGCGCGCTCCGAACGACTTCGATATATGTTCAAGCTGCATGATCATGGTCAGCGGCTTCCTTTCACCTTGCGGCCGCCCCTTCCTGTAAGCAGCGTCCGAGCGGGTATGATCCCCAAAATCAATCAACAAAACCAAGCTTCGGAACTACAATCTCGGAGCCAAAACGAGCAGTCTATGCACTCATCTCATAGGCGAAGCTATTTTAGCTCAGGCATGAGAAATCCTTCCTTTCTAACTTCATGAAAAGTATGACACGCCCTCACGAAAGGCGAGCAGGTCTTTACGAGAAAAACGCCCAGTTAAATTGCCTAAGTTTCAAAGTTGGGCGCAACACCCCGATCTTCCCGTAGTATCGTCAGACGACGTGGATACAGGAATCAGCCTTGCAAGACAGCGGCTTTGGGACAACGGGGACAATACCCTACGTCCCCGTTGTCCCACTGGCTCCACCACATGAAGCGTCACGCTACCATATCAGCAAAGGTTATAAGGCGAACCCTCCCTTCGGCACGCGCCCACTCATAGCACGCCTCAGAAAAGCCTGTTTTTGAGAAGCCATACAAACGTACATCCGCCAACTCGCCAACAAGAGACACGCGGTGCTCAAGTTTCTTCAATTCGGTAAGGGGGAACTTCTCATTTCGCCACTTGCATTCACCGGCAAGCACAACACGCTTTCCCTCTGCTGCTACGATATCAATTTCCGCTTCTTGCCTTAAGCGCGGGTCATTGCCCCACCAGCGCCCAATATCGTCGAAATCAACCTCAAGCTCACCCGTAATTGCCTGTCGCCAAAGCCACTGGACGCATATGTCTTCAAACACCGGACCCATGTACTCAGACAAAGAATTCTCAATGGCTTGCCACGCCCGCCCTTTCATGCCGCGTTCGATGGCTGAGCGATAAGGCAGCACGAAGCGATACCAGAAGCGGAATAGATTGTCTGACAATCGATACAAAGCACCCCTGTTACTCTTCACCACCGGAACATCCCGAGTAACCAGCCCGATACGCTCAAGCTCTTTTAGGTAATACGCGAGTTCTGCCGACGTGATTCCGACCGCCGTGGCAATCTCGTTATTCTGCGCTCTGCCCTCGGCAATAGCCCCCACGATAGCATTGTAGCGAGAGGCTTTCTGCACCTCTTGTAATAGCAGATTGATGGGCTCTTCGTACAGGATCGAACTCGGATCGAGCATGGCTGTCTCTGTTAGCTCGTGCAAACTGCCATTGCCGCTAAATTGAAGCAGATACAGCGGAACACCACCAACCATGCCGTAAATCTGAGCTACCTCGATCGGGTCGCGATGGGGAAAAAATGCCATGCTGTCGAAAAAATCGAAGGGTTTGACTTCGATTTGGGCCGTCCTACGCCCGTAGAGAGGACTCTTTTCGCTCAACACCTGCTCTTTCATGAATGAAAGTGATGAGCCACACAGCACCAAAAAGAGCTTCGATGAGGCCTGCTCTCGGTCGATGAGCGCCTGAAGAATCGACGACACGCTTGGATTCGCCTTCGCCAAATAAGGATATTCATCGATGACGAAAACGAGCTGCTTTTCACGAGCAAGCGTGAAAACGAACTCGAATGCGGTTTGAAAATCGGCAAACAGCGGCGCCGAGTCGGGATTGCGATCGGGGTACTCGAAGAGAAAGAGAGCGCGACTCAAGTTGCGCAGATTCGTGCGCTCATCGTTTTCCACTGCCGTAAAAAAGACTACCGGTTTACGACCGATGAATTTATTAATGAGCGTCGTTTTTCCTACCCGTCTGCGTCCATAAACGACCGGAAACTGAAAAGAACCCAATTGATACAAGCGTTCCAAAGTGGCAAGTTCTCTTTCACGACCAACAAACATGACGAGCCTCTTTCCACGCAAGTCCTACATTGAACTATATCTTAATGGTCAAGTCTACTTTAGTAAAGTTGATTTGACTAAAGTAGACTTGACTTACAGATACATGGTTACTGTCTACAGACAAAAACCCATAAATGCCTCATCGAGGAAATGTAGGGAAACACTGACTAAGGCTTGTCCTGCATTTGCAAGGTGGCGTCTTGAGGTCCCGAAATGCTACCGACCCTTGCATCCGGTGACCATCCTCGTATACTTGAAAGATCATGGAGAATTCCCACGGAGAGATTAAGAATGAGAGAAGAGTTAGGCTTCGGAGAAGAGCGCCTGATGCACTCGATGGGGCGTGTACCCACTTTCGGTGTTATCGGCGCAAGCTTTTGGATCGCGTGGATCACCATTATCTACAGTACCGATGCCTTCTTTCCCGCTGACATCGACCCACGCCAAGCGACGTCAGGTGCCTTTGTGATATCGACACTCTCCTTGGGTGTGACACTCATCGCACTGAGCTTTTTCCCGCAGTGGACCATGCGTCGCCTGCTAGGTGAGCGCCCCTTGTCGTGGGCATCGTGTATAGGCGCAGCGGCCACCCTTGTGGTTTTAAACGGACCCATGCTGCCCACACCACTATTCTTCACGGCGGCAGTGCTCACTGGGTGCGTAACGGCACTTATTGCACTACGCGTAGCTATTGCATTTTCGGAAGTGGATACGCGCGCGGCGCTGGTGGGCATGGGATGCGCACTCATGCTTGGTGTACTTGTGTATGCGTTAGATACAATGCTGCTCCTGTGCGAACTACGATCACTGGCAGTTGTCGTACTCGTACTGCTTTTGCCCTTAGCAGCCTTCCTCTTGTCACTCGACGTAAGTGAGGGAACTTCGCTCGCCCTTACGGATGCTGACCGTTCACTTGAATACCCTCGTATCTCAACGAAATTGGCACGCTTGATTGCCTACATCGTCATGCTGCTGTTTTTACTGAGCCTCACACGAGGCTACTATCCTAATCTGATCGAACTGAGTCAGTTCGCCACATCGCGATGCCTTGTAGGACTCGGACTCATCGCAGCAGCTATGGCTATTGTGGTTATGGCGTGGATAGCACCACGCCATACGGTATTCGGAGTGCTGTTTTACGGGATTCTACTCGGTTCGGTGCTCACAGTGCTGGTGCTGGCTTTACTGAATGTGACGCCGGTGATCATGGGAGACGTATCCTCGGTACTCTTCGGCGTGACGCTGTTATGTTTGTGGGGTCTGCTCTGCCGTGTATCATTTCGTTCGGGACGCTTGGCAGTACAAGTAATTGGTATCGGTTTTGGGGCGGCGTGTTTAGGGGCGACCGCCGGCATGGGTGCAGGTTCGCTTTTGTATGCCATTGAAGTGTCTCCCCGCTCGTTTTCTTTGATTATGGCGGCTTCCATTATCTTATGCGTGGTGGCGAGCTTGTTCTTGCTGCGTTTGGACGACGTGCGCGCGCTCATGCAGCCTGCAGTGCGTGATTCGGATGTTGATGACACTCTCAGCATCGCATCTGCTACATCCGTCACAACCTCGCCCACCCCTGCCCTTTCCGCTCCCACTACCTACAAACTAACACCAGCTCTGCCGACAGAGATACCCATCCCCTCGGCACTCGGCGGATACCAAGCGTCGCTACGACGCTTGTGCGCCGTGCTGGCTGTCGATCACGGTCTGTCGCAACGCGAGGCTGACGTACTCGAGCTGCTGGCACTCAGCAAAGACACCAAAGCTATCGCCGACGAGCTGTTTATCTCCTTCAATACGGTACGCTCCCACGTCCGCCGCATTTACGTAAAGCTCGACGTACACAGCCGCCGTGAGCTGATGGAATTCATCGAACGCGAGGGTGGCACGGGCAGCGAGTGCACACATAGCTAGGGAAACCTCGCTCGATCATCCTTCACCAATTTCAGAGTTTTCCCAGGTCGCTTCCTTCATGCAATTTGAGTGAGGGCGAAAAATACGTCGGTTTCATCCATGATGAACGATTCGTACGGCATCACTTCCCCGTTAAGCTAACGAAATCAGGCTAATACCCATACGCGGCCGATAAACAGTCGTTTTTTAGGCGGGGAGGGACATTATCATGGAGCACAACTCTGACGGCTTTGACCCCGAAACATACAAGCGCACCTCACGTATGATAGAGGCAAATCCGGCGTATCGAAACATCTGCTGCGCGCTCATCGAGTACTGCTGCGACGAGCAAGATGAAGAAGAAGCATGCGCGTTCTGTGAGATTCAGCGAACCTCTCAAAGCCAGATTCAGAGCGCCGCTGGCATCATTGGCGCGCTCGTGCGAAGTGGCGCGTTGCGCAAGTGCGTTTTCGTCGACGGCGAGCCCTATACCGGAACACTCGAAGATCTGCAAGCCGACGAAGATGTGGCCGAGGATGCTGTTGTATCTGTCACGCTCACATCCACACCCGAAGGTATTGCTGTGGCAGCCGATGTGCGCGAGGAACGCTCTTTTAATCACTTGATAGCACCTTATCCCCAGCGCAGGGGCGCTTTTCTTGCAGTACTTACCGCTTGTGCCGCAACTCCAAAAACCACTCGTGAGCTGCAAGAAACCCTTAAATGTGCCGACATGCTCGAAACCGAGGCTGCCCGCGGCATAGACAGCCTCCATGCAAGCTATTTCACGGGCTCGCTGGAATCTATCGGCGCGCTCGCGTGGAATGGAAAAGCGTGGACTGTAACCGACACAGGACGAGCGATCCTGGCCGAATAACAGTCGCGCAAGGTAACGAGAAGAGAGGAAAAGGAGGAGGAAACGCGTATGAGTCAAGCTACGTTGACGCGCCGTAATTTTCTCATGGTGGCCGGAGCTGCGGCTGCCGCGTGCGCAGCGACGGGCTGTTCCAATATGGAGCAGCAAAAGCCGGCTGACACGGGTGCCGACCAATCAAGTGAAGAGGGGGTGGAAATTGTTCATTCCTCGTGCCGCGCATGCATCTCAAACTGCGGTGTACTGGTGCATGTGAAAAACGGGCGCGTTATCAAGATCGAAGGCGACCCGATCGATCCCATGTCGAAAGGCCGCGTGTGCGCGAAGGGTTTGGCTGCTATTCAGGCACTCTATAATCCCAATCGCATGAAATACCCCATGAAACGCGTGGGAGAGCGCGGTGGTAACGAATGGGAGCGTATCTCCTGGAAAGAAGCCATCGACACCATCGCCGACAACCTCATGGAAATCTACGAGAAAGATCCCATGAAGCTCGTTATCTCCACGGGTGGCGGCGGAAACCCGCAGTTCTTCGGCTTGCATCGCTTCCTACAGGCATTTGGCGGCGGTAACTTCTTCGAGCCGGGCTGCGCCCAGTGCTACCTGCCCCGCATGTGCACTCAACCTATGCTCAACGGCTGCAACGACACATCTATCGCCGACTCTACCGTAGGCGAGATTTACTACACCGAAACGGTTCCCTCTTGTCTTGTCATGTGGGGCACCGACCCGTCACAAAGCCACGTTCCCTCCGGCGGGCGTGCCGTAAACGACCTGCGCATGAAGGGGATGAAGACCGTGGTCATCGACCCGCGCTTCACTCCCGACGCCGCCAAGGCCGATGTGTGGCTACCCATTCGTCCCGGTACCGACGTGGCTATGACCAATGGCTGGACCCGCTACATCATCGAGAACAAACTCTACGATGAGGCATGGTGTGTGAAATGGACGAACCTGCCCTTCCTCATCAACGAGGAAACGATGCTGCTCTACCATGCCGACGAGCTGGGCATCGGCGAGGCAACTGACTACGTAGTGTGGGACTCAAACACCAACGCACCTGCCGCCATGCCTTGGCCACAAGACGACAGCATCGCTCCTGTACTCGACGGCGAATTCGAAGTAAACGGCAAAAAGAGCCGCACTGCATTCCGCGCCGTGTGGGACAACTGTGCCGAGTGGACGCTTGAGCACACTGCCGAAATCACCTGGTGCGAAGCGAACGCCATCGAGGAGGCCATTAAGCTCTATTGCGAAGGATCTCCGCACTCTGGCATCGGCTTGGGCGTTGCTACCGACCAGTACGCGCAGTCGGCTCAGGTACCCGAGGGCGTAACCATCATCGAGTCGCTCATGGGTAACGCATGCCATCAGGGCAACACTATCCAGAGCCGCAAGAACCAGTCGCTCGGCACCTACTTCCTATTCCCGTTCAACCTGTTTGGCCCCACACCGCTCTCGCCAACCGAGGAAGTAGTAAACCGCCGTCTGGGTATCATCGAGCACAAGGGTCTGAACTACTGGATGGCCTCGCACATTCCCACCATCATGGAGGCCATGAACACCGGCGAGCCCTATCAGCCCGAAATGTGGATCGACCGTTCCGGCAACAAACTTGCTATGATCGGCGACTCGTCCACCTTCCTTGAGGCTATGAAGAAGATGAAGTTCATCGTGCACATGTATATGTATCCCACGACAACTTCTATCGAGCTTGCCGACATGATTCTGCCCACGGCCGAGTGGCTCGAAACTGCCTACGGTGCCGACCGCTGCAACGTTTGGCTTATCCGCCGCGACGTGGTTCATACTTTCGAGCACGTAGACGAAACGCTCATCTGGTCGTGGATCGTATCCGCTCTAGCCGACCGTGGTCACAAAGAGGCTCAGATGGCGTTTGACCCCGAGAACTGTGGTGCCGCCGGCCCCTACTGGAAGACCTACGACGAGTATAAGGGCTATCTGGCCGCATTCATGAGCAAGTCGTTCGGCGAAGAGTGGAGCTGGGACGAATGCTGCGAAAAGCTGCCGGCCGAGTTCATGCCTATGGAAGAGTGGATCACCTCAAGCTACGAAAGCTACGAGAAGGAGAACCCGGAAACAGGCCTGCCGACAGGCTTCGCCACCACCTCGCACCGCATGGAGCCCTATGCCGAAGCTATGACCATCACTGGCCGCACGGGTGGTCCGTCTGGTGCATCGTTCTGGGACAACTACGTGCTGCCCCCGGCCAGTGTTGACTATCTGCCGCTGCCACACTACGAAGAACCTGCAGAATCACCGCTTACCGACACCGAGTTCCCCTACGTGCTCACCGAGGGTCGCGTGCCAATGTATCACCACGGCACGCTGCGCAACGTTCCTTGGATGCGCGAGATGTACCCCGTGCCGCAGACCTGGGTGAATCCGGTGACGGCCGCCGAGATCGGCGTGGAAGAAGGCGACTGGTGCTTCGTGGAAAGCCGCCGCGGCAAGATTCAGGGCCGCATTCACATCACCGAAGGCATCGCACCCAAAGTAATCTACCAAGAGCGCTTCTGGAACCCAGAGCTGCTTGACTCCGACGATCCGTCGCGTGCTTGGAAGGTTATGAATGTAAACATACTGACCAAGAACGATAAGCCGTACAATCCGGAGTTCGGCACCTATACGCTACGCGGATTTACTGTGAAGGTGACGAAGGCCGACAGCGCGCCTGAGGGCGTGTGGACCGAGCCGAAGGAATTCACGCCGTGGCTGCCTGAGGTGACCGACGAAACGGGAGGAGGTTATGCCGTCTATGACGCGTAATGCTATTGTTGTCGACCTGAACCGCTGCATCGGCTGCTTCGGTTGCGAGGCGGCGTGCAAACAGGAGAACGACGTGCCCCTAGGGCAGTACTGGAGTCGCGTGACACCAGTAGGACCGAACGGCACCTTCCCCAATATCGAACAGTACTGGCTGCCCACCATGTGCCAGCAGTGCGCCGGCGCGCCGTGCGTGGAGGTGTGCCCAACCGGCGCTTCCTACCGCGACGAAGAAACGGGTATTGTACTCATCGATCAGGAGACCTGCATCGGTTGCGAGTCGTGCCTGAGCGCATGCCCCTATGGCGTGCGTGCCCTGAACGAGGCCGAGAGTGTGGTAGGAAAGTGCACGTTGTGTAAGCCCCTTACCGACAAGGGCGAGCTGCCCGCATGCGTGAAGGCCTGCTGTGGCGAGGCGCGTTTCTACGGCGACCTCGACGATCCCGAAAGCGATGCGTCTAAAGCCATCGCTGCCTACGACGAGGCAGATCGTCATCAACTAGCCGACACGGGTAATGGGCCGACTACGGTGTACCTGCTCTCGCCCAAGTATGCCACATGGGTAAGCGACGACGCAGTGCAGGTCAGCAACGTGTAAACTCCTAAGCAAAGCTTACACAAGGCCTGTGCGTAAGTAACGAAAAAAGGCGGCGGAGAAGGTGCTGTATCTCCGCCGCCTATTGTGCAAGTGATTATTTGCGAGCGAAAAGAAGGGTTTGTCATGGGGAATCACCTTACCTTTGTTGAGGATACCTCACGTGAGGACGCCCGTGCGTTTTTCGAGAACGCTCAAGCGTTTTATGCGCTGCTGAGTAGTATTTTTTATCTGGAACTAACCGAAGAACAGATAAATGGCTTGGCCGAAAGCGGATTCGACTATCCCGACGATGACACAGACATGGCCCACGCCTGTGCAGACATGCGTCGCTACCTGGCACGTCGCGGTGCGAATGCGCGGCAAGACCTGGCAGTTGACTACGCTCGTGTATTCCTTGCCGCCGGCGTATACGAAGGCGACACAGCAGTACCTTACGAAAGCGTGTACACCTCACCTGAAGGCATTATGATGCAGGACTCCCGCGACGATGTCGTGCGCATCTATGCGGAAAACGGCTTGGTTATCCCGCGCGATCTGAATGTGCCAGAAGACCACCTAGCTTTCGAATTGGAGTTCATGTCTCGCATGAGCGGACGTATCGCCGAGGCGATTCAGGCCGAAGTCGAAGCCGAAATCGACACCGTAGCCGAAACCGACACCGAGGCTCCCTCCGCCGAAGCTCTAGCACACACGCAGCTTGCGTTTATCGACGAACATCTGCTGAACTGGGTGCCCGACCTGCTCGGCCGCGTGGAAACATGGGCTAAGCTGCCGTTCTACCCCGCCATCACCAAGATGACTCTGTGCTACATTCGCGAGAACCGTGCGCTACTCGAAGAGCTTCTCGAGCCTGCAAAGCCAACCGAGCCATCAGGAGTTCTGTTATAACGGACAGCAGCGGGTTTGGGACAACGGGGACAATACCCTACGTCCCCGTTGTCCCACTTCATGGCCACTATCCCCAGACGAAAACCCACGAATGCCTCATCGAGGAAATGTAGGGAAGCACCTCGCCGTTCCCGTTCGTTCTAGCTTACGCTTGATTTTCGTTGCACTTTCGGTATACGAACGGCAGAAGGTTTTCGTTCAGGAACGTGCGATATCCGTTCGGATCGCGGCTAAATGCCTCGGCCATCTCGCCTCCCTCTGCAAGCAGGGCAAACAGTGCATCGGTCATGGCTGTGGTAAACACCGCCGCAAGGTCGCTCATAGCATTGCTGCGCGCTTTGGCCACAAAAGAGCTGTCCTCCATAATCTTATCAGCGCAAGCGCGAATGATCTTGTCGGCATCCTGCCAGTTGGTGCCGAAACGTTCGTTCATTTGATCTACGAGCTTGGAAAGGTATTCCTTCTCTTCATCGTGAACCGACGGGGTGGCGTTTGAGTTGTGCAGCGTTGTGGCTTCAAGCTCGATGGACTTCGTGCCCTTATTCTCGATGCGCAGATACTCCATTTCAACCTTGTCGCGCAAATCAACCGATCCGCCTGTGTCAAGGTAGAGCTTCTTCATAAGATGCCCGCCGAACACGAAGAAACGGTGCATGTCCTCGTCAGATAACGCGATCATCTGCGTGATGAAGGAATACCCTTTCAGAAACTTCTTCAGGTAGGCCTTAAACAGGCGCTTATCGTCGTCTTCAAGCGCCTTCCAGCGATCCACCGGCGCAGAAAGCACGCCTTCTATCTGGCGCAACGCAACATCGTGGTTGCCTTCAGTAAACCAAATGTCGCTTACACGGTCTATTTCGGCCTCATCGTAAACATGATAACCGTCGAGCTTCTGCCTAATGTCGTACACGACGTTTAGATCGGTAACGTTGTCGAGCTCGGTGGCTTCGTAGTAATCAGAGAAGGACGACTGTATGGTTTCCCAGTCGTTCGCGAAATCGAGCACATAAGTGCGCTTTTTGGGATAGCACCGGTTCAGACGCGAGAGAGTTTGCACGGCAGCAACACCGGTAAGCGCCTTGTCCACATACATGGCCTCAAGTTTCGGCTGATCAAAGCCCGTTTGAAACTTGTTAGCACACACGAGTATCTGATAGTCGTCGGTGTCGAACCGCTCGGCTGTCTGCGAATCGGAAAACCCGTTGCACTTAGTCTCGGTCCATTCCTCATCGCCATCGGCAACGGTTCCAGAAAACGCCACCAGCGCCCCAAACGCAAAGCCATTGTCTTTCATGTACGCGTTAATGGCGCGCCAGTAGCGAAGCGCCGCCGGACGCGAGCTGCAAACCACCATCGCCTTCGCGCGCCGCCCAAGGTCGCCCGCCACGTTTTCCGCAAAGTGCTCGACAATAATGGCCGCACGCCTCTGAAGAACAAGCGGATCGCCCGTTACCAACTTCATGAGCGCACGATTCGCCTTCGACTCCTTGTAGCGAGGGTCGTCTTGAATGGTTTTCGCCAGCTTGAAGTACGTGTCGTAAACCGTGTAGTTATCCAGCACATCCAGGATAAACCCTTCTTGTATTGCCTGCTTCATCGAATACAAGTGGAAGGGTTTTGGGTTTTCGCCGTTTTCGTCCTTCACGCCAAACACTTCAAGTGTTGCCGCCTTGGGCGTAGCGGTAAAGGCGAATATCGAAAGGTTGGGCAACGTGCCCTGCGCGTTCAGCTCAACCAAAAGCTCGTCTTGCGCATCGAGGTCGTTCGGGTCGGGAAAGTCAGGCTCAGTAAGCGCAACTTTCATTTTGGCATGCGCCTTGCCGGTTTGAGACGAATGAGCCTCGTCGATAATCACAGCGAATGTGCGCCCGGCAACCTTCGTCTCGTTGCAAATGTAAGGGAATTTCTGGATGGTGGACGTGATTATTTTTGCGCCTGAATTGAGCGCCTCGCGAAGCCCGGCCGAGCCATCTGCCTCAGTTACGCGCACCACCACACCGCGCTTGTGATCGATTGCCTCAACATCGGCGGAAAGCTGCGAATCGAGGTTTCTGCGGTCGGTAAGCACCACAACGGTGTCAAACACCGGCTGGTTTTCGGCATTGTGCAGCGTAGACAAGTGATGCGCAAGCCATGCGATAGAGTTCGATTTTCCCGACCCTGCCGAGTGCTGCACTAGGTAGTTTTTCCCCGATCCGTTTTCGCGCGCGTCGGCAGTCAGCTTACGCACGGCGTCTAGCTGGTGATAACGCGGAAAGATAACCTTGGTCATGTACTTCGTTTCGGGGTTGTACACAATGCGCACGAACCGCTGCAGAATATCAAGAAGCGAATCGGGCGCCAAAACGTCGCGATACAAGTATTCAGTACGGTACCCCTTCGGGTTTGGCGGATTGCCGCCGCCATTTTTGCCATTTCCCCTGTTAAAAGGAAGAAAGACGGTCTTCTTTCCTGCAAGCCACGTGGTCATCTCCGCTGCTTCAGAATCAAGCGCAAAATGCACAATGGAGCGCCGGTTTGGTTTAAAGATGAGCTCTTTCGGGTCGCGGTCAATTGCGTACTGCTTGGCTGCATTTGCGGTGCGCTGCCCGGTCAGGTTATTCTTTAGTTCCATGGTTACTACAGGAATGCCGTTTAAAAACAGCACTACGTCGATAGAGTCAAGCCTATTCGAGTGCATGGTGCCGTAACGCAGCTGGCGCACAACTTCGAAGCGATTGGCGAGGTATTTACACACAAGATCTGGGTTACGATCGGTTGCAGGTTTGAAGTAGCACAGCCGAAAAGACGCACCTGGGGCCATGCTGAAGCCATCGCGCAATTTGCGGATGAGGCCGTCTTGGTCCTGGTGCGGCTCCAGCACATCGTTTACGCGGGCAAGGAAGCGCGCTTCTGTTTTCGCGCCGTACAACTTTTCGATCTTCGCCCATTCATCAGGCTGCGTTTCCTTTATGAAACTTATGAGCGAATGCGTTTTGAGTGCCAGTTTACGATCGTAGTCGTGCTGCCCCGCCAGCTGGTTGCCAGCCTCGCGCTCTTCGCGGAAAGTTCGCCATCCTGCGTTTTCGAGGAAGCGCTCAACGTCGTTTTCGAAGGCATGATCGGACGTTTTACCGAACGGCTTGTACTCATAGAGGTTGTCGCCGTCTATAAATACATCGCCTTCGCGCAGGTTGTCCGCCACGTCCTTGGGAAGAGGTGTTGCTTCGAAAAATGTGTCGACACGTGCCATCATGCGACTCCTGGGACTTTGAACTTGCCAGTAACGGCTTCGGATATGAGAGACTTGCGATACTCTCGCAACAAATCAATTTGCTTACGCTGACTAGTGACAAGGGCGTCTATCTCTAAGGTCTTGGTGTCCAGGAACGATGCGATCCTATTCTGTTCGGGCAGCGGAGGCAAAATTACTTTGAGCTGATTGAGTTTGGACGCTTTTATTCCTGAAGCCGTAGAGCCCGTTGCAAATGTTAATAGATTGCTTTGGAACTGATTGGACATAATCCAATAGACGAGATAGCTTCCGTTTAGTCTTTTTACATCAGGAACGAGCATAATGATTCTCTGGGCGGCAGCACAGCTGTCGTCGTCTACTACTGCGGCTTGGCCCAACGGGGCCTCCATCGTAAAAAGCACCGCCCTCTTTATGAGTCTTCCTCGCTGCATTGCTCTGTTGTATTCACTTTCGGGTATGTACTCCCTGGACGCATCATAGTCAATACGTCCATTTTTGATATTGCGTCCAGTTATGAGGAACCTTCCCGAGTCAGCTTTTTTTGGCGTCCTTCCTCTATAATCGGTGATTGATTCGATTGGCCTGGTAAAACCCTGTGCGGTCCAATGCGCAGGGATTTCGCCGATCCATTCGATGCCGGAGTCTTTCATGGGGGCATCGGGATCCAGCCCCTTGGTGACCGCTTCGGAAATCACCGACTTGCGGTATTCTTCAAGCAGCTCGATGGACCTCTCGGTCTTCTCGATCAGCGAATCGATTTCGGATGTTTTCTCGTCGAGATAATCTGAGATAATACGCATTTCGATCTTGGGGGGAATGGGTAATATCACATTATTTAGTTTTGACATAGGAATACGCATTCTAATCTCAAGAATACCATTGCCTAATCCCTTGAGTTCATTCTGTAGCGTTGATGTCTGGAATAAGTAATTGAAATATCGAACGTCTTCATTGTAGCGAGTGTGAAGCATGTAATAAACTGGACTAACTGCTCCATAATACGAGGATAAACCGACCGATCCTATTACAACGTTCATGCTATTAAGAACTATATCGCCAGGGTAGGCAATCATATAGCCTGATATATCTTCCTTTGCTTTGTTTCCTTTATCCCCTTTTTCGGAGTACGGTATCACCCCATCGACATTAGTCAACGATAAGACAAAATCAGTCTTGATAGGATTGTTCTTCTCTTTTCTATCAACAAGATGGTTTTTCAATCTTGCAACTTCCCAATGATCTGGAATTTCTCCGATCCAATCAACGCCGGAGTCCTTATAGCTTTCGTACCGCTCCATGGCTATTCGCCCTCACCGTTGGGGAGCTCGCCAGCGGCTTCGCGTTTGCGCCATTGCTCTTCTTCGACCTCTTCGCGGCCTTCCCTGAGCAAGGCGGCAAGCTCTTCCTCGGTCGGCAAATAGGTCATGTAGGTAGAGGCGAACAGGTTCTCCTTGTCGGCAAGCACCGAGTATTTGGCCGTCGCCTCGCTCTTTTCCGTGCACAGGATTATCCCGATGGGCGGGTTGTCGTCGGCGGGCTTGTACTTGTCTTCGAAGAGGCGCACGTAAAAATCCATCTGACCCACGTCCTGGTGCGTGAGCTTCTTGGTCTTTAAGTCAATGAGCACGAAGCAGCGCGTCAGGTAGTTGTAGAACACGAGGTCAACGTAGTATTCATCTTTGTCGTCGGTGATGCGCATCTGCCTGCCCACGAAGCAGAAGCCGCGCCCTAGTTCCAGCAAGAATTGCTGAAGCTTGTCCACCAAGGCACCTTCCAGCTGCGATTCAGAGAACTTTGCTCCCCGCGGTATTCCCAAAAACTCCAGAATGTAGGGGTCACGCACGAAAGAATCGGCTTTGGTGACAGGTTGCGTTTTCTGTATTTCGGCTGCGACCTCTTTCTTGTTATCCTCGCCTTGGGTCAGGCGCAGTCGGTCGTAAAAGGAGGTGTTGATCTGGCGTTCCAGCTGCCTAACGCTCCAGCCAGATTCGGCTGCTTCGTTCATGTACCACAAGCGGCGTTCTTCATTTGACACGCGCATCAAAAGTCGGTAGTGCGACCAACTCAATTCGCTACGCAGTGTGTAGCGAATTGGAAAAACTTGATAGAACTGACGCATGTTACGCAGATTGGCAAGCGTAAAGCCCTTCCCAAACTCTTCGGTAAGCTGCTTGGAGAGATATTTCAGCAACTGCTTCCCGTAGTCCGCGCGCTCTCCGATAGCATCGTTGATTTGCCTGCCTATCTCCCAATAGGCGCTCACCATTTCGAAGTTGACGGCACGCCCGACGTTCATTCGTGCTTGTTCGAGTACCTCCCGAATCTGCGAAAGCGTTTGCTTCTCAACCTCATCGACTTCGGCAAGAGCTTGCTTGCTTTTGGCTAGCTCGTCTGGCGAAGGCAGATTTTCCCAATCGACACTCATGTTAGAACCCCGCTTTCTGCAGCTGCTCAGCAATGCTTGCTTCCAGCTCGCGAATTTCGCCAAGGATTTCTTGGCTGGGACGCAGCGGCGTGTACTCGTAGAAGTAGCGTGTGAAGGGAATCTCGTAGCCCACCTTGTCCTTCTTGCGATCCATCCAGGCATCGGGCGCGTAGGGCAGCACCTCGCGTTCGAAGTATTGCTGAATGTCCTGGCCAAGAGGGATATTCTCGTTGTCGCGCAAGCTGCTGTCGGGCTTCGGCTTACCCTTCTTGTCGATCACGATTGCGCCGTCGTCATCACGCAGGGGCCGCTCCACCGTAACGGTTGTGTACCCGAAGTCGTCGTTAGTAAACACCTTGGATAGCTTCGGATCGGCTTCCTCGAAGGCGTTGTAAAGCCCCACAATGTGTTCAATTTGCTCATCGGTGAACTGCTTGCGCTTGCTGCCTAAGCTTTTGCGCATCTTCGAGAAGATGCCGTTCGCGTTGATGAGCTGCACCTTCCCCTTGCGCTCACTGGCCTTCGCGTTCGTAATAACCCAAATGTAGGTGGCAATGCCGGTGTTGAAGAAGAAGTCGTTCGGCATGGCGACGATGGCTTCCACCAAGTCGCGCTCCAGCAGGAAACGGCGTATTTCGCTCTCGCCACTTCCCGCCGCTCCCGTGAACAACGGGCTTCCGTTCAGAAATACCGCAATGCGCCCGCCGCCATCTTCAGGCAGACGCATTTTCGACACCATATGTTGAACGAACAGTAGCTGCCCGTCGGATATGCGCGGAAGGCCCGCGCCGAAGCGGCCCGCGAAGCCCTTCTTCTCGTGTTCATCCTTCACTTCTTCCCGCGACTTCTTCCACTCAACTCCGTAAGGTGGGTTGGAAATCTGGTAGCCGAAAAGCTCGTCTACCATGGTGTCGTTTGCCAGCGTGTCTCCAAAGTGGATGTTGTCCGACTTGCCGCCCTTCAAAATGGTGTCAGACTTGCAAATGGCATAAGACTGCGGGTTGATTTCCTGCCCGTAGCCAATAATTTCCGCGCGAGGGTTGAGCGCGCGCATGCGATCCTCGAATACGGCAATCGCCCCGCCCGTGCCGGCGCACGGGTCGCATACCTTTACGATGCGGTTCGGGACGGTTAGGTCGTCTTTTGCGCCTGCGATCAGCAGGTCGGCCGCAAGGGCAAGGCCGTCGCGCGGACTGAAGTGCTCGCCGGCAGTTTCGTTACTGACCTCGCTGAACTTGCGGATGAGTTCCTCGTAGATGTCGCCCATGTCGGCGTTGGTTACCGATTCAGGGCTCAGGTCAACCCTGGGGTCGCAAAACCGCTTCGTCACCAGGTACAACAGGTTCGCCTGATCGAGGTCTTTGATGACGTCGTATATCTTGAAGTTCTCCAAAATGTCTACGATCTCAGGGCTGAATGCGGCAATGTAGGTGGTGATGTTTTCCTTGATGTCGGCTTCTTCGTCGAGCAGGCTTTCCATAGTGAAATTCGACGTGTTGTAAAAATCGAGACCCGACGCTATCTTGAGCTGCCGGTCGCGATACGCACGACGGTCGTCTTCCCCCATTGCCGCCATGAAATCTGGGAGAGGCTTGGCAGCTTCAGCAAGAACTACTTGCTTGGTGGGAGCCAGCACAACATCGAGACGTCTGAGCACCGTAAACGGCAGGATGATGTCGCCGTATTCATGCTGCTTGAAGCTTGAGCGCAAAAGGTCGGCGGTTCCCCATATGAAACTGGATATGGCTGAATGGTTCATGCGTTTCGTCCTTCGTTATTCCTTTTCAACGAGCTGTTGGATCATGCCCTGCCGAATGAGCGCACTAAAGCTAATCCCTCGCAGCGCTGCCGCTTCCTTGCTTGCATCTCGAAGATTCCTAGGAATGCGAATGGTTATCGCCACCTGATCGCCTTCGCTCAGGTACTTCTTCATGTCGGTATCGTCCGCGCCCGCCTTAATAAGATCCACGTACCCCATCGCCAGCCTCTTCTCTTTCAACAGACGAATGCAATATAAACGCAAGGCTCATTATAGAGGAATGCAGGCCTTCATGCACGACAAAGACCACCGGGCACAGTTACGTACGGATACGACTCATGGATGGTTGGTTGCAAATCTTGCAAAAAAAGCCGAAAGATGCAAAAATTACCTAAAATTGCAAAAGAGGAGGAAAAGTGGCTCTCGCAAACCCCTTCACGCCCACCTTCGGTCGCGTTCCGCTGCTAATGGCTGGACGTCTCAACATCATCAATGAAATGGAACGCGCTTTCGAAAATGGCCCGGGCGATCCAAATCTGTCAACCATCTTCACTGGTCCTCGCGGTACCGGCAAGACTGCGCTACTTCTCTACCTATCTCGTATCGCCTCTGCTCATGGGTGGATTTCTGTGAATGTAGCCGCTATCCCCGGTATGCTGGAGGACATCATCGAGCGCACACGCGATGCCGCCGCCGAATTCATCGACACCTCAGAGCCCCTGCGTATCAAAGGTCTCACCATCGGGCAGCTTCTCGGCATCGAATGGGAAACGGGAGTTCCCCAACTTGGGAACTGGCGTACGCGCATGACTCATCTGCTGGATGCGCTGGCCTCCCAGAACATCGGGCTTCTCATTACCGTGGATGAAGTGCGCCCCGACCTCGATGAAATGGTGCAGCTTGCCACCGTGTATCAGCACTTTGTGGGCGAGGAACGTGCTGTAGCCCTTATTCTGGCGGGATTGCCAGGAAAAGTGTCTTCACTTCTTCGCAACGAGTCCGTTTCGTTTCTTCGCCGTTCCAATCGCCATCGCCTGGGGAATATCCCCGATGACGATATCGCCGAGGGTATTCGCCTCACCATCGAAGAGGGAGGGCGACATATCGAAGCCGAGGCTCTCGAGAAAGCTGTTGAGGCAAGTGACGGATTCCCTTACCTCATGCAGCTGGTCGGGTTTCAAAGTTGGGCACAACACCCCGATCTTCCCATAGTATCGTCAGACGATGTGGATGCAGGAATCAGCCTTGCCAAGAAGAACTTCTCCGAGCGCGTACTTGAAGCTACATACTATGACCTCTCCGAAAAAGACCTCGCGTTCTTGCAAGCCATGCTGGCCGATAAAAGCGATAGTCGCCTAGCAGATATCGCCAAGCGACTTTGCGCGCCAAGCAACTATACGAGCACCTACAAGCGACGTCTCATCGAGCAGGGCGTCATCGGAGAACGAGGCCGTTCTTACCTCGTCTTTGAATTGCCCGGCTTCCGCGAATACCTGTTAGAGAAGCTAGATCCCATTAGTTAGGCCACAATCTTACTTCTTCTCTTGTATTTCTTGCCGTGAAGCGGCAATCAGAAAGAAACCGCCAGGACCCTTATCGATATTCGTGCGGAATGAACCCGTGTTCTTCAGTGGCCCGACACCAGGATGCTTCTACATATTCCACCAAAGGCTCAAGCTGCGCCTTATCGGAATGATCAAACGATGTTCCCAGCATTTCAACCATGAAATCACCTTGGCGGGTGCGGTCATTCTTTTTGGCCGTGGATTTCTTCACCGCTTTCAATATCATTCTTTGGGGGCAACCCAAGCTTGTCAAAGCGGAAGCCGCCCTCCAGATAATAGAACGGGATTTCTGCCAGGTTGTTCTGTTTTCGAATGTCCGCGATAACTTCTTCAAAAGGAGGGGTACAACCAACGGCGAATACGGCGGCAGGCGTTGCGGCACCGCGCAGCTTATCCAGCCCCATGATCATGCCGCCCATAACCCAACCACCGAAAACAACTCGTTCATATGCGCGAAGCTCAGTCTCGTCGAGCTTTTTTAGCGAGACACAAGAACAGTCCAAACGCTCGGACAGCTCGAATGCATACTGCTCGGTAAACCCAGTATTGGAGCTATAGACTACGATTGTCTTCATGTTCTTCCCCCTTTATCTTCTCAATGTTTCTAATGAGCTGCATAAACGTTTGAACCGTTGTACTAATCGCATCGTCGGGAATAGTTGCAAAAAGCTTCTGCATTGCCTGCTCGCTTGCCAATTCATACTGATTTCTGAAGAGCATGGCTTTCTCGGTTAGAACCAATCTTTGCTTACGCTTGTCTGTTGTGTCCTGCTGGAATTGCAGATATCCGGTTGACTCCAGTTTTGACAAAACCTGCTTCGCATTTTGATGCGAGCAGCCTAAAAGATTGGCCATATCTTTAATGGTGGGCGCTTCTGGAAACAGAGCAACACAGTTCATGGAAAAGACCTGCTTCCAGCTTAGCTCTTCAAACAAGGCATCTGCCGTTGCCTGAAAACTGTTGTTGAAGCGACTGATCAAACCGATCAAAAAGTAGTTCTCCCCTATCTGTTCTGAACTGATTCCTACAAAGCTGGTGTCTCTATCCATCCGTTTCTCCGCTTCTTATAATATGGAAGATATTACCTATAATGGCACTATACAAGATATTACCTTTAAGAACAACGAAGAAACGAGCGCATACGCAAGCTCGAAAAGAAATGGACACTACTCACAGGTCAGCCAAGGACAGGTCGCGTGCTCAGCTGCACGCAGATGAAGTTGGCAAAAAATGCGCGAAATGCGCGATTGAGCAAAGTTAGCCGTGGCTTCGGGAAGTTTTTTCACGAAATGCGCGGTTTGAAGCGGAAAAACGGGCAAAACCGAGTCGGAAACGAGCGCCGCACTCACCTTCTTAAAAATGCCTTTACGTTTTCCCTGTTCAGAGGTGAACGCTGTTTTTCCTGAAGATTCGGCGAGCTTTACCGACTCCATCAAACCGTACATTTCGTAAAAAAAGTTCCCGAAGCCACGGCTAACTTTGCTCAATCGCGCATTTCGTGAAAAAAGATCCAGAAGGTGAGGTTTTCTTGATTTGTTTTAGCGTCCTTGATTTCTTTTAGCGGTTTTGATTTGTTTTAGCGAGCTTGACTGAAGTCGCGCGCGGCAAAAGAGTAACCCGATGAAAAGAGCTCCTTAAGAATTTGACATGGGGACAACGAACAACGGGGTCGTTTATTCACCCACACAAACTCCCAAGGAGCCCTTATAGTCTCAACTTGCGAAGAAAGCCCGTTAGCCTTCAAATGCAGATACCGATTCTTTAACTCGTTGTTCTCTCCCAAAAGCAAGTTGCGGAAGAATGTCTCCAAGAATGAAGCGTCCTCTCGAATGCCCGCTTGGATGT
This sequence comes from Adlercreutzia sp. ZJ141, assembly GCF_011038965.1. GTDB lineage: Bacteria > Actinomycetota > Coriobacteriia > Coriobacteriales > Eggerthellaceae > ZJ141. The sequence goes on along the minus strand of NZ_JAAKEB010000002.1, from coordinate 12,654 downwards.
CAGCATAATTTGCACGCACGAGAGCATTTCGAAAAAACCAGGAATGAGCAGCGAAGAGGTCGTTGTCCGCATCGAAACCGAGGGTTCGCAGGTACTTAATGGCAAATACTGCCGTTGTTCGCGTGTTGCCCTCACCGAAGGGATGCACTTGCCACACATTCGAAATGAATCGAGCAAGATGGGCAACAACATCACGTTGTGAGAGAACAGTGTAGTCGAAGCTTCTTTCTTGTCCATGCCGCTGATTGTACCCCATCAATCAAGTCTTGTGCTGTTCGTGTGCTCGTGTATGGGTGAACCTGGGTGTCCGGATGCTCTGTGTTGCGTTTGTTGTGAGCTACGATAAGCAAACCTTCCCATCCGAAATCGAATGGGAAGGCAGAGGAAAGCATATAACGTACGGCGAGGATAACAGGAGCGGACAGCGAGGGACGCTGATAATGCATGAGGTTTATGCTTTACAACGTTCGGCTGCTTGTATACCGGCTTGTCGGAAGTTAATGAGGATACTCTTGAGCACACGGCGGTAAGCTGGTACTCGACTCTTGCGCTGGTTGTTGCTGTAATCTCGCTTGCTGCTCTTTTGGGCCGTAGTTTTCTACGGATCGTTATGCTTGTATCCCCCGTTGCTCTTACGCTCTTGCAGATGTTTTCGTTTCGCCTTCAGATACTCGTAGTGGCTTCGTTCATCAGGATTCCAGGGGCCGAACAGCACTTGTTCGAGTGTTTCACTTGCGGTGCCCGTAAGACCTTCGCGCGGGAAGATGCACTCCTGCTTGCGGGTGTAGAGATAGATTTCCTCGAACAGGCCACTTCGCTCCAGGATGCGGAGATTGTTCGCAAGTTGATCGACTGTCTTGTTATGATGAGCTGGATCGGTGGCGCGGGGCATGGTTCCCGCCAGACGCATTTCCTCATAACGCAGCTGACAGCTGATAAGCGATATTTCCGGCTTCACTGCCATAAGGGCTAACGACACCTCATAACCTCGTTCACGCAGCAGCTTAGCCGACCTCATAGGAATCTCGGCTGTTCGCAGCGTTCCCTCAATGATGAGGTTATATCTCAAGCGCGAGAGATGTTCAACCAAAGCTTCTGTCATGCGGCCTGCCCAGGAAGCGGTATAGTTAACCGATGCATCACCGAAGGAGCTCTGTAGTTCACGAAAACGCGGATGTGCTGCGCGATACTCGTCTCCGTTGATAACAATCACGTTGTGCACGAATTCTTGCCGGTAGATCTGATGCAGCATTGTTTTCCCTGAACCACTCTGACCGCCGAGCAGAATTGCACGGGGATGAGCACTTGGTGCAACAGGTGCAGGCAGAAGAGCGGCTTTTATCTCAATTGCAAGCCGTCGCGAAAGCTCGTCTTCCGAGAATGAAGCCAAATCCTTCGTCATTACGCAGCTCTCCGCAAGGTGCGTGCACATAGCGATTGCAGGCAATCAAGCTCGCCGTTAATACGTGTTAAATCATCGTGGTTCAGGTTTTCTATTGACGCGATGGTTGGTTTGAGAAGAGACAGCTGTACGAGCATATCTTCCCATACAAGAGCAAGGGCCTTATTTCCTTCGCTTTCCGCTTTAAGCTGGCCGTTGATGATATCGCCGAGAATTGCAGCCGCCTTCTCGTTCAGTACTTCTTGCTGAAGGGTGAGTTCGTAGATGTCGTTTATACCCATAACGTCGCCTTCCTTGTTAAAGGTTATTTCTGCGTAAATGACTTTCTCTATGTTGGCACGCTGCTTGGCGCTAAGCACCTCTCCGTCGCGCTCTAGGCAACCGGCCATAAATGCGGGTATTTCTGCTGCTCGAATAAGATTGGCGTTGGCCTTGGTCGGCTTGGTGCCGTTTTCGTAGCGGGCAATGCTTGCAGGCCCAATACCAAGAATGCGGGCAAATGCCTGTTGAGACAAACCATAGCGCTTTCTTATATCCCTAATTCTCTGAGGTGTAATGTCATCAGTCATAGAAAACCTCTCAAATGATGGAGTATTGTCCTAATACTACCATCATTTGAGTTAACAATTCTGACACGATCCATTGAATTTCGTGGTTTATCAGCCGAAAAGCCAGCGCGGTTTAAGACTGCTACCAGCATGATCGCGTCCCTTGAGGAATAGTATGCTGAGTGTCGAGTACAGTTCTCGGCTCAAATAAGACTACAAGCGGTGCAAGAAGAAGCACCTGCCCATGGTTGAACTGCACAGCGTGATAGAGCTTGTAGCGGAAAATTTCGAGGAATCTCTTGGAGAACTACGGCGACACCACAACATGCACACCCTACAGGGAAAATGGAAGGGTCGCTGTGAATGTCATGTTGCAAATGCAGGTGACTGGCTTGTGCGTCCCCGTTGTCCCTGTTGTACGTCATATGCCTACCCCACCTCCCCATTCGACTTCGGATGGGGAGGCTTGTTTATAGCACTTCACAACAAACGCGACGCACAGTCACGTTCCCATCATCAACTCAAACGACCCTCGAGTGTCATCGCCACGTGAAGACAGATGTGAGAAAATGTCTGCGTTTTGATACAGGGTGGGGATGCGCTTAGCAATTTAACTCGCCTGTTTTGATACAGATACACAAGAGAAGGATGGCTGATCTTGAACGGCGAACGTGACAATGAAACAATCGGGAAAAATATCGTTGTCGAGCAATCCTTTATCAAAGATGCACGCGACTACTTCATCAAGGCAATCATTGCCGTTGCTGCGCTGACACTTATCGGCAAGTTTGCTCCCAATTTTCCATCTTTTTCATTCCCTTTCATCTTCTTAGCCTATGCACTTCCTTCGACAATAGGCGCAATGTACTACGTCGTAACTAATCGTTTTCACAGGCAGCTCCGATTCAACGAGAAAGGCAAGTTATCGAGTTTTAACAGAAAATGGTTCGTGTGGCTCCTGGGCTTTTTTATCTTCTTTCTCTTCTCAGGTTTCTTCTTTGTTTTGGAAGCCCCCGAATGGGACAATCTTGAATGGCTGCTCGTTTGGCTTGCCGTGCCTTTCTATTACATAGTTTTCTTGTTTGCACAACGTGCAGCAAAGAAAGAGCTTGCCCCGAAGTTTTATAAGGCGAGCGCCATAAAATGGAGTTTTTTCATAACGGTCATCGTGCTCTCCATCATTTATGCGTTCATGCCGGTACAAGCACCTTGGGGCGACAGTGCAACTCTCGAGGAAGCCCTGCGCAACCCTCTTAGGGAGTTTGATATTTCCTCATGCGCATTATTAAACGAGGCCGACAAGCTTTCGTCTTTCACCGACACTCTGGTTACCTACGGCTTGAATCAAATTGCAGTAGGATCCTTGGCAATCGCTATAGTCGTTCGCTTTGTCCTATGTTTATCCGTCTTCCTAGGCTTAGTGAACATTTTTAGCTTTTGCCTTCTCAACTGGCAAGAAGCGAAAAGTGTGTTCCAACTGCTTCCAGTAGACGAGCAAGAATATGCTAACAACAGCCAACCGACGATGAAAAGGTACTTTCTGGTAATCGCCGGAATATGGCTTGTTTTGGCGCTTCTCTTCTTAGGATTCGAATACGAAATCTCAAAGGCTACTGCAGTAGCTGAACATACAGCCGTTGATACAATCATTGATGATCTACAAAAACGTACCTTGCGCATGACCCCAGACGGAATGAAAGAAATCGATAAGCTTAAGGAGCAGGATGAGGAACGGCAAACTACAAGCAGTGATTACAGAGAAGAGTTCGACCGAATCACTCAGGACAAAGAAATAAACCCGAAGGATCAGATCGAGGAATACTATAATCAGTGCATCAACAATCTTGACTCTTATCTCGATTGGTACGACGGCTTCGGAGGTAGAGTTACCAAGATCATCAAACCCCTCGGCAAGCAAAAGGCACTAGACAAGTTCAGAGAACTTGTTATAGATCCCGTTGACAAGTCTGGACTCGAAGACAAGTACGCTCAGTACATTGATAAGCTCTATCAGAACCATAATGAATATTTGTCAAAGATGATCTCCACCGACCCCAACGCTCCGTCAAAGGAACCCGCTTCGGCAGAAGCAAACGAAAAAGAACTTGAGCTCTGGGAGTGTCTGAACAGCGAAAACGAGTCTTTCACCGTAAATGATACCCTCCTGAACACCGACAAAAACACCGATCGAAGTACTCATAGGGAAAAGCTCATTGGGCTCATAAACAAAGAAAGGGACAGAGTGCTTCGGCAACTGAACGAAAAGACAAATGAATACAGGCCGCAAAACGACCAAACGGATGAAAACAACGCCTAAAACCACGCGCTTTCCACCGCTTTAAGTTGACCTGCTACGTTCTCTCATATCAGAAACAGCAGGGGTTGAGAATGTTGGCAATGTGCTTCACGGGTTATCGGAAGCGGTTCTGCTGCTTTCTAATGTGTGCGACATGCGCAGGCAACGCGCTTGCCTGAAAAAGCGATACCCCACTTCAGTACGCCGGCTGAGCCGATTTCCACTCCCGACTCATACGCATGCTCGTCAATTTGGGAAAGTGCCGTTTCGGCCAACGTATCGAGCACGCTGCATTTGGAATCAGCAGGTCGAACCCACTTGATTTCCAGCGTAATAAGCGGGTCGCGATCGGCATTAAGGGGCACAACTCTCACATCGAAGCGTCCGTGCCCCGCCTCGCGATTCGATACCGGATCGCAATACCCCGACATACCGAAGAGAAGCCCCAGCATGAGCATATGGTACGACGTCTCGCGCGTAAGGTCATGATAGCTGGAGTTATCTGACAGGATGCGTTCCAGCTCAAAGGTCAGTGTATCCGCATCCCCGTTCGCAAAGGCGAAATGCAGGCTGCGCAACCGTCGACGTCCGCCTGCTACTCGTGAGAATCGCTCCACAACTTCGCTTCGATAAAGCTGCGCGACTTCCCTGTTCGGTATGCGCAAAGCACGCACGCAATTGGTACTATTGGGGAAATCAGTATCGTCTGTCGTAAGGTAGCCGGCAAGATACAGCATGCTCCAAAGCGCTTCGTGTTTGATGCCGATATCAGGAAACACCACTGAGGTGTCCAGTGGCTCGAAAACAACGCCGCCGGGCTCCAGAAGACGGTAAAGGTCAGACATTGTCTCGTTGCTACCATCGCGAATCATGTCGCCAAGCACACCATTTCCCGAGGTATTTCCCCAGTACACATCGGCAACGCATCCACTTTTGAAGTAGTTGAGAACACTCCATGGGTTGTATACATCCACCGAGCCGAAGCGGTAGCCGTCATACCATTGGCGCGCCTCGCTCAAACCGCCTTCGCTTCCCAAATACTCCGCGAGCGCCTCGATTTCTTCCTGCGTGAACCCGTAGCGCTCTTCCGACGCCACCGAAAGCGAGGTGTTCACGGTAAGGTTGTTCAGATCAGAAAAGATAGATTCCTTCGAGATGCGTTGTACCCCCGTGAGCACGCCAAAGGCCAATGCGGGATTATCCTTCAGTGCGCCTGTAAGTAGCCCCTTAAGAAACGACACCACCTCGTCGTAGTAACCATGGGTGTAGCCAGCCATAACCGGCGCATCGTACTCGTCAATCAGAACCACGGTACCACGACCGTGATAAGCCGACAACAAACGTGTAAGAATGAGAAGCGATGAGGAAAACTCCTCGTCAGAGGCCCTTCTCTCTGCAATACGTGTGAACACTTCCCGATCGCTCGGATTAAGGGAGCCGTCATCGAGCAGGTAGTAGTGTCTTCCATACTCAGCAACTACGCTCTCGCGAATCATACCTTTCGCACTTGGCCAATCGAGTCCCTTTGCGTTGTTGAAAGACAACCTCACCACGGGATAAGCGGCGTGATCACGCTGGTAGCGGCCTTCTTCGACATCCCAAATGGTAAGACCGCGGAACAGAGACTCGGTATCTATTGCAAACGGATCGCTCACCGACGGAATCTCAAGAAACGACTGGAGCATGCTGAGATTGAGCGATTTGCCGAACCGCCGCGGACGGCAAAACAGCGTAATGGCACCGGGCTGCGATAACACGTCGGCAATGAGCAGGGTTTTGTCGATGAAAACCGAATGCTCGGCTACCATGGGAAACACGCTCACACCCACAGGCAGACGCTTACACCCTGCCAAGTCAGAAATGCGCACATGGCCCTTGCGAAACACACCGTTTTCGTACACGCCCGCACTGCTTGCCATGGGCACCACCTTTCAGTTGCCAGTCTTTGCTGATTATACGCCAAGGCAAGCGAAGAACAGAGCCACCTGCTTCATTGTTTATGGTGCTACGGTCGAAGCCGTAACTACCCATGGGCCAGCTAGCTATAAGGGAAAATTAAGAAAATGCAACATTCTCTTTATGCACTGCGCTGCTACTTTCAAGTTTAGCGATCTCTTATCCCGATAAAAGCAGAATTGTCCGCGAAAGAGATTGCGAGGTAACAGACGAGGACAACGAGATCAGTCACACCTGACGAGCTGCCGCTCCTCTTACCCCTCAAGCATATCGGGTGTGTCGGATGCCTTTGTCTTGGATCCTTTTGCCTTGAGGCCCTTTGCTTTGCGCTCCTTTTTTGCAACCCAACCTGCTGGAACAGGAATCGCCGAGCCGATCACCGCAGCGATCAGCATCACAAACACCCCTTTCACAGGGAAGCACATGAACAGCAGCAAAACCGCCATTAACGGCTGGCGCATCATCATACCGAGTGCACCAGCGGTGCATGCACACAGGCAGAACACAGGGTTTGCCCCCGTAATCAAGGCAATACCGTAACCAAGCGATACGCCGCAGAAAATCACCGGGAAGAAGGCCCCGCCGCGCCAGCCAAGCTTCAAGCAGAATTGCAGCGTGAACGGCTTCAGGAGCGCAGTCGCAATCAGAGCAACGGCACCGATGGTTGTCCATGTTGTCTGTAATTCCTCAGCCTGAATTTCGCCAGCGAACATGGTGTACGGCAAAACCATGCCTAGACACCCCAAAAACAGCCCAGCCACCAGCGCCTTCACAATAGGACGATCCCCCATCGCACTCGACGTGCGCCCAGCGAGAGCGCCGGCAGCATGATACAACCACCCAACGCAAGCGCCGGCAAGCGCGCACGGCACCAGTAGCGCAAGCTCAAAGCCTCCCATACTAATTCCCGAAAAACGCGGCAGACCGCCCATTCCTCCCAACAGGTAGCCAAGCCCCATCATTGTGCCCACGGCACTAGCGATAGCAATCAGGTACACCGCCATCTTAAGAGGCTTAGGCGCCAACACAGGTTCGTCTTCAACAGGCCCTTCGGCACTGCCGAACACAGGAACAGCAAGACCGAACAGCGGCGCGTCGAACGTTGCCGTAAGCACAGCAGCAATACCTACCGACGAAAGTTCGCGAAACTCCTTGCCAAGGAACTTCAGACGGTCGCCCACCCACGTGCAAAGACCTGCGATAACGCCGGTCAGTCCCGCTTCCGGACCAAGGCTACCGCCAAATAGAAGCGGAATGAGCGCCCCCACAAACCCCACGCCCATGTTGCCGTACTCATAACGACCGGTTGCCTTTACCTCGGCCATAACCTCATCCATTTCCCGAGGTTGACCCGGGAAACGCTTTTGGAAAAGGCCGACGACAAGCCCGCCCACCAAACACACAGCCAACGGCCACCACACCTGCCCAGGACAAACAGCATTCGGCAACGTATCCCAAACCAAAGCGATACCGTTGTTCATCAGGAAGAAGAACACCCAGCACACGGCACCAGCCACCGCTCCGAGCATAATCGTGACAAGAATGTAGATGGTTCTCTTTGCGATACGATTCAGCATTGAAAGTCCTGTTCAGAAGTAGAATTATGAGACTGTTTCACAGCCTTTCCCTCAAACATGTGTGCGCTGACATCCCGTTTAGAATCAAGCTCGCCAGCACCATCAGAGTTCCCGGCGCGCTCAGCACCACTGGCCACTCCAGCACATTCGCCGATCCCGACGTCCCCAACCTTACTGACGTTTTCGGAAGACTCATCACGCATAGCAGAAGCTGAACTGTCGGCAAGCGCATCACGCACCTCGCGTTCTTCCTGGTCGTCGCGTGTACGAAACTCCGCAACGAACCCCGCAGAGAAAATGCCCGCAGGAATGGCAACTACCCCAATGGACAGCGCCATAACCACAACGCCAATCAGACGACCCAGCGGTGTTATCGGCGCAAGGTCACCATAACCCGTGGTTGTCATAGTTGTCATCGCCCAGTACAAGCCGGTAAAAACACTATCGAACTGCTCGGGCTGCACAGCATGCTCGGCCTCGTACATGAGAACACTCGATGCAACCCACAAAAGCCCCATCACCATGAACGCCGCAATCAGTTCGCGAGAACATTTCGTAATTACCCGCCCTATGGTTTTCATGCCCAGCATGTAGCGAGTCAGCTTGACCAGTCTCACCAAGCGAATAACGCGAACGGCATCGCTGAGCGCTGCCAGTTCGGGATGAGCCCACACGAGAAGCATGGGCAGAAACGACAGCAGGTCGATAATTCCCATAAGCGAACGCGCATAACGAACACGCGAGCGAACAGCACCGTATTCCGGATAAGCTATATCAGCTGTCCATAAGCGCAAAACGTACTCCACGCCAAAGAGAGCTGTTGACGCAACGCTGAGTGCGAGCACAAACGAGCGCTCTAACCCCGAACCCGCATCTTCAGGAACCCCAACCAATAGCGCATTAGCCGCTATCAGAATAAGCAGCGCACCGCCGAACACCCGAAACCAACCGTGTGCGCGCGGCAAGTCGTTCAGCGCAACGTACATGCGCTGCTTCAAAGAAGCGCTTTGTTCGAAGGCAGTACCCATCACTTAGCACCTCGCGTGAATAACAACCGCTTCGTAGCGTACAGCCTCATCATTCGAGACAGTTGCCACCGCATGATCTGGCGTGCAACCGCGCGCCGGATCAACTTCGTACGATTCAACCACATCGATTACCTTAAAACTCGCCTCGCGCAACCAACGAAATACCTCATCTGCCGTGCGCGCAGCTTGAATACTGTTACCAAGACTGCGGGCACACGCCACAATCGCCTCGCGATCAGACACGGCACCTTCCCCAGCCACCGCAAACACCGTCTCCATCACCAGCAATCCACCAGGCACAAGCGCGCGAAAGAGTTCAAAGATGGTGCGCCTCTGATCGAAGAAAAGCGTGACACTGCTGTTCACGTACGCCACGTCAACCGAAGCGTCTATCACACCCGCCGAGCGAAGGTCTTCCGGGAAGCCTTGGCGAAACTCCATGTTTGACTTCACGTACCCACTGCGCTCAAGCGCGGCCGACGCACCCGCGCGCGCACTGTCGAGGCGATGCGAATCCCAATCGACTCCAATCACCCAGCCATCAGGCCCTACGAGCTCACTGAGCTTGTAGACGCCCTTCCCCTTCCGGCACGCAACATCTAGTACGCGCTTACCACGAAGCTCGTCGGCGGGAAGCACCATGCGACACGCACTCGCAAAGCCGCCTTCCACAGGCAAGCTTTCGTAGTAGCTTTTCAACTCTTGCTCGCTTGGTTTTTGCCGATTCAGTTCCTCTGCCATAGCCTCCCCTTCCAGCTTCGTCTAGCGCAAGGTAACCCCTTCGGGAAGCTCGATAGTCGACACATCGAACTCATCATCGTCTTCTTCGTCGGTACGCTCGACTGCGGCAGACTTGTCTTCTTCGACCTCATGCGAACCGAAAACATCGTTAAAGGCATCAAAGTGAACACGCGGAACTGCGAATACTACATGGGCGATCGCGCCAGGATGCTGTTCCATCCACGCGCGGAACAACTCAACAACGCGCGACGCTTCATACCCAAGACGCCCGCAACCGAACGCGCCACACACTAAGGTTTCGCAGTTATTTGCAACGGCTATGCGAAGCAAAGCCTCCACACGGTTTGCGATAGCCTGATCACACTCCTGCTCCGATCGATGATTCTCGATAGCACGAGCACGCAGCGGCTCGGCGATCGCAATCACATCGACATTGCGAACCTCGCCACCAAGAGAGAACGCCACATTCGGCAAGTATGCAGCACGATCCGTGAACAGCTGCCCGCACCGATAGCTGCGATTCGCATCATGATACAAAGACTTGATGCCGCACAGAACCTGATACAAATTACTCTGCGAGCACAACACTTGCTCGGGGCCGAACGCACCGTCCTCGTACGCGCCGCCAGGTCGGGTGAACGCCGCCGGATCAACAACAACCGTCTTCCCCTTCCCTTCGCGGTAAACCGCATCGACAACGAAGCTTGTCGTCACCACAACCTCAGTGGCGTCATTATCAGCCTCCGGCACCGCGAGTTCACGGCCTTCGCCATCTTCGTAGATCACCGCTGCGGAAACCGTCGCTTCCGTATCGCTTGCAAACGCACCTCTCATCAACGCGCTGTGCTTGGCCGCTTGAGCCTTCCGCTCGTCCCTATCCGCCATAACGCCTCCCGACAATCATCGTTCACGCATTTTAGAACCGCACACCATAATAGCGGAACGAGCGGGCACAACGACCCAAATCTCGCCTTACCGGCGCTACGCACCAGCAAGGGACACACTCACCCGCGCCCTACCCAAGCAATGCGTCACCCGAGCCTGCGCAACCCGCGCGCTGCGCCGCCTGCATCCTGCGCCACACCCGTCCCAAACTCCAGCCCCCAGCTCTCCTCTCGCTTGCGTCTTCCGCTTTCACGAAAGCTGTCACAAGACTCGCGTATAATGGGCCTGATCCAATGCCATAGAGTTATACAGAAGCACCGCCGCATCAAAGGGTCACACCGAAGGAGACAACAATGAACATAACCGTATACTGCGGTTCAAACCCAGGAAAGGACCCTCTCTTCATACAGGCCGCCCATGATCTCGGAACCTGGATAGCGAACGCTGGCCATGCACTCGTGTATGGAGGAAGCTCGATTGGGCTGATGGGGGCCGTCTCACAGGCCACAATCGATGCGGGAGGCCAGGTTTACGGAGTGGAACCGCAATTCTTCATTGATGCCGGAGTAGCGCAGCACGACCTAACCGAGCTATATGTGGTCCAAACCATGAGTGAGCGAAAAGAGAAGATGATCGAGCTCGGCGATGCGTTCGTCGCCCTTCCCGGCGGCGTGGGAACCTTAGAGGAAATATCGGAAATTACATCGCGCATACGACTCGGTATGAACCCTTCTGAATGCTACTTCCTCAACATCAACGGCTTCTACAACCCCTTGCAGATGCTCCTTTGCGAAATGCACGAACAGGGATTCCTCGATCAGATCGACCTCGACCGCATCCATTTCCCCAAAAACCTTGAGCAGCTCGCTGCCCTTATCGAACACGCGCGACTCAATCCAGCTCCAAACATCGCTTCTGCAACAGAGCTCCACACCCCTGTTGTAAGCATCGCCAGCTAGATAAGGAAACGTGCTGCATGAGCGCCGATGATGAAAACATCAATGAGACAAGTGACCACACGCGCATAACCATTTACCGTGATGTAAACGCTGACGAAAGCGCTCTTATCACGCTTGCCCAACAGCTTCATGTACGCATCGCGAATAGAGGCGAGCAAAATAATCAAACCAGCACGCCATCGCTTATTTTCGACGCCGAAGGTCTTACGCTTATAAGCGGTTCCTTGCGGGTACGCGGCGACTTCACCCGCATGATTCCCCGCATCAAGCAGCAAAACCTCCATCGTGAACTGCTGGTAAAAGCAGCGAAAACCAGGCATACAAACGAAACTCCAACCGCCATCGATGCAACGGCAGGTCTTGGAGAAGACGCGCTGCTACTTGCCGCTGCAGGCTTCACGGTGCATCTTTTCGAACGCGATCCCATAATAGCTGCGCTGTTACACGACGCCTTGCGGCGTGCCGAGAAGATAGACGAACTCGCCAACATCGTTGCACGAATGACTCTCACAAAAGGCGACAGTATAGAAGCTCTCAGTCAACAAGAAGACACAGTTGACGTGATTCTGCTCGATCCAATGTTTCCCACCAAACGGAAAAGCGCACAAACGAAGAAGAAACTCAAGCTCATTCAACAACTCGAACATCCCTGTGAAGACGAGAGTGGCCTCTTGCGCGCTGCCATCGGCGCCAGGCCGCACAAGATAGTGATTAAGCGCCCTATCAAGGGGCCATATCTAGCGGGTGTGAAACCCAGCTATTCTCTTGAAGGGAAAACTATCCGCTACGACTGCATCGTTGTCAGGTAAGCCACCAGGCAATTAACCCTTCCGGGTAGCCTAGCACACATGTGATCCGCCACGCACGTCCAAGCAAGCAAAAGGCCCCGCACGATACGGGGCCTTGTTTGTTGTTGTGGGATAAAGGGGCCAAACACACATGTGGCACTAAAACACACAGGTGCCCCCCGCGAGCGCGGCACCCTATCCTCCCACGGGCTTGCCCCGCAGTACTTTCGGCGATGGCGGGCTTAACTACCGAGTTCGGAACGGTATCGGGTGTGTCCCCGCCTCCATGGCCACGCTCGCGGGGGGCACACCGTTTGGTGATCTGCCCCAACGCGTCGCGTCTATACGACACCTCGTGAGTAGCACTTCTTTCGCTACCCTGGCGGTTGCATAGCGCACAGTAATCAACTGATTATAGCTAACAAAGACGAATCGCTTTAGACTCAACACTGCTTATGCGAGAGTAGAGAAAAA
>NZ_JAAKEB010000031.1 GCF_011038965.1 Adlercreutzia sp. ZJ141 | reverse complement strand
AGGCGAACTGCGAAACCCGTCACCTTGGCATTCCTGTCGCGCGGCTGAACAAGGTCGACCCTCCCAGGGGTCACACCCCACTCAGCACAGAGCTCCTTGAACTCGGGAGACTGCGCGAAGCCGTCCACGACGTAGCTTATGGAACACCCCTTCTCCATTTGGGACGTCCAATTGTCGAGACCGGTGGCATCGGGCTCGCGGCCGAGCATGGTGAGGTAGGCGATCTCGACAGCCTCGTCATCGCTGAGACCACGATTGATGAACTCTTCCGAGACGAAGAAACCATTGGCTATCTCGGCCGCCGAGACTCCTGAGAGAAGAGCGGCGCACTGGGCGTTGAGACCATCGGGATCGAAGGAACGATTGAGAACAAGTTTGTAGAGGCGAACTGCGAAACCCGTCACCTTGGCATTCCTGTCGCGCGGCTGAACAAGGTCGACCCTCCCAGGGGTCACACCCCACTCAGCACAGAGCTCCTTGAACTCGGGAGACTGCGCGAAGCCGTCCACGACGTAGCTTATGGAACACCCCTTCTCCATTTGGGACGTCCAATTGTCGAGACCGGTGGCATCGGGCTCGCGGCCGAGCATGGTGAGGTAGGCGATCTCGACAGCCTCGTCATCGCTGAGACCACGATTGATGAACTCTTCCGAGACGAAGAAACCATTGGCTATCTCGGCCGCCGAGACTCCTGAGAGAAGAGCGGCGCAGTGAGCGTTGAGACCTCCCTCATCGGGGATACGCTCAAGGACAATCTGATATAACCTCGTAACAAACCCCGTCACGCCATCGTTTTGCTATCTCGGCCGCCGAGACTCCTGAGAGAAGAGCGGCGCAGTGAGCGTTGAGACCTCCCTCATCGGGGATACGCTCAAGGACAATCTGATATAACCTCGTAACAAACCCCGTCACGCCATCGTTTTGCTCGTCTGGACTCACAACATCCTCGGTGTCACCCAGATCAACCTCAGACGTATCTACCCTATCGCTACTACCAAAAGAAGACGACGGCATATAAAGCGAATTATCTGCTGTTGTCGTTTCGACTACTCCAGATTTAGTTTCACCAGTATCAGCAAAAGCCACCACAGCAGTAGCGCATACGCCCAACAGAGCCGCCAGCGCAACAGCACAGAGTCTTTGGCAAGTCTTAGTGCTCATTCAAACCTCCATAACGCAATCCCCAATCGGTACAACTCACAGCGACAATTGTACACCACAGCATTACTGTCAACCTCCAGCAACAATAGACCACCACCCCAAATCCGGCAAATGTCAACTCACCAGCAGTCTTAATCCGCCAGAAATCCTAAATGCATGTCTTTCGCTGAAATGATCAACTTGGAATTGTCGAATGCCATATCGCCATCGAGCGGCGGCCACACGATTCCTAAAGTTGGATCATTCCATGCAATTCCACCTTCATCGTTAGGATGATAGATGTCATCGCATTTGTAGCAGAACTCCGCAGATTCGGAAAGAACCAAGAACCCATGGGCAAAACCCCTGGGAATAAAAAACTGTCGGCGGCTTTCCGCGGAAAGGATAATCCCCTCCCACTGTCCGTACGTTACGCTATCGGGTCGTAAATCAACGCAGACGTCAAATACTTTGCCAGATATTACGCGTACGAGCTTTGATTGAGGGTGTTCTATTTGAAAATGCAGACCACGCAACACGCCTTTAGTAGACGAAGACTGGTTGTCTTGAACGAACTCTACGTCTATCCCGCCCTTTACAAAATCAGAGCGCTTGTATGTTTCCATGAAATAGCCACGCTGATCACTGTACGATTTTACGTCGACAACTTTGACACCTTCTATGGCCGTTTCCCTAAAAGTAAAATTGCCCGACGTCACGCAATCTCCCGCAGTCACGCTTCGCACCTCACTGCCCCATCGCCTGGTACTTTTTCTCTGTTTCCTCTTTAGAGGAGTGCCACCACTGAGTGTTTTCCTTATACCATTGAATTGTTTGGCTCAAACCGCTGTCGAAATCAACGTGCTGAGGGATCCAGCCGAGTTCGGTACGCAGCTTCGTACTGTCAATGGCGTAGCGGCGGTCATGTCCGGAGCGGTCGCGAACCCAATCAAAGGAGTCGGCGGACATACCCATGCTCTCGAGAATACTGCGTAATACATCGATGTTGCTCTTTTCGCCATCAGCCCCGATAAGGTAAGTCTCCCCCACTCGTCCCTTAGTCAGAATAAGCCACACCGCCGAAGAGTGATCCTCCACATGAATCCAATCTCGCACATTCCGGCCATCTCCATACAGCTTTGGCCTAATTCCGCAGATAATGTTGGTGATTTGTCGAGGAATGAACTTCTCAACATGCTGGAAAGGTCCGTAGTTGTTCGAGCAGTTCGAGATAGTGGCTCGCACTCCATAGGTTCGCACCCACGCCCGCACGAGCATATCGGAAGCAGCCTTTGTCGAGCTATACGGCGACGAGGGTTTATATGGAGTGTCCTCAGTAAAACGAGACGGATCGTCAAGCGCCAAATCGCCGTACACCTCATCAGTGGAAATATGATGAAAGCGCACATCGTATTTTCGACAAGCCTCAAGCAACGCATACGTGCCAAAAACATTCGTGCGAATAAACGGCAACGGATCGGCTATCGAATTGTCATTATGAGACTCAGCTGCATAGTGGACGATTGCATCGCATTCGGGCACAAGCGTGTCCAACAAATCGCTGTCACAAATATCGCCGTGGACAAACGAAACGCGATCCTGTGGCAAACCCGCAATGTTATCCAAGTTGCCTGCATACGTTAGCTTATCAAGAACCGTAACATGCACCTCAGGCTGATTCCTCACCACCCAATGCACAAAGTTGGAGCCAATGAAGCCGCAACCACCCGTAACGATTATTCTCTTCGGATCGGCCATGCTATCGCTCCTCCATCTCTTTCAAACGTTCAAGATACATATCAACAGCCTTGTCCCAAGGGCGCATTTCGTTTCCCACGGTTTCAGAGAGACGTCTATTGCGCAGAGCAGAAAATCGCGGCCGCTCAGCCGAGAGAGGATTATCCTTCTTATACTGAGCGCTTGACACTGGAATCACTTTGCAAAGCAAACCGGCTTTGTCCATGATATGTGTTGCAAAATCAGCCCAAGAACATATCCCCTCATTAGTGACATGAAACACACCGTAATAATCTGAGGCCGCTATCTTCAGTATCACGTAAGCCAGATCATTCGCCGACGTGGGGTTCCCAAGCTGATCGTCAACAACCGAAATGCTCTTTTGTGACGAGCCTAAGCGCAGCATGGTCTTTACGAAGTTTTGACCCACATATCCATACAACCACGCAGTACGCACAACGAAGCACTTCGGGTTTGCCGCCATCGCAAGTCTCTCCCCAGCAAGCTTCGTTCTCCCATACGCACTTACGGGTTCTACCTCGTCAGACTCCTCACGCTCACCAAATACATTTCCCGGAAAAACATAGTCTGTTGAAATGTAAACGATCTTGGCGTCTTGTTCGGCTGCAGCGCGAGCCAGATTCTCGGAACCTATCGCGTTAACCGAATAAGAGACCTCTTCATGCAGCTCGCAACCATCAACGTTCGTGTCAGCAGCACAATTTATCACAAGATCGTACTTGTGACCCCTGAACCACTCCTCAACAGCAAAAGAATCAGTCACATCAAGCGCTTCGTGGTTCACGGCGTCCCATGTAGCATTCTCATACTGCACTGGCAGGGAGCCAATCTCCGCTGACATAGACCGCAAACACCGAACAATTTCGTTGCCCAGCTGGCCTTTTGCTCCTGTGATTAGGATATGCATGTCCTAATACTCCCTCTTCGAAGCGGGCACCAGCTCGCCTTCGGCGATCTTCTTCAAGAAGCGCCCGTATTCAACCTTCCCGTAGCGCTCAGCCGCCTCGAGCAACTGATTCCTCGTAATCCAACCGTGCTCGAATGCGATCTCTTCGAGCACCGACACCGGCAGATCCTGAGATCGTTCGACTGCACGCACAAATTCAGACGCCTCGAAAAGAGACTCTATCGTTCCTGTATCAAGCCATGCGTAACCGCGTCCCAAGGTAACCACGTTAAGCATCCCTCTATCCAAATACATTCGATTAAGATCCGTGATCTCCAGCTCACCACGCGCGGAAGGCTTGACTTCTTTCGCAAACTCAACAACATTCTGATCGTAAAAATAGAGCCCCGTAACTGCGTAGTTCGACTTGGGTTCAAGAGGCTTTTCCTCTATTGAAATTGCGTTGTATTCGGAATCAAATTCAACAACTCCGAACCTCTCAGGGTCATCCACATGATATCCAAATATCGTTGCACCGCCCTCATGCTCAGAACGGCGCACCGCCTTGGTTAGGATTTTTTGCAAACCTCCACCATAAAAAATGTTGTCGCCCAAAACCAAAGCACAAGGATGTCCGTCAATGAATTCTTCTCCGATGATAAACGCCTGGGCCAAGCCGTCTGGGGAAGGCTGTTCAGCGTACGATATTGAAACACCATACCGAGAACCATCACCTAGAAGTGCTTCGAACTTCGGCAAATCCACAGGAGAAGAGATGATCAGTACGTCACGAATTCCGGCCATCATGAGCACCGAGAGGGGGTAATAAATCATAGGCTTATCGTAAACCGGCAAGAGCTGCTTGCTGGTCACACACGTAAGCGGATACAAGCGTGTGCCGCTGCCACCTGCTAAAATAATGCCTTTCATAGAACGAATTCCTCCTCTAAAACTTGATATTTAAGACTATAAGAGCTGGATCCGTCTATCAAACACACGCCCTTCTGACAAAATCGACAAATGATCGGCTAATGTGCAGGATCCAGCTTATCACTTTGTACATTACAGAATGCTTCCCTTTATACCGCTTTTCCAACAGTTGGTTAAAGCCAACCGAGTCCTCGCCTACGCGTCTCGCCTCGCGAATCATACGACAAAACCACTGCCGCTCATCCACCAACGGCCAGTCAACCACACGTGACAGAACATAGCCGATGAACTCTTCAATCTCAGCAGCAGCCGAACTCCACGACATTTCAAAAGAGCCAGAGAACGGACTCTCTAACAAATTCCCTATTGTCGCTTCGATCTCGTCAAAGGTCATGAAGAAAGCAATGTTATCTCGCATGTTAGAAAAATGGTCAGCCAGCTCTCGATTGAGGTCATTATCGCACGCAACTACTTTCTTTCCGTGTCTCCACGCGATGGTTATCGGCAGGCCAAAACCCTCGTATTGACTCGGAAAAACAAGGCAATCGCAATTCGAATAGAGAGCCGAAAGGAATTCATCGTCAACTAAGCCACCTCGATAGCATTTTATATTCGGAGCTTCAGCAACCAATTCATCAAACCCCACGATAACAAAATTACGTTTCGACTCTTTTGCAACGGAAAGAAACTCCACAAGAGCCTTATGCTTAAACTTGCTTCCAGCAACAAGTACATACGACTCAAAAGGCAAAGGTTCGGCTAATGCAGGTTCATCCTGAGACCCAGAATCGGATGAGAGATAGACTACCCTGTTCAACTTCGCCACAATAGCCTTATCACATTCGAAAAAGTCAAGATAATCGGCCCTGCTGAAATCGCTAATAGCAATAACTCCGTCCGCATATCGCAAGCCACCTCGAACGACATCAGCCCGCGATGGCTCCTCCGCCGCCAAATACCCCGACCGCAGCAAAATACAGTCAAGCATTGTGTACACAATGCGCATACAATGATCATTTAGATACAGCTGCTGCTCCATATCTAAGGGCTGAGCACTAACGAACCCAATATCAAACAGAAGCTCTTCTTCACAACTATCCGAACACAACAACAAACAGGGACGATCTGCCAACCCGTGAAAAAAAGTTGCTTCGTGATTACATCGCACGACTATCTCGTATTTCTCCGAACAGAACTTAAGAAAATAGTCAAGCACCGCAAGCTGCATCTCCGAAGTGCCACAGTACCAGGGCACCATATTCGAATACTCGAAAAGAACTTTCGGCTTGTTACGCAAGGTGACAGATAGCGCTTTCGCAAACTCAACTCTCCAGAGGTTCTCCTGAAGAACCTCTTTCCCAAGTACTTCTGGATAATCCCTACCTAAAGCTTTCTTGAACGAATTCTGATCAAGGAAGCTCACCGCATCAGAAGGGATGAGCACCTGATTTGCCTGAACACACGAAAACCCATATCTGTTTACCCTGACGGCAAATTCCGCGATGGCGTAACTAAACTCATCAAAAAGCTCAAACCCACCAAAACGCCTGAAAATGTCGCTTCGCACAAGTACACAATCGTGCAAAGGGAGAAGGAAGATGGATGTCTCCGGCAACGACCCGATCGCATCGTCGGAGTCCGTCAAGCGGACGCCAGCATAAGGAAAAACCACTCCATGTCTGTCAAACTTCATCGCACACTCGTAAAGGCGCGCACGTCCATCATTGCTTATCTCGTATCGAAAAGGAGCAAAAAGGATGCATTCGCTTTTTACCAGCTCCTCATCGCATGCATTGATCTCGAATGCGTGAGAAAAGTCCTTTCGAGCCATTACTTCCACCTTGCCTGGAACACAACAAGAAAGAAATTCTGCTTTATAAGTAGACATATCCACTCCCCTTTTAAAAGGCAAACAAATGCTATTCGCAATCTCATCCAGCCCATTTGCCAGTATTATGATTAATTGCCCTGTTAAGCACAACAGGCGAGAGTATTGTTAAAGACAGAACCATCAGACACTATCAAGACGGTTAGACCGGCGTACCACCTCCTTCAGCGGCACCGGCACCCTTTGTTTGCATTCTAAGATATAATGCTCTCAACGATTTGCAGAACAAGGAGACAGTGTGAAGAGAGACAATGCTGCGAACAGCGAACTTCGTCGCAAGTGGTTCGTCATCACCTCATTGGTTGGTAGGGACTTCAAATTAAAATATCGCCGCAGCTTTCTCGGAGTCTTATGGAGCGTTCTTAATCCTTTGCTCATGATGTGCGTTCTCAGTGCCGTCTTTAGTGCTTTTTTCAAATTTGACATTGAAAACTTTCCCTTGTATCTCATCTTGGGACAGATCATCTTCAACCTCATGAGTGACTCGACAAGCTCATCCTTGCGGAGCATCATCGACTCTGCTTCCCTCATCAAGAAAATTCGCATTGATAAGATTGTCTTCCCTATCGAAAAGTGCTTGTTTCAGTGCATCAACTTTGGCTTCTCCCTTATTGCTGTAGCCATCGTCATGCTTTGGTTCCAAATTGCACCTACATGGAGAATAATCTACGCTTTACCTCTGGTTGTTTTCGTTCTTCTGTTCAGTATGGGCTTGAGCATGATGTTGTCGAGCCTTGCTGTGTTCTTTCGAGATGTCGTTCATTTGTGGGGGGTGTTTCTCACCGCATGGACCTATGCTACCCCGCTGTTCTATCCCGTCAGTATTCTCCCCGATTGGATGATCATGGTGGAGAAGTTTAACCCTATGTTCTATTTCGTTTCATACTTTCGCGACATCATGCTCTATGCAACCACGCCAAGTATCATGTTCAACTTGCAGTGCTTCGGTTTTGCGATCATAACCTTCCTTGTCGGGTTACTTGTTTTCAAGATGGTCGAAAAGAAATTCATTCTCTACATTTAAGTATCTTTCTTTTGTTATCAATTTGGAGTGAGCAATATGACCAATGCAGAGCGGAACGTGCTCGAGCACAAAGCAAAAGAAACCGATAGTGCAACCATGGTCAAGGTTGACCATGTGACCATGGCCTTTAATATAGCCAGCGAACAGCTTAACAATCTTAAAGAATACGCTATAGCCATAGCACGCCGAGAGCTCGTATTTAAAGAGTTCTTAGCTTTACAAGACATCAGCTTTGAGGTGAAAAAAGGCGACGTCTTTGGAATATTGGGTACCAATGGTTCCGGCAAGTCAACAATGATGAAAATTATCGCAGGCGTCCTTGAGCCAACGCATGGTGCCTGTACCGTGAACGGCAGCATAGCACCGCTCATCGAGCTTGGTGCTGGCTTCGACATGGATCTAACAGCACGCGAGAACATCTATCTTAACGGAGCTCTTCTTGGATACAGCAGAAAGTTCATTCGTCAACATTTCGACGAAATCGTCGACTTTGCCGAAATCGGTGATTTTTTGGATATGCCGCTGAAGAACTACTCGTCCGGCATGATAGCGCGCATCGCCTTCGCTATCGCAACAGTTATAGTACCGGAAATCTTGCTCGTTGATGAGGTTCTCTCAGTTGGCGACTTCATGTTCCAGAAAAAGTGCGAGAAACGTATCGAAGAACTCATCACTAAGCACAATGTCACAGTTCTTGTAGTCTCGCACGATAACAATCAAATATCCCGACTGTGCAACAAAGCAATCTGGATAGAGAAGGGTCACACACGCATTCAAGGAGATTCTCAGCAAGTTTGCCTTGCCTATGGAGCGCTCGGGGGACGAAAGGGCTCAAGCGAAAGTGAAGTGTTTCTCTTCAATCTACTAATATCATCCCTGAACAACCAGCAACATGCAGCACATCTAATTACAGAAAGTGATCCTTGTGAAATTCCAACACTTTTGCTGGCATCTAGAGGTACATCACCTGAAAAACCCGAAGATGACAACTCTGTCGTTATTGCATTGGCTTCCACACATATCAACTCGATATACGCTAATAGTCTTTGTTCCAACCCTTGCACTCCCGTTTTCCAAACCCGAGCAGACTCTCTTCCTATATCGGTAAAGAACTACATTGAACGAATTAAGCCTAATTCCATTACCTTTGTCAGTTGTGGCCAATCTACCAATAGCATAATTAGATACTGTTCCAATTTAGATTGGAAACCCGAAGTCATCGATCTTTCCGGAAGTGGCTATTTTCCACTATACTCAATGGAGATAATTAAGTACGGACTCAAAAAGAACCTCTGGGACTCCACCCTAGTTGTTATCGACTTCGAGAGTCAAGCTGAAGCTCTAGCCTTCTCCCCATATTTAGCAAGAGACCATTGCCCTGTCATGGTAGTCAAAGGGGAGGTGGGGAAAAACGAATTGCTCGACCTTTTAGACAATGATCCAAAAGAAGAATTGTCCCAGATCATTGCTGTTGGTCCGCTTCATCCCTCTATTGTCCGAATTTGTAAAGACCATTTACCAACCAAAATGATTGGAACGAGCGACGATAGTCTCTGGAAACGCTGCATATCAATCTCCCAATGGGCATGCGAAACAGCAGAGAAGCCTTTCGAAGTTTACATTCTATCCATTGACTCTAGCCAATGGCTTCATGCCTTCAGTATTGCAAGTTGTTCCCATACTGAGCGTACAGTTGTATTGTTCGAAGATCTTACGAACTTAGACAGCATGGCAGCATGCGTAGATTTCATCAAAGAACATATTAGCGACATTCATGCTCTGCATTTTGTCGGCAGCGAAAACTCCTTTTCAATCGATGATTACTCTTTGTTGGACTGCATTTTTCATAACCTGAAATCTATGGAGTGATCGTTAGACGCTAACTCGATTGCCGACAAAAGATC
>NZ_JAAKEB010000030.1 GCF_011038965.1 Adlercreutzia sp. ZJ141 | reverse complement strand
TCTGCTCCGCCTTACAGTTCCTCGCGATATCCTCCTTTACGGCAAGAACGATGGACTCCACGTCAACCGAAGCACTTGTGCTCGACATCACTCCTCCTTCCATGCATTCCATCAACGATAGAAAACACCCTGTGTCAAATTCGCTTTTTCTACGCACACTCTAGCACATATTATCCACCATCAGGAGAACTGCCACCCATCAGATACAGTACCCCCAAGCGGAACTACATCGCCAAGATAGAAGTGGTGTAACTATCTGGCTGCAACTCTATCGATCAGACTGCATAGCTCCCCCATGATGACGTCCCAGCTGTAGTTCTCATCGACGTAGCGGACGCCGAGTTCGCCCATCCTGCCGTGGACATCAGGATGGGTCATCATGTACTCGAGCTCCTTCTCGAACTCAAGGTAGTTGGCGTAGTAAAGCCCGGCATTGCTTCTCAAGCAGTGCCCTTTGAGGACTTTGCATGCTCCGTTGACTAAAACGGGCGTCCCCGACCGCAAAGCCTCGAGCAGCACAATCGAGAGGCTCTCGAATCGAGAAGGCTGGACTAGGGCGAGGGCGCCCTTAATTCCGCTGAACTTGTCTACCTCGTCGACGAACCCAAGGTACAGTACATCAGGGTGATCAAGAACGGGCATCTTGGCCGCACCAACCAGCACGAGCTTAAGATCATCCCCGGGATGCCTAAGCTTCCATCCCGCGAAGTAGCGAAACAGCACGCCACAACCTTTACCCTCTTCTATGCGGCCGGCGTAGATTATGTAAGGACTATCTCCCAGGCCGTACTTCTCGCGAAAGACCCCTTCGTCAACATCGCGAGGAACATCGACACCAACCCCTC
>NZ_JAAKEB010000029.1 GCF_011038965.1 Adlercreutzia sp. ZJ141 | reverse complement strand
ATCGAGCGCTACACACAGGAGGGACACCGTCCACGCATCTGCGAGATCACCGGTAAGCAGAGGGCAATCTTTGAGCGACTGGGCTACGACCTGCCCACCACGTCATAACTTATCGGGAATTCAGGTGACTGGCTAACATATGGAAGTAGCTGCGAAGAGTAGTGTGCTAGTCCAGGCTATGCCTTTGCAGTATTCGTCAACAAGGCTTAGGGGAAACTCAACAAAGCCCGTATTTACCATTCGTCAACCTGACTTTGGGTAGTCACATCATGTATCGCTTCAGCTCAGGAGAAGACGACTGCGTTCAAGAAGACTCTCCCATTCATGAGAGATGTTGTCATTTATAGCAAGCAAGTTTCTTGTATCCCGCTCTGCAATTTGCTGCAGCTCCCGCGCGCCTTGCAAACCGAATCTAGCCCACGCCGTTATATTAAGTCCGCTAAAGAACTTCACCCAATTACCCCATGATGTAACAGCAGCATGCCCGAGATCAACCAAGCACATTGAGCCTATTCCTACCGTTATCATACGCTGCATTTCAGGACTGTCGCCTTTCGGCAGGCATTCCGACCAACCTAATCCATCTACAAAATGGCGTTTGACGGTATAAACCGCTCGTACCAGCAAATCGTTAACGACCACGGGAACAGTTGTCGCGACACCGTGTCTAAGATCGTATCCTTGCTCGTATACCTGCGTCATCACTTGGGCGAGCGATTGCCATTGTCCCTTCTCGTTCGGAAACTTTCCGAAATTGCATAGCTGAAAGAACTCGGTGAACGGGAGAGGGAGTCCCTGGCCACGCGACTGGGAGCCGCTGCTTCCTGCTACATCGGACATGCAATGACCAAGCCAGTTGACAAAGCCTGCGAATACCTTGGCTGAAATGGTGTCACCTCTGAGCTTGGTACCTTTTCCAGTGTCTGAAACAAAAACAATTCCCTTATTAGAGTCAAAGAACGTTGAGGTTTCGGTAAACTGGTTGGCTA
Organism: Adlercreutzia sp. ZJ141; assembly: GCF_011038965.1. Lineage (GTDB taxonomy): Bacteria > Actinomycetota > Coriobacteriia > Coriobacteriales > Eggerthellaceae > ZJ141. Next base: position 9,856 of record NZ_JAAKEB010000029.1, on the reverse strand, counting down.
TTGAGGCTATGAGCCCGATGAGGTCTGGGTAGTGGGCCGGCGATTTGGCATGGTGGTTCTTTGGCGTGATATGCTCGACGACGTAGTCTATGTCTGTGCTCTTTGCTTGATCGTAGCCCACCTTAAACTTACGCTCAAGGAAACCAATTGCTGACCGAACGTTATTCTCGTTTCCCTCATGGGGGCGCCAGTCCATTTTGCGGGCGAAGGTTTTCACCATTCCATCGAACAGGTTGTCGCTAGCCTCATTTATGACGCCTTCACCTGGCGTGCTGACAAGTAGGGCATCCATCAAGCCGCTGACAATTCCGCATGTAGCAGCCAGCGCGTAATCAAGCGTATCACACTCGATACCTTTATTCAGAACTTCGTTATAGTTGACCGCGATTGCTTTGATCTCTGCTTTCGTCAGGAAATCTTCGTACCTCGCCGGTCGTTGCGCTATATGGGCTTCCACATACTCGTCAACCGTCTTCACATCAAGAGTGTAGCCTAATTCCAACGCTGAGAGCCTGGCGTCTATCCCCATAGTCTCTGCCTGGATGGTCCGAAGTCTTTCGAGGTAGGGATCCGGTTTCGGATAGGAGACCATAGTTTACGCTTCCTTACTGAGTTCGATTTCAGCCTTCTGTGCCTGTAGGTTGGCGATTTGAAGCTCGATACTCGCGATGTCGCGCTTACTAGCGTGCAGATCCTCGAGCTGCTTAAGACGGGCTTTTTCGAGTTCAATCGCCTTAATGAGATTCTCAGTGATCTCCTGTTTGGTCATGTTGTCTTTTTGCTGCTGCTTTATTGCCGATTGAAGCTTCTTCTTATCATGTGCGGCGCTGATGTTTTCTACTACGCTGAGTCCTACTGCCGCCGCTCCACCACCTGCGACTGCTCCAGCCGCGATGATTGCCGCCGTACCTGCGGCGATGCCGCCACCACCCGCCGCGATAGCACCGCCGCCCAATGCAGCAAGGCCAGCGTTGACGGCAGCGATTCCTGATAGTCCCTGTAGTCCGCCTATGGCGGCTCCTATGACTGGGGCGGCAACACCAGCAGTGACCGCGCAGACTGCAGCGCCTACCGCGATTGCGCCGACACCCATAGCTGCTTTAGCAATAGTCGCCTTCTTCGATATATCGAAACCCTGTGTGGACATGTACAGCTCATACATCATCTTCTCGGCTTTGTCTTCTTTGATGTCCATAGCTTTTGCGACTTTCATCATCGCCGCATCCTCTGCAGCTAGTTGGTAGCCTTTTAGGTACGTTAGAGCAGCCATTTCCTCGAACAACTCGTTTCGGTACTTTTTACCTCCTACAGTCGCAAATGAGTCGATTGAGCTGTCGGGGTCTTTGTTTATCTCATCCTCCATGTAGGTGAGCGTAGATTCGTTAATTCCGAGCGCGCATGCCGTTCCCTCGACCAGAGCTTTCTCGTCTTCGGTGTAATCAGAATCCATCAGTGAAATGTAGTAGAGACCCTTCACGAACCCAATTCGCTCTTCTTGCTTGCTGATCTTCTTACGAAGTTGGACGATCGCTTCAAGCGTGTCATCTGTCGCGTCTGCAACCTTCATCTCAATTGGACTCTTTTTCGCTGCGTTGATATCCATCATTCCTCCTGTTTCTCACCGATTTGGAAATTATAATCCTAACCTTGTTTCTCATAGTCAATACACAGTTGACATTCGACACCGATATCGAGCCCGATACTCGGCTCGCAGGAAGTCATTCATCGCGGGCGAGGTATCGAAAGGAATTATTATTGGTGGCGATGATCGCGACTGATCTCATCCTCATTGGGATTGTGGCAAAAACTGACAATACGATAATCATTCTGGTTAGCGATCGTATCCACTGTTCTGGTTAAATCCTTCTTGACCGCGTTGCCTAACTTGTTGGTGTTAATCGCGACACATAGTCAAATGGCGAGCTCTGTAATCGTCATCACCAGCATTGAATTCGGGCGTTCTGTAGTAGGGGAAGAGCAGCGAGACGGCGACAAAGCTGAATGTGGCAAGAAAAGAGGCGTACATCGGGGCGGTGCAAAACCCGCCTGAGACAAATGGAAACATGACGATGATGACGCCGGAGACGGCAATGACGTGGACTGGATGGATATAACTGAGTTGGACATCTGCCTAATCAAAGCAGAGAATGAAATAGCATTAGACGATATGAGGAAATACGTCGCTAATTTAAAGACACATGCTAGAGAATAATTGATTCGGCAGGCGTGTGTTCCCTGGTTAATAATCTCACCTGCGGTCCAGAGGAGCGAACTTATGACCGATTTGCTGTCCAGGCATGATGCGGTATTCGCAGATAATCGACTCGTATTAGCACGTTGGTATCGTAGTGGTCTTCCGAAACACAGGTATGGAGCTTTGATTTGCTGGAGGTTTGTGTGAAAGACCTTTCGTAATGCTAGGTTTTGTCTGTTGGTATTATTCCGGTCATATAGGGAAGGCGGATCGTAATACTCACGTCCGTACGATCGAATGACACTAAATCATCGATGACGCACATGAAAAACCGATCCGCCTATACCCTAAAATCAAACTGGATAACAAAACACCGCAAAGCACTAGTTTTGGCTACTATGCCTCAACAGAGTCTAGACCCGCGGCTTGTGTTCCAGCTATGCGACCAAAGCAAGTGATGTCGGTCCAGGAGTCGCCACCGTTTTGACGGAAACGCCCATGCACATTGCCAACCACTTCACCAGCAGCATACAGACGTGGGATAGGCTCACCAAGCACATCAAGCACCTGTGTATCGACGTTAATACGTAACCCGCCAGGAGTGGTGCGACAATAGTACGTTACTTCAGTGACGTAGAAGGGTGGAGTATCCAAGTGATGAGTAAGATAGGCTGCCGACTTACCGAACTCGGTGTCAACTTTGCTGTCAACATATGAGTTATAGTTGTCAATCGTAGTCTTAAGCGTCGCCGCATCACAACCGATAACCGTAGCAACTTCTTCAAGTGTGTTGCATACCGTGCCGTAACGCTCCGCGAAAGCGTCAAGGTTTTCTTGGGTTATCTTTTCGCCGATAGATTGGCTATCGCCAATTCTCCACCATGTCTTATACCCAAGACGATGCAAGCACATATTTTCGGCATCCATGAATTGTTCATGCGCCCGGCGCTCGGTCCAAAAACGTTTGCCGTCGGGGCCGACTTCGATATAGTCACCCGCATTACCAAATGGATTCGAATTTGCGGTGTTTATTAGCGAGGGTTCAGCAGCTGTGTAACCAAAGTCGATTTGGATGCAGTTCATATTGATGGTTTGTCCACCAATGAGCTGTGCTGCAATAAGCATATCGCCGGTATTCCCAATGCCACCACTTGTCTGTACCGAGGCGTCGATGCGCGGGTCATACATATGGATCATTTCTCCATTGCCCGCAAAGCCACCAGCTGCCAGGATGACAGCCTTCTTTGCACGAATGCGCGTGCCGTCCTCTAAAACCACTCCTTGAACTTCACCGGTGATTTGACCTTCACGTACGATATCCTTTACAGGAGCTTCAGTAACAAGAGTTGCATTGGGATGCGTTTCAAGTGTGTCAAGCAAACATTGGAAGTTCGCACCACCACCACTCTTGTCTTTGTATGTCGAACCGATGTTGTAGCGGAACTTCCGATTAACCATCGTCGACTTGCCCTCATCGTCATAGGTCATAAGATACTGGCACGCTTGATGAATGGATGCCTTCGAAAAATCAGAAGGCTCGTCTACTGCATTCTCGTAGAAACGCGAACCCTTCCACTTGATTCCTAGCCCCTCAAGCCAGTTGAAATTATCGAGCGAATTGTAGCAAAATGCATGAGCAAGATCAGGATCGCTTAAATAACAACCGGCGGCCAGCTTGTCTTCATAGTACATTTCGAACGTGTCATCTCTATAGATATCCATACCGGTTTCTTCGGCGAACTCTTTTAGATTATCTGTACCCATTGCGCCGATGTTGCCACCGCTCACAACCGTGCTTCCGCCAGTCATAGACATCTTCTCATATATGACGATGTCGACGTTCGGATCGGTTTCAGATGCTGCGATAGCTGCGATGACGCCAGCACCGCCACCACCAACGATAACAATGTCGTGTTCCTCGTCCCAGCCTGCCGTAGCTTGCCCGGCATCAGTTGCGGTATTTCCCGAAGAACCACTGGGGGCGCAAGCAGTAAGACCCGTCAATGCCGCCGCTCCTCCAACAACTGCGGCGCTCTTTAAAAAGCTTCTCCGATTGAGTTCCATGTCAAATCCTTTCTCCTTGTTTTCGTGAGCATGCCCTGTATGCCAAAACATGCTTTCACCCTGTTCATTTAGACATGTGAGGATATATATGTAGACACCCGCAACGGGTAGTTTTCAAAAAGGCATTACCCGTTTCGGGTACTTTTCTTTTTTTGAATGGGTGGTATGCTTCTCTGTGTGGTGGGGATGCGGATAACGAATCGCTGTAATGCGATTTTGTCCGTATTCAAAGGGTCACATGTGAACCCATGTGTGGGAGAAAGCGATAGTTGAAAGGGTAATCCATGACTCCTATATCACTATCGCATACCTTGAGTGTTCGCAGTATTTGGTTACTAGGGTTTTCCTTTCAAGTGCTCTGGCAAGGTCTTATTGTAAGACAGAACAATGTCGGATATGGCCCGGTAGATATTCACCTGTTGTTCTACAGCTTGTTTGGAGTGTTTTCTCTTTTTGTAGCGATTATCTTCTTGTGGGTAAAACTCAATAGAAGTTACGGAGTCGTATTCGTATTAAGTGCTGTAGGTATTATTTCTGAGTTCATTGGTTCCCTGATGCCATTGTTTGCTGAGACCTTTTCCTACAATGAAATGGCATATGTTGGCACCGTCTTCAGTGCTATTGGTTCCGTGGCGTGCTTCTTATCCTGGGGATTTCTTTTCAGCAGAATTCCATTTCGCGAATCGGTGCTGTGCATTCTGTTTTCATATGGCACCAATTTCGTGCTCTTCACTTGGATTTACATGGTTTTCCCCGTTGTGCCTGCACTGATCCTTTCGCTCTTGGTGTTCTGCAGCTCAGCTTGTCTTATCGGTTCAATCATCACTATTTCGAAACTCGATCAAAATGGTGATCTAGTTTCGCAAAGGGAAGATACAGAAGAGAAGCTCGTTGGATCCGTTGAGTCACAGTGCACAGGTAATTACTATTTCGTAAGAGTTCTTGCTGCATTTGCTATCTACAGTTTTGTCCTCACCCTACGTTCACCTATGGACATGACCAATTCACCAGGTAGTATCCTCTTCAATCTACTCATCAATAGCATAGCGCTCATTTTCACGGTGTGGATGTTCTGGCGAATTATGATGTCCCAGGTTACCATTATGCCTGAACGTATCTTGCAATTGCTTTTTGTTGTGTTTGCGGTAGGATTCTTTATCTATCCATATGTTCCCGAAAACATCTCATACATTCCCTCGACGCTGTTATTCGTAGGGACAGTACTCATCTTCATGGTTTCCTTGACAATGGCCGTTGGGATCACCCATTCTGTTCACTTCCATCCTTTGGCGATCATTGGGATTTGGGGTGCCTGCTATGGATGTCCTCGCTTTTTGTACTACGTTCTAAGCTTCGCCTTTCCGTCCATCTTTGGGGAGGGGAATAATATGGCAATTGCCTTCATAGCGCTGTTCTGTTTGCTTATTTCCATTTTTCTTTTAAGTCCTAACCAGAAGACATATTCGCAGTCTCTACAACCGATACGTCCATCGTCTGCGACACAGGACACAACACTGAGCAAAGAAGCGAGGTTACATGGAATAATCAAGGAGTACGAACTCACCGAAAGGGAGAGCGAAGTGTTACAACTCGCGCTTGACGGGCATACGCGGCACTATATCGCCGATAAGCTCTATATCTCAGAAAACACCGTGAAGGCTCATCTGAAACGGATTTATGCAAAGCTCGGGGTTCATTCAAAATATGATTTGGAGAACATGCTTTCAAAACATTAACTCTGATAGATTCGAATACCAGCTTAAACGCTTTGAGTGAACGAGACCAGATACACAATAAGCCTAAGACCTGGTGAGCAGTGTCGAGGTATTCTATCACTCAGTAGCGAAGGAAAGGTTATGTGCACGATTGGGAACATCATTTGGACCATCTTCGGTGGGCTGCTGGCCGGCCACCCCGGATGACCTTTTATCCCTGCCTCTTCAGAAGGCTCGGGGGGTGTTGCCGTGTCGTTCCTGTCGTTTCTCTCCAAGACGATTGACGCGGCGCAAAAGATTTAAGAACATAATCACACGTAGAAAAACCGCAGGTTTTGTAAGGGCTGGTCCTGCTGGGACTGGCTCTAGTTTTATCTAAGTCTCTTCCCATATGATCGAGCCGAAGCGTATCATATAATCCTGCACAAGAAGTGAAGCCAATAACTCCGACGAGAAAATGGCACTATTGCCAAAAACTCCAACTAAAATATGGCATAGGAGCCATTTTCTGCGACGTGTATGGCGCAGAAGCTAGTACCTGTTTTTGAAAACAGTACTACTCAACATTTCGCCGTTCGATCACACTGTATTCCGAAGGATAAAGAATCTGACCGATGCTCAAATCGAGCGTGAGTTAAGAAGAATCGCTCCGATATTGAAAGATTGAAAGCCCTGAAAACCCCGCTATTCGATCAGAAATGAATCGAAACGCGTAAGTCGGGTAACAAGAAAACAGGGAGAAATGCTGTCAAGGAAGAAATACTTCTTGTAATTATGTAATGATTCTGTAAATGAAAAAGCGCTTGGGATAAAAGCATGAATTTTTGGTCCATGGCATAGTCGTATGGGCCGCCCTTGAAGAAGTTTGCCGGGAAGATGTGATGTTTGTCGTATGTCTTCTTGATGCCACTGCTTACAGGCAGGAGCAACTGCGCAGCAGTGCTTGTACTGAACAGCACGCGTGAGCCGAGTACGCCCTGAGCTGCAAGGAAGCTGTTCCAGATGGGGCCACTCGCGCGGTTCTTGTCAAACTCGTTAGGCAAAGTCAAGCCGAAGTAGTCATCGGTGACCTGCATTATTCTGTCGTTTGGCGTGATGTATTGCTATTTAGCCGCAAGCGCTCTCGCTTTCTCTAATCTGGCGCTTAACCCCTCCCAATGCTGCGCATTGCTTTTTGGTACGTTCTTGAGTCCCGATTCCAACACTTCAACTTCTTCGGAGTACATCTTGTATTTGCGCAGAAGGACAGCGGCTTCCTGGTAAAGAGCCGGAGCGTCGAATTTCTTGCCGATCGCGATGTAGAACTGAACGATAGCCTCATCGTCTCGCCCAGCTTTCTTCAGTTCAATGCCTTTCATCTCCTCGTCGAAGCCGTCTCCTGGGGTTTTGATTTGACTCGCAATGTAGCCCTGACTCGATTGAAGAAATTGCCTAATATTAACTGTTTTGAGAACGGGCTTTTCAACGGGCTCGGCGTTAACGATATCCATGCCGAACAATCTGACCTCGATTGCGCCAACAACGTTTCGCCAGTCGCTCGCATCGCCATTCTGGAACTTTTTGTTGATCGACCACACATTGAAAGTCTCACCAAAGTGGGAATCCTCGGCGGTCTTTCGCTTGTGCTTATGCATGTAGGGCACGTAACCATTCTGTTCGAGTTCATCTTCTCCGAGGGTAGTTAGCTGGTATTTTGGGGAATAGCCTGGGATTATTATTTGATCATCCGATAGATTGGCGACAATCCTGTCGATTAGGTCCTGTTTTTTCCCATTTGAGGGAAGACCTGCTGTCTCGAGGATTTGCTTCAGTTGATCGACCTTGAGGTTGTGAAGACTAGCGGTTTTTGGCGCCCATTCCAGGTAGCCTCTTGTGGCAAGCGACTCTAGCGCGTGGCCGACATCGCGAATTCCATATTCGAACCACCAAAGACCAGGGTAGCCGCTCTTAGGCTTTGGATACTTGCCTATTTTGCAGTAACTAAGTAGAAGGATTTCTGCAGGGTAGAGGCCACGCGTGGAGGGACGTGCGGTTTGTTTTCTTTCGTCGAAGGTAATTACTTTTTGAGCCATTGGCGTATCTGGATATGAATAGAGGGTATAGTAGCTATCCTCTTGATAATAGGGACGCTCGTCAGGCGAAACACTGCTGGAATCAACGAATGCAGGTCCGAGTTTAGTCATGCTTGCAAGTATTTTTTGTTGAGTTGATCGTTGCTTTGAAGCGTTGTCCTTCTTGAAGAGGTCGAATAGTCCCATGACTCCTCCTACTTGTTCTCACACGTAATACTATGCTTCTGAACCGGTATGCCTTTCTTGTTTGCTGGGCAAACAAATGTCTCTTTTGCTACTGTTCAGTATTTTCCATTCCTTTTCTACCAACATGGCAAGCTGATTGGTAAGGCTATATCTAACATCATCTTCAGTTATAACGTAATACCTGACTTCCGAGTTTCGATTTCATTTCTGGTGCTAAGAACTCGACATGGTTTGTAGGTACACTTCGCTTTATCTTCTAAACGTTTTGTGCCCAAGCCATCGGTGCCATCAGGTGGGTCGTCCTATCCTTCTAACGTGCTTCGGTATGCAGCACTACTGAACATTGGGTATGTTGAATTGACAGTTGACGATGGAATCGATTTGTCCTTTCGTGAGGTAGTAATTGCCCAGCGGCAGCCCCGTCATTTTCTCTAACTCGTCGATGATGGGTAAGGACTTAGAGATGTTGACGTATTTGCGCTCAGAGACCTCAACTACACGATAATTGTGGGCAAGTCTCATTATCTCTTCAGTGCAAAAGCGCCCATCTAACACTTTTAGCTGTACGAGCCGCTCAAGCAGCACAGATAGGTAGCAGATAAGAAAGTGTCCGGTGATCGATTCGGACTTTTGCAGATACACAGGTCTCGCGTCAAGTTGGGACTTCATCGCCTTAAAGGATTCCTCTATGCGCCAGAGATTATGGTAGGTCGAATAGATATCAGCATCACTCATTGATGTCTCTGAGGTCACAATCATGTTGTAACCTGCCAGACGGCGTGCTTTCTCGATGGCTGTGTGGTTTAGTGTTGCCACTACCTTTGCATCAGGTTCTTCTCCATTTGAATCAACTGCACTAAAGGTCACAAACTTAGCACTGTCACCATACTCTGACTTTTTGGCCTGCGACAGGCGCAAGCGACGCGCCTTTTCTACCTGCCGGTCAATCTCGGCACGTTGTTTGCGGGCAAGTTTAGGGTTAAATTTGGCAACCCTTTTCTCTTCAACTGGAACTGCCTTTTTACCTCCAGAATCTGTAGTGACTTTGTATTCGAAGTCTGCAACACAGGACTTCACCCGATAGGCGATCTCGCCGTCTTTGCTTGTGATGTCTAACCAGCCCTCATCAGATAGCACCCACATAAGCTCTGTTGTGGGTAGCTGCTTTACCGACTTTGAGAAGATATAACCATCACCAGACAAAATGGCATCGCTAACGTTATCGGCACAGTTTAGTCCCTTGTCAGCTACACGCACGGTACGCCCGTACATATTGTTGCGTCGCTTTGTTTGGGATATAACCTCGCGAATTACCGGCTTTTCTGACTCATTGCCAGGATAGATAACCATGCCAAGTGGGATACAGTCAGCATCAAGTAAAAGACCAAGTCCCACAATCGGGTCTTTGCGACCTTCTTTGGATACTCCTTTGTGTCGAAGGGCATCCTCACGGTCAATCTCAAAGAAAAAGTTCGTGCAGTCAAAGTATGTTGTTGAGGTATCACGATCAAACAATTCAGAGACTTTGTGGTTGTAAATCTCTACTACCTTTTGGTACTCAGATCCCAAAAAGCAGATTCCCTCGTAGAGCTGGTCAAGCGAATAGGTTTTATCAGCTCCGGCAA
>NZ_JAAKEB010000028.1 GCF_011038965.1 Adlercreutzia sp. ZJ141 | reverse complement strand
TGAGTTGATCCATCACTTACTAACATCGCGCGTATGCAGCCATGATCACGCGGGCGTATTGAGCATTTTGCCCCATTTGTAGAAATTGCAACCTGCCAATTGTAAAGTTTATAACCCGCCAATTGCAGAAGTTATAACCTGCTAATTGCAACATTTTCAACCCACCAATTGCAAAACGACTTGCGGGATCGAAGGTTGTGGGCAGTAGGATTTGTCATAAACTGCGGTCGAAGGCGGAGGAAGCGTGGCGGGGTATACGTCAGTAACATTTTTGTGCAACTGTATAAAACTAAGTTATAAACAAATCATTTTGTAACGTTTACCACCCGCAGTTTTCCCAAAAATACCCTTTTCACAAGGGTGTTTTGTATTTGCAGTTGACAACAACGCCTCTTGCAAAGTTTAATGCAATTGCACAAATGCAACCCATTCTTACCTTGAGGGAGGTAACCATGAGTGATCCCAATGTGGTGGTGGCCCGTAATACCGAGAATGCTCCGCAAAGCAAGCTGTATTCTCAGACCGTGGCCTTTAGTCACTACAACAACCTGTCGGCTCAGCTGCCCCTAGACCCGGCAACCGGTGCCCTGGTGGCCGGCGGCGTGGCCGAGCAGGCCGAACAGTGCTTCAAGAATATTGAAGCCATTGTGAACAGCATCGATCACGATTTGAACGACGTCATTCGTCTGACCGTGTTCGTGCGCGACATCATGGACGTAAACGCTGTGGACAAGGTTCAGGCCTGCTTCTTCCCCACGTACCGTCCCGCTCGCACGGTTATGGCCGTCAATGACCTGCCCGAAAACGCGCTGGTTATGGTGGAGGCCCTGGTGGACAACGGCGAGGGCACCCAGTCGGTGCCGCAGGCCGGCGATCTGCTGAAGCTGACCAACAACACCCATGAGGCTCCCTACGACGAGATGTCCACCCAGTCTGTGGCATTTAGCCACTACAACAACATCTCACTGCAGCTGCCGCTGGATCCGAAGAGCGGTCGTCCCATCTTAGGCGATGTTGCTGCTCAGACTGCCCAGTGCCTGGCGAACGTGAAAGCTGTTCTTACCAGCATCGACGTGCCGCTTGACGACATCGTTAAGGTTACCGTGCTCGTACGCGATCTGGCTGATGTGGATGCGGTGAATGAGGTATACAAGACCTTCTTCCCTGATTCCGGCATTGCTCGCGCGGTGGGCTACCTGCCGGCCCGCACCGTGGTGCCCGTGGCTGACCTGCCGCTGCACTGCGACGTGGCTATCGAGGCTGTGGTGTCCCACGGCGACGGCACTCCGCCCCAGGCTATCGAGGATCGTCACGGCCTTATCATCGAGGCCAACAACACCGACGCAGCACCTCGCTGCCCATTGTCCACGCAGACTGTGGCCTTCAGCCATTACAACAACATTTCTGCTCAGATTGCCTCTGACCTGTCCGCCGATGCAGCTGGTCAGACCGAGCAGTGCCTGTCTGCCATCAAGGCTATCATCGAGTCGGTTGATCACAGCCTTGCCGATATCGTGAAGGTGAACGTGTACCTGGCCGATCTGGCCGATGCTGAGGCTATGAACGAAGTGTACCTGCGCTTCTTCCCCGAGGGAACTCCGGCTCGCCGTCTGGTGGGCACTGGTGTTCTGCCCCAGGGCGCACGCGTTATGATCGACGCCATCGCTGGCAATTGGGAAGGCACGCCTCCCATCGTGTAAGGCTTGCTCTGATCGCAAACGTTACGGGCGGCTTTTCAGGTTGGGCCGCCCTGAAACGAGCCCCCGATGATAAGCATTGGGGGCTCGTCCCTTGATTCAGCGTTTCCGCTCGTTCACCGTGTTCGTTTCGCACGCTGTTTGAGAAAGCATGCGATACCCAGCGCCAGTGCGACGCCCACAATGGCTCCTGTTGAATCGATGAGCACGTCGGTTGCCATGCACGCGCGCCCGGGTACGAACATCTGGTGGAATTCATCGGTTGCCGCATACAACGTGGATGCCGCCCACGACAAAAGCGCGATGCGGGCAATGATGTGACGCTGGTGCCCGTATTGGTGCCGACGTCCGCACTCGCGCTGTGCAGCGTGGTGTTGCTGGGTGTTGGAAGCGATGTGCGCATCAATGTTGGCTTGTTGCGGCACCATGATCTGCCATGTTAAGTTGGCGGCAAGTGCTCCCAAGGCGGCATATTCCGAGAAATGGGCGCACTTTCGCACCACGTGCTCAAGGGTGTCTTGCCAATAGAGTTGACTGGCCGCATTCATCTGTTCATAGCCGGGCACGACAAACGCAATGATACGACTCACCACGCCCATGCTCAATGCGCCCGATTCGTCTGCTGGCTGTGCCGACATAAGGAAAATGAATGCGCACATGGCGGCAACGGCAACTGCCGACAGTGCTATGCGATAACTTCGTTTCATAGACGCATTGTATGCGTCTGAGACGTTTGGTTGTGCACTGTCAGCCGATTTTCAGAATTCGCGCATGGTGGTGGCGTTGCGAGTGCTCCCCATGGGGTGTGTCGCCCGCGCATGCGGGCTTCCGGCGTTACCGCTCAAGCCCCTGAACCTTAATGCTGTACGCCAGAAAAGCGCAGCCGGCAATGGCGAAGGTGATGATAACCGACTGGAACATGGCTCCACCCTGCAAAGCGGTTAGGATCAAGTTCAGCACGCTTAGAATCAAAGCCACGATGCTTAGATGGAAAAACGTGTGGGCCTTTCCGGGCTTTATGGCGCACATCATGCCAAATACGCCCACAAGCAGGTTCAAGACGTTGCTGATGATAGAGAATCCGCTGAGCGCTAGAAGCGCCATTGCGCCGCCTTGCTGAAGTAATCCGCTTAAGCTGAGCTCCACAAGCATCAAGCCCCCCAGCAAGATGTTCAGAATCGAGTAGATAATCAGCAGTACGGATACAAGCCGAAGGATGGTAGTGGTCTTGATCATGGGCGATCCCTTCTTCGGGCAGAAGCCTTTGTCAGCGCAGGGTAAGACAGCAGTAAGGAGTGTCTCCCTTCCTTACGATAGCCGATGTTGCGTTGACGATCAGCATGCAATCTGGTCATTTTGTCTCGCGTTTGGACTTGCCGAGCATCCCGCCTATAATGGTGCGAGCATTATGGCGCTGCGGCTGCTGCCGCGCGCTGTGTAAGGCGACGGGAGGACGCACTTGATGGAGAAGCTGGGTATCATTGGGGGCTTAGGTCCTGCGGCGACGGTGCGGCTCATGGCGCGCGTCATTGATTTTACGCAGGCCGATTGCGACCAGGAGCACCTGGATATTACGGTATTGTGCCGTCCTCAAATTCCCGATCGAACGGCATATCTGCTGAGAAAGCCCGGCGCCGTGTCGTTTATCGAACCGATGCAGCAAGCTGCGCGCGAATTGCAGGATGCCGGTTGCACCGTGCTCGTTACGCCGTGTAATACGGCACATTCGCGTTTGCCAGTGATCGCCCGAGCGGTTGATCGGGCGCGTTTTGTATCCATGCCGCTCGAAACGGCGCGATATGCGGCGAAGCTTGGCTGTACGCGTTGCGGTGTGCTTGCCACCGACGGAGCGCGCCAGGCGGGCGTGTACGACCAAGCGCTTGCGCAGGCTGGCGTGCAGATAGCATGGCCGAACGAGGATGGGCAGCGCGAGGTAATGGCGGTTATTTACGACGAGGTGAAGGCTGGCCGGTCACTGTGTCCCAAGCGTATCGAAGCGCTCTGTGCCCAGCTTATCGCCGACGGGTGCGACGGCATTATACTCGGCTGTACCGAGCTGTCAGTGTTAGGCGTGCAAACATGGTTGGGTGCGGTGCCCGTTATTGATGCCCTTGATGTGGCGGCGTGGCGCTGTGTGCAGGAATGCGGCGCGAACATTCGATTTGACCCGGTGCCTCATCGCGCTGGCATGCCAACGGATGGCGTGCCAGCGGAAGGTGTGTCAGCGGAAGGCGCGCCGATAGAAGGGCGGCGCTAACATGCAGAGCGCACTTCCTCATATGAACGTGCTGGTGGTCGCGAATAGCGAGAGCGGTACGGCGAGCGACTCGTCGTTTCTGCTGCAGTCGTACTTAAACTCGCAGGGAATCGTATGCCGCGTTGTCGATTCGCAGACGCTTCCGGGGTCGGTTGCTTTATCTGACGATGGTTGTCCACTGTTCGACCATCTTACCGAGTGGGGCTTTGACGGTCCGGTTGATTTGGCCGTTGCGCTTGGTGGCGATGGCACGATCCTGCGCACAGCTCGCGCGGTGTGTGGAATGTCGGCACCGGTACTGGGTATTAACTTCGGTCACTTAGGGTTTCTCGCCAATCCAACCGATGCGGGCGTGGTACCTATGGTGGCCGCCGCGCTTGCGGGCGATGTGGTGGAAGAACGCCGCACGAATTTGCGCATCGACGTGGAGTGCGAAGGCGATGACTGTGAGCCCATCGAGTGCCCGCGATCGTATTTCGCGTTAAACGAGCTAACGGTGAGCAGGGGAGCGTCGGGGCGTATTGTCGATTTCTCCGTTGGTGTATCGGGCGACCACGTGGCGTCCATGCGTGGCGATGGGCTGGTCGTTTCCACAGCTACGGGATCAACAGCCTACGCGCTTTCTGCAGGTGGGCCGTTGGTGGCACCGGGGTTTCGCGGGTTGGTGGTAGTACCCATTGCAGTGCACACGTTGCGGTCGCGCACGCTGGTCACTGAACATCACGACGTGGTGGAAGTTGAGCTCACGGGCGACGACGGACGTCGCGATGCCACGCTGTTTGCCGACGGAGAGCCACTTGTGTTTGAGCGTCCGGCGAAACGGGTTATTGTTCGCGCAGGTCAGCATCCCACGATGTTTTTACGCTATCGCCGCGAAAGCTTCTACACGCAAGTGTCGCGCGTTTTCTTCTAGCTCTCGTATTCGACCCGAGTGTTCGCCTCGAGCGCCCCTGAGCGCTTTCGCCGACCTGTCTGTGCAGGGCTGGCGGAATAAGAAGCGCGCTTCTATTGGTCAATTTTGCGAGTGTTATCATACGCATCACACGAGTGGCCCGATTCGCGTGCTGCGCCTGCGGGCAGGTTCTCGTTACCGTTTTTGAGTGTGAAAGGAATGCCGATGTCTGAAGAAACCAATGCGTTAGCGGCAATCGAAGAACATCGCGCAAAGATCGATGAGATCGACCGTGAGCTCGTCGCGCTTCTGAATAAGCGCGCGGGACACTCTCTCGTCATCCGTGGTCTTAAGCCCGATGCTCGCATGGGGCTCTACGACGCACGGCACGAAGAGGAAATCTTCGCGAAGGTGAACAGCTACAACGAGGGGCCTCTGTACAACGAGTACCTAAGAGAAATCTATGTAACCATTCTAAAGGTCATGAAGGAGACTCCATCGGCATGAGCAACGCGAACATACCCCCCATTCCCAATCTGGGAGCCCGTACCGACGAGGTAACTATCTTCGCTGGCCCGTGTTCGGTTGAATCGACCGAACAATTCGAAGAAGTGGCTGAATGTGTCGCCGATCTAGGTTTGAAGTGGGTTCGTGGCGGCGCGTTTAAGCCCCGCACGAATCCGCACAGCTTTCAGGGTCTTGGTGAGGAGGGCCTCAAGATCATGAAGGCTGCGGGCGACAAGTACGGCCTGCTCACTCTCACCGAAGTGATGGATTCCGCCCATTGCGAGCTGGTGCATTCCTATGTGGACGGCTTGCAGGTTGGTGCGCGCAACTTTCAAAACTTCAGCCTGCTGAAGAAGATCGGTCAGGTAACCGCCGAGTCGAAGAAGATGGTGCTGTACAAGCGCGGTTTTGCGGGCAGTATTGCCGAGTGGCTGGCCGCATGCGATTACTTAACCGCCGAAGGCAATGACAACATTATGCTGTGTGAACGCGGTTTGCGCACGTTTGAAACCGCCACGCGCTTCACGCTCGACATTGCCGCTGTTCCGGTGGTGCACAAGCAGTCGTTGTATCCTATCTGCATCGACGTGTCGCACCCGGCAGGTCAGCGCGACTTGGTGCCTTCGCTGGCGTATGCTGCCGTGGCAGCTGGAGCCGATTCACTGATGATCGAGGTGCACCCGAACCCGCCCGAGGCGAAGTCGGACGGCCCACAGCAGCTTACGCCCGATCAGTTCAGGAAGCTCGTGGGCGAGTTGCGCGAGATTGCTGCTGTGTTCGGCAAGAAGATCGTATAGATACCGGCGCGCGGTACGTTTTTTGAGAATCGAGTCCCTTGCGTAGCAGCCGCTGCGCAGGGGACGTTTTGTGGCGCGGTACTGTTCGAAGCGGAAGAAGCCGCGCGGTTGGAAAGCAAGCTAGGGAAACACTGCATAAAGCCGCCTCGTCAGCGCAATGCTGGTGAACTTAAGCAGTGTTTCCCTAACGTCAGTCAAGCATCAAACAAGAAGGAACCGTCATGCCTATTGACATCGACACGTTGAACGGCCCGCAGCGCGAGGCGGTTGAATGCACGGAAGGCCCCCTGCTCGTTTTGGCGGGCGCGGGTTCCGGCAAGACGCGCGTGCTCACCTATCGCATCGCGCATCTCATCGAGAACAAGGGCGTGGCACCGTGGCAGATTCTGGCCATCACGTTCACGAACAAGGCGGCTGCCGAAATGCGTGAGCGTTTGGGCGCGCTGGTGGGGCCGGCGAGTCGCGGCATGTGGGTTTCCACCTTCCACAGCATGTGCGTGCGCATTCTGCGCGCCGATGCCGAACGACTTGGTTTCACGAAGAACTTCACCATCTACGACACCGACGATCAAAAGCGCTTGTATAAGGAAATTATGGCCGAGCTCGACATCGATCCGAAGCGCTTTCCGGTGCCCGCGCTCATGAATCGCATATCTACGGCGAAAAACGAACTTGTCGTTCCGGGTGACTTTGAGCATCAAGCCATTGATCCGGTGGGCAAGGTGGCCGCTCGCGTGTATACGCGTTTGCAGGAGCGCTTGCGCGCGGCGAATGCATTCGACTTCGACGATCTGCTGCTGTACGCGTTTCTGCTGCTGAAAAACCATGAGGACGTTCGGCGGGCGTATCAGGACCGCTTCCGCTACATTATGGTCGACGAGTATCAAGACACCAACCACGCGCAGTACGCTATCACCAAGCTTCTGGCCGAAGGGCACGGCAACATTATGGTGGTAGGCGACGACGATCAGTCCATCTATAGCTGGCGCGGTGCCGACATCCGCAACATTCTCGACTTCGAAAGCGATTATGCGCAGGCGCACGTGGTTAAGCTTGAGCAAAACTACCGAAGCGTGGGCAATGTGCTGGCGGCGGCTAACGCGGTTATTGCAAACAACCGGCACCGCAAGCAAAAAAAGTTGTTCACCAGCGCGGGCGATGGCGACAAAATTCAGGTGTACATGGCAACTGATGAGCGTGACGAAGGGCGCTGGATTGCCGGCGAAATAGAGAAGCGGCGCGCGTCGGGCGAAAGCTACAACCAGATGGCGGTGTTTTACCGCACGAACGCACAGAGCCGCATGCTTGAAGACATGTTACTCCGTGCTGGAGTGCCGTACCGTATTGTGGGCGGTACACGCTTTTTCGACCGTGCGGAAATCCGCGACGTGATGGCGTACCTGACGCTGGTGGTGAATCCTGCTGACGATATCGCTGCCAAGCGCGTCATTAACGTACCCAAGCGCGGCATCGGTAAAACGACCATCGAGCGTATCGATCGCTTTGCGCGGGAAATGGGCGAGCCGTTTCTGGCAGCGGCGGAGTTGGCCGTGGCCGATCCGGAAATTCGCGCCGCAACGCGCCGGTCGCTGGGGGAATTCGTGGAGCTGCTGAAGGAGGCGCGCCGCTACGAAGGTGATCTGCGCAAGGTCATCGAGGCCATTGTTGACAAGAGTGGGCTCATTGACGAGCTGCGCGCGGTGGGCACCGACGAAGCTTTAGCGCGCATCGAAAACATTCAGGAGTTCATGGGCGTTGTGGATGAATTCACCGAAACACACGACGATTACGACGACGCCGACGAAGGGGAAGAAGCGCTCGCTGAGGGTGCTCTTGCCGCAGCGTCTGGTGGGGTATCTGCTGCCGTGCGCGGCGTGTGGGATGTGTTGGGCGATACGGTGGATGCGGCAGGTTTTGGCTCGCACGAGGTGTTCTTCGCCGCACCTGCCGTTGGCGAACGTGTGCAAGAGGCGCCTGCGCGCGTGCTGCGCGGTGACTCGCTGGCCGACTTCATTGAGTGGGTGCGCATGCGCACCGATCTCGATACCGCCAGTGACGACGGATGTGCCGTAACGCTTATGACCGTACATTCATCAAAGGGCTTGGAGTTTGACTGCGTGTTTGTTGCCGGCATGGAGGAAACGCTGTTTCCGCACATGAATTCGGTGGGCGACCCGGCGGGTGTGGAAGAGGAACGGCGCCTCGCGTATGTGGCCATCACGCGCGCTCGCAAGCATTTATATCTTACATGTGCACAGCTGCGCCAGATTTTTGGTCAAACGTCGGCGAACCCGGTGTCGCGTTTCATTCAGGAAATTCCGCAAGAGCTGCGACAAACCACGGGGCTTGGTTCGGCGGGCTTTGCTGGTACAGGTTGGGAGAAGCGAGGAAGTCGTCGCGGCATCGCGGGCAGTGGTGTGGAAGCGGGCGAAGGTCGTGTGTTCGGGCAGTCGAGCGCTTCGGGATCAGCTGGCAGAACGGACCGCAGCCGCGCGAGCCGCAGCACAGGGGTAAACCCCAACGCAGGGAAGAAGGCCGCCGCGAAGTTGACATTTGCCGTTGGTGACGCGGTTGACCACAAGACGTTCGGCCGAGGCAAGGTAACAAAGGTCGACGGCGACACGCTGTACGTACGTTTTGCGAAGTCAGGCCAGACGAAGAAGTTACTGAAAGACTACGCGCCCATCGTGAAACTGGGGTAATGGTATAGGTGAAAGGCGCGGTGCTGGCGGTGGCAACGCTATAATGAAAAACTAAATAAAATCCCGGGGAGGGGGATGATTGTGGGGAATCGGATTGCTGGGCTTTTCGCGCCGGCGGCGATAGGCATTCTGCTTATTTGCGCGCTGTATCGCCTACTGGCCTATTTCAGTTATGTGACAAGCTTCGGTTATACCGTCGATCCTTTGGACTATGTTTCCGATCTGCCCTTTATGGTGGGAGCGGCGGCGGGCAGTCTTGTATGCTACGTTACGCTGTTCTGTTTTTATCTTGTAGGAAGACTCAGACCGTGGAGTCTCGATTGTCGCGGGGCCTTGGCGGTAACTGCGCTGGCCTATCTGTTTGTAGCGGTGGCTCCCGAGTCGTTTTCCCAGGAAGGGCTCTCGCCTGTGGTACTGGGCGTGGTGTGGGGTTTGGCGGTTACACCCGTGGGTTTCGCGGTTGTCGAGCTTCTGGCTTGCGGGTCGTCGCCCATTGTGCTCATTGTGCAGCTGGCTGGCTCGTCGTTTCTGTTAGCGGTTGTTTCGTTCCTCTTGGGCGAGGCTACCGCACCCGTGGAGCCTGTGGTATGTGCTGTTGCGGCCGTGGCGCTCATTCCGCTGTTGAAGGCAGGGCGCACACGGCTTGCTCCGCGGCAGAGTAGCGTCGAGCACAAACTCGATGAAAAAAGGGAAGGGGCTGGCCCGCAGGAGGAAGAGTCGGCTGCATCCGCGCAGGACAGACGCCCTGCCTACCCCGATTTCTACCAGGCGCAAACCCGTTCCCTCGAAAAAGGAGTCCCGGCGGAAAGTATCGGCAGTCAGATAGCCCGCTTCAGAAAAACACTGGCTCATTGCTCCACACCCATTATGGCCGCTGCCTTCTTCGGACTGGTAACGGGCTTGGTGAATACGTTCGCCTTCTTCACGCACAGTCCTTTTTTCATCTCGAGCCACGCTCCCCTTGTAGGCTCGCTCATCTGCTCGGTATTGGTTGTCTTGTTCGTGATGACCACTACGCGTACATTTTACGAACGCTTGGTGTATCTGGGGATCTTCCCCGCCATCATTGCTGTGTTCCTGGCACTTCCGTTCTTCAGTGCGCAGCTGAGTGGCTCTTTGAGCATCGTCATCTACTCGGCTCACGTGTTGACGGCTATACTCGCCATGTTCTGCGTGATTGAGGCATGTCGGAAAACGGGTGACAGTATATACGGAATCATGGCCTTCTCTTCGATGGTCATGCGTCTGTGTTTGGCTGCTGGGCTGGTGCTGGGATGGTTCTTTGGCACGATGCAGGAGGGAAGTGCTTTCGTGCATATATCTATCGTATGTGTTGTGTGCGTGTATGTCTTGGGTATGGTCGTAGTATGGTGGAGTCTCAAGAATGCCCGCGAGAAGCAGGTGGTGGAAGTGGTGGAGGTGAGGGTCGAGCATCCTGCTGAAACCTTCGAGCAATCGACAGTGCGCCAGGTTGAGGAACTTGTCGATCAGTTCTCACTTTCGCCGCGCGAGCGTGATGTTCTGATTGGATTGGCTCAAGGGAATACCGCTGCCCGCATTGCCGAGGGACTGAATATTTCCACCTCTACGGTGCAAGGATATATTAAAAGCTTGTACGTGAAACTTGGTGTGAATAAGAAACAGCAAGTCATCGACCTATTTCAACGATAACCATTTTTTAGGGGAGCGCGAAAACCCCTTCCTTCGCTACACTCTACTACTTAGTGATTGCCATGGCGGCATTCAGGCGATGCTTCACTCCTGCGTTTTAGCGCGCGGGTTGAATGGCAATCGACCAAGGTGATCCTAAGAAAGGGAGGGATTTCGAATGACACTTTCGCGTCGAGATTTTCTGAAGGTTGGGGGAGTTACGTGTATCGTAGCTGGAGCAGGCACCGCGCTTGCCGGCTGCAGCCCCAAGAGTGACGGGTCCGAGAAAGCGACACAAACAGGTGAAGGTTCCGAGGCGGCCCTGGTTGGTTATCAGCCGGTCAACTTCACCGATGAGACCGATATTCTCATTATTGGCACTGGTTACGCAGGTCTGGCTGCCGCCATGGCTCCGGCGTTGGCGGGTAAGAAGATCATTATGACCGAGAAGCAGGTTCAGATTGGCGGCGACTCTGCCACCTCTTGCTGCTTCATGTTTGCTTCGGGCACCGAGCTTCAGCTCAACGCCGGAAACCCCACGACTATCGACCAGTACTGGGAGGCCAACGCTGAGAGGCTGACGGCTGGCCACGACCAGTACGAGTGGTTCCCGGAGTGGGTCAAGGGCAAGACCTACGCAAACACCAAGTTCGTAGACGTTGCTATTAATGACTTTGGAGCCAAGTTCCAGGAGCCCTGCACTGAAGAAGAGCTGCCCCGTATGTCCAAAAGTGTTATTTTGCCGGCTGACGGCATAGGCTCAGGCGGCCCCAATATCCTGCAGCCGATTGCCTCTAAGCTCACCGAGCTGGGCGTTGATGTCCGCTGCGGCTTGCGCGCTACCGCCCTTATCGTCGATGCCGAAAACGTTGTGATCGGTTGCCGCTTCGAGGACGCCACCTCCGGCAAGATCACTGACATCAAGGCTCAGTCTACGGTGTTGGCCACGGGAGGCTTCGCTGACAACGGCGAAATGGTGCGCGAGTACCTGCCCGAGTGGGCCAACCATGGGCAACTGGTTCACGGTTGCATGGGCGAGGGTCACAGGATAGCCGAGAAGGTTGGTGCCAAGCTGTCAGGCATGGATTCGTCCTTGACCCGCTGCAACCTTATGGGCGATATTCCCAACTGCACCACCTGGGGCTACTGGACTCCCATCGTACTGGTGCTCCCGAACGGCAAGCGCTTCATTGAGGAAGCCCAGTCCCACGATGCCGCCCAGGCTGCTCTGAATGCTGGCTATCGCGAGTGGTGGTCTATCTTCGATCAGCGAGCCTTCGATGCCCGCGCCATCGGTCATTCGGTTGAGGGTAATATCAAGAGCCACGAGGACGTGTACGTGAAGGCCGACACTCTGGAGGAACTGGCCGTTGGCATGGATGTGCCTGTTGATGCCCTGGTGGCAACCTTTGCTCGCTACGACGAGCTGGTCGCAAGCGGCGAAGACACCGACTTCGGCAAGAAGGCATGGGTTGAGTCGCTGCAACCACCCTATCACGCGTTAAAGCTGAACGTGTGCCGCTATAAGACCTCCGGCGGCTTGGTGGTCGGCCCCAACAACCAGGTGCTCGATTCCTCCGACAACGAGATTCCTGGCTTGTACGCGGCAGGCGCGCTGACTCTGGAGTCCTTCGCTAGTGTATCCAGCTGTATGGCCACGGGTTACTACGTGGGTGAGACCCTGGCTGCGCTGTAAGTCGCATCTTGCGGGCATACCCGCCATTGAACAACGGTCGCCCTCCCTCTGGGCGACCGTTTTCTTTTCAGGCTCGTGAGCCTGCACGGCGCACGCAGCGCGGCGGGCAATAAACCACCCGCTATGCGGGTGCGCATCGAAGGCTTTGCCCTTGCGTCAAAACGCCGCCTACCGGGGCTAAGATACAAGTGTT
>NZ_JAAKEB010000027.1 GCF_011038965.1 Adlercreutzia sp. ZJ141 | reverse complement strand
AAATACGCCATCGCTCACCCTTTCTTCATAGCCGCAATGCTTCTATTGCAACTCCATAGCACCATATAGAAAACCCTTTTGAAGTATTTTGTCAATCCTCCACAGAATATACAAAAAGACCAGCTCAGTGGCTGGTTTTTACAGATAAGCGTATGTCGAAAATCCTAAAGAATTCTGGTGTCAAATCCTAAAGACGGGGGCGCGTTCGGAATTGTCGACAAGATGGTTTGTCCGCTTTTGAGAGTTCATCGGTGCGATCAGATCTTGAACGCGTGCGGTAAAATTGGCAAGACAACTGCGTGATGATGGGAGTGCGGATTGAACCTTAACGAATTTGGACAGTTCAAAGAAGGCAACCGCTTAGAGATGAAGGCGGCACAGGGGCGAGACGGGAACGGTGCCTTGCCGCGAAGCATATGGGAGACGCTTTCGGCCTTCGCTAACACATCGGGCGGCGTCATCGTGCTGGGCGCAGAGGAAAAAGAAGACGGAACCTTCGACGTCGTCGGCATCAAGAAACCGGACAAGGTGATCGACGACTTCTGGAACGCAGCCCTATCTGAAGACAAAGTGTCGGCTCGGTTCATGCAGGATTCTCACGTTACAAGGGAAATCGTTGACGGCAAAGAGATCGTGGCCATCCGCGTGCCCTGGGCAGATCGACACATCCGCCCCGTCTACATCAACGACGACATTTTCGGCGGAACATTCCGAAGGACCCACACCGGTGATCACCACTGCACGCGGGAAGAAGTGCTGTCGATGCTGCGCGATTCCGACACGTCGAGCCAGGATGGCAAGGTCATCGACAAGGCCCGCATGAAAGACCTCGACTTCGACACCATCAGGCGCTACCGCAACGAATTCAAGCTAACGCGCAGCGAAAGCGAATGGAACAGCTACGATGATAAGGAGTTTCTACAGGCTGTAGGCGCGATAGATACCGGCGAGGACGGCGAGCTTCACCCGACCGGAGCCGGATTGCTCATGTTCGGCAAGGACCGGTGGATCACCAAAGAATTCCCGCACTACTTCCTGGACTATCGGCAGGAGGCGGGTGCTGTGGAGCGGTGGGCTGACAGGTTCACGAGCCAGCCAGGCGATTGGTCTGGCAACATATACGACTTTTACGGCAAGGTATACAACAAGCTGAAGGCGGCGCTGAAGGTGCCGTTCAGTTTGGACGAGAACATGCGCCGTGTAGACGACACACCCGCCCACAAAGCCCTTCGCGAGGCAATCGCCAACTGCCTGACGAACGCGAACTATTACGAGCGGCGCGGCATCGTGTGCGTGTGGCACGACGATTCCATCACCATCGAGAACCCGGGCGACTTCCGCATGCCCGTGGAAGAGGCTATGAAACCTGGCAAGTCGGACCCGCGCAACGAGACGATGCTCAAGATCTTCTCGTTTGTGAACATCGGTGAGCGCGCGGGCAGCGGCATGGGAACCATCGTTAACGGCTGGAAGGACGGGGGTTACCCAGAGCCGATCTACGAGGTGGAGTACGGTCCCGACCGAACTACGCTCACGCTCCCCTTGGCCGAGACTGTCGGCAGCAGTGAGCGGCAGCTGAGCGAGAACGAGGTCGTCGCGATCGGGCTCGCTAGGTCAAACGGGAGGGTCACTACACGCGAGCTTGCCGAGGCGCTGGAAAAGAGCGAGAGGACCGCAGGGAACGTACTCAAGGGGCTGGCAGAAAAGGGCGAGCTCGAATGGCACGGCAAGAGCAAGCGAGACCCATTGCAGCATTACACGCTCGCGTAGCTACTCCGAAGCGGGTATTTCGGAGTAGTTTCGGAGTAGTTTCGGAGTAGATTTCGGAGTAGTTTCGGAGTAGCGGAACGACCAGATTAAAGGCAATCGAGTTCTACGGTGCGGGTCTGAAGCGTATGCAAGAGCGCGAGGCAATGGCGCTGGAGATCGCTCGAACCAACGGCAAGGTCACCACCGCCGCGCTTGTTGATGCGGCGGATGCGGGGAGAAGAACGGCTGCGGCCACTTTGAAGAAGCTCACGGATTAGGGACTGCTTGTGTGGCATAGGACAAGCGCGGGCGCTACGTAGGCGGGCAAGCGGGCAACCAGAGCGGCACGGAGCTGAACGTGCACGCGGCATACCTTTCACGACGAGCTGCGCTTTTCAGACAAAACATTGCGAAATATGACATATTGCATATTATTAGCATTGCGAAAACTGCATTTGGCTGTTCGTCACCATGATGTTCAACAGCGAGGACAAGGCGAATGAGGCCATCTACGCAAAACTCTTGAGCAACAGCCTCCCTGCAAATCTAGGATACCTGTACGAGAACGCCGCTGCGCAGATGCTTGCCAGTGTGGGCAGAAGCTTGTTCTACCATACTTGGATCCCCGAGGGAGGAAGCCATTCCTACGAGGTTGACTTTCTGCTCGCAGACGGGGCGAAGATCGCCGCCGTGGAAGTGAAGTCGTCCAACGTAAACAACCACACGTCTATCAACGAGTTCGCCAAGAAATACTCCAAGGTTACTTCAAGGCGCATCCTCTTCTCGCAAAAGGACGCATCGCGCAAAGAAACGCTCGAGCTAAAGCCGCTCTACCTAGCGCCAATCACCTTCGAGAAGATAGGGCACAACTAGAGATCCGTTAGCGGTAATTGATTAGCGTATTGACGATGCAGCAAATGTAGGGCGAAGGACCGCTGTCACAACCTTGCTGAAGCTAAAGGACATGGGGAAGTTAGAATGGCATGGCCGCAACCCCAATGATCCGGATCAGTATTACACCCTGAGCAACCTTACCAATACAAAAAGGCCAACTCCCAAAACAAAAATCGTCCAACTCGCTAAGTTAAAACGGTCCAACTCCCCAAAGACACCTGCTTGCGTGTCCGCGCGATCTTGTGACACACGGGATCGCACGCTAGAATGCGGATGGGGACGATATCCGCCGTGGAGGGAGGAACCGTACCCACGTGAAAGGACTCATATGAACGTTGGCTTTATTGGAGCCGGTAAGGTAGGAGGCGCTCTCGGACGATACTTCGTCGCGCACGGCATCCCTATGACCGGCTATTATGACGTGCACGCTCCCGCAGCACAACGTGCGGCACAGCATACCGCGACCGCTGCATTCCCCGACGTTGCCACCTTGGCCACGTCAAGCGACATCGTCTTTCTCACCGTCCCCGACTCAGTCATCGCGCCTGCCTGGCATGCCCTGCGCGACGCCTGCGCCGAGACGGGCACGCTCGAGGGCAAGGTCATCTGCCACTGCAGCGGCTGCATGCCTGCACACGCCATCGACGATGCGGCATCCTGCGGCGCCTATGCCGCGAGCGCCCACCCGCTCATCGCGGTGAGCGACCCTCTCATGGACCTCGGCGTGCTCGAAGGTGCGCACATCACCCTCGAGGGCGACGCGGAGGCCGTCGACGCGCTGCGCGAGCTGCTAGCGAATCTGCCCAACCCCCTGCACACCATCGACAAGAGCGACAAGGTGCGCTACCACGCCGCAGCCGTGCTGGCGAGCAACCTTGTGCTCGCCCCGCTTGCCGCCGCCGAACGCCTCATGGCCTCCTGCAGCTTCGACGAGCAAGACGCACGCGAAGCACTTGAACCTCTCATCTGGGGAAACATCGACGCATTCTGCACGCACGGCGCAGTGGGTGCCCTCACGGGTCCCGTCGAACGCAACGATGTGGCCACTGTCGAGGGGCACCTGCGCGCGCTCGATGCGCACGACCCCGCAACCGCCCGTCTCTACCGCGCGCTCACGTTCGCACTCGTCGACATCGCGCAAGCCAAGCACCCCGACCGCGACTACGCGTCACTTGCCGCTGCCCTTGAGACCTCAGCGTAGCACATAGGATCGTGTGGTAATAGGGCAGAATGACCTGACCCCATTGTTACATGCCACACTTATTCGGCGCTCATGTTGTTGAATCGCTCGAAGAAGGCTTTTAGCTTCTCGATAACACGCGCCTTCATGTCGGCGTAGGCGTTGGCCGGGGCGAAGCGGCTCGGCTTTTTGGTCATGAGCTTGGTGATTTCGGTGCCGGTTTCAGCAACCTCGCCTTCCACAAACGAGCGAGCAACGAACTCGCGGGTAGCCGCATCGTCGAGCGCCTCATCGGCAATAATGGCGGCAAGCTCCTTCTCCTTCTGATTGGCAATGTATGCCTTCCAGTCGGCCGTAACATCCTCGCTTGATTCTAGGCTCTCGATGAAGCGCTCGATAAGGTCGCGCTTGTTGCGCAGCTCGTAGCTGGAGCGGATGGCACGCTCCACATCGGCGATGATCAGCTTATCGGTGCAGTGGCTGTCGTGATACTTCTGCACGAGCATGAGGATGTAGTCGATGTTGATGTCCACCTGCTTCAACAACTCTATCTCAAAAACCAGGTCATCATTGATAATGGTGGCCTCTTCCTTGTCCTTGCGCCATTTCCGGTAGAGATCGGTGTACACGCTTCGATAATCCTGCTCGTCGCGCGCCGGAAACGGGTCGTCATTGGCAAACTCGTCGAATGCCGTAAGCACGTTGCGCAATCGTAATATGGTACCGAACAAGCGAATGAACGCCTTCTCGTCCTCTTCGCCTAAGATCACCTGCCCCAGCAGGAAGCGGTCGTAAAGCTGCGCGAGCCGGTCGCGATATTCCGCCATGTATTCAGCGTAGGGCTTCAGCAGCACAATACCGCCTGCATCTTTGTCGCCAAACAGGCTGATGGCGTGGTTCACGCGGTCTTCCAAGTTGCGGAAGCACACGATGTTGCCGTAGGTTTTCACGCTGTTCAGAATGCGATTGGTGCGGCTGAATGCCTGAATGAGGCCGTGGTCATGCAAGTCTTTGTCAACCCATAAGGTATTAAGCGTGGTGGCGTCGAAGCCGGTGAGGAACATGTTGACCACAATAACCATATCGAGCTCGCGGTTTTTCATGCGGTCGGACAAGTCCTTGTAGTAGTTCTGGAAACCGTCGCCCGACGTGTCGAAGTTGGTGGAGAACATGGCGTTGTAGTCGGCAATGGCGGCTTCCAGAAAATCGCGGTCGGGCGTGTTAAGGCTGGCCACGTCGAAACTCTCGTCGAGAAGGCCGCTGCCATCGTCGCCCTCGTTCACGCCGAAGCTATAGATGAGCGCTATTTTCAGGCGTTCGCCGCCGCGTTCTTCCTGAATGCGCGCAAAAGCGCTGTAGTACACCTTCGCCATGTCGATGGACGCCGTGGCGAAGATGGAGTTAAAGCCCATGACGCGCTGGTCTTTCAAAAGGTAACTTGAGCTGCGCCGCGTCTTCTGCGCGAAGTGGTCGAGCACATAGCTCACAATTGAATCCACGCGCTCCTTGGCCTTATACGCGCCCTCGCGGTAGATGTCGTAGACTTTCTGGTCGGGGTAGTCCTCGCGCTTCTTGATGGTTTGAATGTAGTCGATACGAAACGGCAGCACGTTGCCATCGCGAATGGCGTCAACGATGGTGTAGGTGTGCAGCTTGTCGCCAAACGCCTGCTCGGTGGTGCGAAGGTGCGGGTTGCCCGATGAACTGGCATTTTCCGCGAAGATTGGTGTGCCGGTGAAGCCGAATAGATGGTACGTTTTGAAGTACTTGGTGATGGCTTGGTGCATCTCGCCGAACTGGGAGCGATGGCACTCATCGAAGATAATAACCACATGACTTTGGTAGACTGCATGCTTCTTGTTCTTCTTAATGAAGACGGAAAGCTTCTGGATGGTGGTAACCAGAATGAGACAGTTAGGGTCGGCGAGTTGGCGAGCCAGCACCGCCGTTGACTCGCTTCCGTCCACCGCGCCCTTCTCGAAGCGGTCGTACTCGCGCATGGTCTGGTAGTCCAGGTCTTTGCGATCCACCACAAACATGACCTTATCCACACCGGCCATGCCACTTGCCAGCTGTGCCGTTTTGAAGCTGGTGAGCGTTTTGCCACTCCCGGTGGTGTGCCACACATAGCCGCCAGCCCGCAGCGTACCCAGCATGCTCTTGTCGTTTTCGCTAATGAGAATGCGATTTAGAATGCGCTCGGTTGCCACAATCTGGTAAGGCCGCATGACAAGCAACCTCTCATCCACGTCGAACACGCAGTAACGCGTGAGAATGTTCAGAATGGAATGCTTGGCGAAAAACGATGCAGTGAAGGGAACTAGGTCGTAAATGGGCACGTTGTCGGCATCGGCCCACCAGCTGGTGAACTCGAAACTGTGGGATGTTTTTTTGCCGCTCCTTTTCTTGCCACGCGATTCTTCGATGTGACTCCAGCGCGTGGTATTCGAGTAGTACTTGGTGTGGGTGCCGTTGCTTATGACGAAAATTTGCACGTACTCATACAGCCCGCAGCCACTACAAAAGCTGTCGCGCTGGTAGCGCTCTATCTGGTTGAACGCCTCCTTAATATCGACGCCGCGCCGTTTGAGCTCCACGTGCACAAGCGGCAGACCGTTCACGAGTATCGTGACGTCGTAGCGGTTGTCGTAGGTGCCACTCTGCGCATACTGATTCATCACCTGTAGGCGGTTGTTGTGCACGTTGCGCTTGTCGATAAGCTGGATGTTTTTCACCGTGCCGTCATCGCGGTGGAGCACCTGCACGTGGTCGCGCTGAATGCGGCGCGTCTTTTCGGCGATGCCCTCGTTCTCGCTGGCGATGCAGCCCTTGAAGAAGCGCTGCCACTCCTTATCGGTGAAGGTGAGGTTATTCAGAAGCTCCAGCTGGCGGCGTAAGTTGGCAATGAGCTGGTCTTCCGACGCGAAGATAACGTACTCGTACGCCTGACGCTGCAATTGCGCGATGAATGCGCGCTCCAGTTCCGTCTCGCTCTGATAGGCTGTGGAGCGCCGCCCCTGCTTGGGTGCCGCAGAACACACGGTAGCTTGCCCGCCAAACGCCATAACCTCGAAGTCCATGGTTGCGGGCAAGTCGTCAACCAGCGAGTCAACGGGTGTTTCCGCGGGCGCGTCTTCGGGCATGTTGATGACCGCGTAATCAACGATGCTGCCGTACTTAACACTGTTATGGCGTTGAGCGCCGTCGTACCCACTTGCAACACGCGACGTCATGTCCTCGTTCATGCGACTTTCTCCTTGAATGAAAGCAACTTGTCCCGATAGTAGGCGTACTGTTTGCGCCGCGCCTCGATTTCAGCAGGGATGCCTTGGGTCATATCTCCTACGAGCGCATCAAAGCTATCAAGAATAGAGACGATCTTTGCCTGGGCTGCAAGTGATGGCACTGGTATTGTGAGACTTTTGATGCGGCTTGCATTAAGGTCACCTCGGGCACCTTCCTTTTTGGCAATTAGCTCGTCGTACTGATTGCTGATGCAATGGAAGACATAACGATACAGCGCGATTGAATCGTCGATTTCTAGATTGAGGCAGTGCTGATTTGTCGCCAACGGAATCTTATTTATCCCACACCTACCGGCTGATGCACCTGAAATTGCAACAATGATACAGTTCGCAGGAATCCATCTTGCCGAGGAACCATCCAAGCCGGCTTGAGTAATTCGACCAGAAACGTCGTAAATATCGGAGAAAACAACTTCCTGTGTACGCAGCCAGGGTATGTTACCGTTTTCATAATACTCAGGATGGGACTTATTAGGAGTTCCGCCTGAACAGATGCTTTTCGAAACATCTGATAACGAAAGCCAAGTAGCGGACGCAGCATGCTTTTCCAGAAGAAGGCGACGATAGTAGGCATACTGCGCCTTGCGCGCCTCAAGCTCCGCCTCAAGCTCCGCCTCAAGCTCCGCCTCAAGCTCCGCGAAGGAGTCTAACACACGCACAATCTCTTCCTGCACTTCCATAGGAGGAACAGGTGCAGGAGTTTGCTTAACTATTTCTGAGTTCAGGTTTGAAACTGAACTTGTATTCACCTTGCTGAGCCAATATCGCTGTACAACAGATGACCGGAGCAAGTGATAAAGAAATTGAGGCGAATATGTTTTTTCAAATTCACGCAACGAGAGCCAGCCGTCATGAATACAGCCATCGATTTTTAAGATGTACGGACGTCCAAAACTCATGGAATTCGATAAAACAAAATCCCCGGATTGAAGATACCTTGATCTCTCTTTGCCCTCCTTAGTAATTTTTTCTTTTGTCTCAGTGATGTACTTACCGTCGGGGTTAACATCACCGATCTTGATCCAAGGAATACCGTCTGGGGACTCTGTTACGTAATTCCTAATTGGACGCGGGGAAGCGCCTCTTTCAATCGTCATGATCTCACCCAGCGCCTTGTACTCCACCCCGTCGGGGCAGAGTCGCTCAATCAGCTCTTCGATTCTACTCATCATCGCCCCCACGCTCGGCATCTGTTTCTTGTTCGGGCAGTTGTTCGGTAGCACTCACTTCAAGCAAGAACCGATCGAAATCGCTCTGATAGAGCCTATCTTGTACAATACGAAACTTCTCAAACTCGGTTTCCGCATGCAGTTTTGCTAACTCGGCAGATATCCTTCCATTATCTTGAAGCACTTCGCGATCCCATATTGTTAGGAATCTATTGAGCCTCATCTCCCAATCCTCCATCGTCATGGGGATATGGCGCATGGCTTGCACCTCTGCATAGTCCAGGTACGATTCAACGATTCTTTCGAGCTTGGCAAGTTCTTCACCCGTTAGGTAGTTCTTTGCGATGGTTACGTCGTACTTATGAATCTTCCCATGGGGCGCACCCTCCCAATTTGTAAGCCCCATGTGCTCTTTTGTGGCATCAGCGCGATCGTAGATAACTTCAGCTGCCGTATTTCCATGAACGCTGTAATGCATCTTGTTCTGAACTGCCGCAAAGAAACGACGCGTCGCCTTCGCTGAGGGGTCATAATCAAGCGCAGTCGCATAGATGTCGGTGATCTTCTGATAGAAACGCCTTTCAGAAGCCCGTATTTCACGAACCTTATCAACCTGGCGATCGAAGAACTCTTGCGTGAGGACACTCCCACTGTTTTTCAGGCGATCCTCATCCATCACCCAACCTTGAATGGTGTAGTCCTTAACTATGTGGTTAGCCCACTTACGAAACTGCACGGCTCGTTCGTTGTTTATCTTAAAACCTACTGCAATGATTGCCTGCAGGTTGTAGTGGTTTACCTCGCGTGATACCTGCCGTGTTCCCTCGAATTGAACTATCCGGAATTTCCGGATAGTTGCCTGCTCTTCCAATTCGCCGTCAAGATACAGCGTTTTCAGGTGCTCATTAACTGTTCGAACGTTGACATCGTAGAGCTGAGCCATGAGCTTCTGTGTGAGCCATATATTCTCGTTCTCATAGCGCATTTCAATACTTGTTTCAGAGTCACCCGTGGAAGCAACAAACGTAAGATACTCCGCAGCACTGGAGCGGATAATGTCCGCTTTTTTTCTCTTCGCCACCATTACACCTCGCCTTCCAAATCGGCCACGATGGCATCAATTTGCGTTCGCAATTCCTGCTCGCGAGCGACGATGCGAGCTATCTCGGCATTAAGCGCCACGATGTCTATTTCCTCACGGTCATCGGGCTTTTCAACATAACTGCTCACGGACAAGTTTGCTTCATTTGCCAGCACGTCGTCGTTCGATACGAGCACGGAAAAGTGTTCCCCTTCGGTGCGCTTGACGACCGCCTCGGCAATGCGGTCGATATTGGCTTGCGACAGCTTGTTCTTGGCGTCGGCACGTTTAAACTCGTTGCTTGCATCCACAAAAAGGATGTCGCTTGTGGCTTTTGAGCGCTTCAGCACCAGCACGCAGGTGGCAATAGTGGTGCCGAAGAAAAGATCGGCGGGCAGCTGGATAACGGCATCTACGAAATTGTTGCGCACCAGGTAGTCGCGGATTTTTCCCTCCGCGCCACCGCGATAGAGCACGCCCGGGAACTCGACAATTGCCGCCGTGCCCTCGGTGGAAAGCCAGCTTAACATGTGCATGGTGAAGGCGAGGTCGGCCTTACTGGGCGGCGCAAGCACGCCCGCCGGACTAAACCGTGGGTCGTTGATGTTAAGCGGGTTGTTTTTCCCTTCCCATTTGATGGAGTACGGCGGATTCGAGACGATGGCGTCGAAAGGCTCGTCATCCCAGTGGGCGGGAGCTTTAAGCGTGTCTTCGCGCTCCAGGCTAAACCGGTCGAAGTTGATGTCATGTAGGAACATGTTGATGCGCGCAAGGTTGTAGGTAGTCAGGTTAATCTCCTGGCCGAAGAAGCCACTGCGCACGTTGTTCGCGCCCAAGATTTTGGCGAACTTGAGCAGCAGGCCACCCGAACCGCAGCACGGGTCGTACACTTTGTTCACACTGCTGCGGTTGCCGATAGCGATGCGGGCAAGCAGCTCGCCAACTTCCTGCGGCGTGAAAAACTCGCCACCAGACTTGCCCGCGTTGGACGCATACATAGTCATGAGGAATTCGTAGGCGTCGCCAAAGGCATCAATGCTGTTGTCTTGGAAGGTGCCGCCGAAGTTAAGGCTGCCGATTTTGGTGATGAGCGTGACCAG
Source organism: Adlercreutzia sp. ZJ141 (assembly GCF_011038965.1). Taxonomy (GTDB): domain Bacteria; phylum Actinomycetota; class Coriobacteriia; order Coriobacteriales; family Eggerthellaceae; genus ZJ141. The sequence continues at coordinate 3,724 of NZ_JAAKEB010000027.1, read as the reverse complement.
CTTCTTGTTTCGCTCGATGACGGTGTTGCCAAGCTTAGGGCTGTTGGGGTCGAAGTCGGCGAACAACCCCTTGAGCGCGTCTTCGGAATCGGTGCCCACGGCGCTGCCCTCGATGTTGGCGAACACGCGCACCAGAATTTCGTTGAGATCGTCGCCTCCCTCTTCCGCAGCCATGCCGTTCTTGTCCACAGTTTCCAACACGCGGGAAAACAGTTCGCTTGGCAGAATGAAGAAGCCTTTTTCCTTCACGGTTTCTTCGCGGCCATACTCTGCCTGATCATCGGGCAGCGTGGCATAGTCAAACGACGGGTCGCCCTCTTGCTCGGCAAGGTAGGTACACAAGTTTTCGCTGATGAAGCGGTAGAAAAGCGTGCCTAAGATGTACTGCTTGAAGTCCCACCCGTCAACGCTGCCGCGCAGATCGTCGGCAATGGACCAGATGGTCTTGTGCAGCTCGCTGCGCTGCTGTTCAGGTTGGATGGGCATGCTTACTGGCCTTTCTTTTCGATAGAATTCAGGATATCAGCGATCTGCTCGTTGAGGGAGTTGATGTTTGCTTGTATGGTACGGATGTCATTCATAATGTCTTTTGCAGTGCGGGTCTCGTCGAGGATGGCGCTGTAGTCGAAGACGACGGCTTCGCAATTGGTCACATCCTTATCGATGGGCAACGAAAAGCGCTGTGACCGTCACAATCGACAACTTGAACGAGCTTGGGGGCCTTGGCTTCTGAGCTGCGGCCTTGTCCGCTACCAGACGTGCGGGACGAGCCGCCACCTCACACGACGCAGGTATTCTGGATAGCCTTCGAGCTCGTCGGCAAGCACCTTCTCTTCGTTGCGTATCCTCTTGGCGATTATGGGGACGTACGCGAGCATAATCACGAATGAGAACGGGGAGCCAAGCACGACAGGCATCGAAAGGAACAGCAGCATCGTCGCGCTGTACATGGGATGCCGCACTATGCCGTACAGGCCGGTGTCCACCACATGCTGACCTTGCCTCACCTCTATCGTGCGCGAAAGGTAGGCGTTCTCGCGCATGACCTCCGCATAGAGCGCGTATGCCGCAAGGAACACCACCGCGCCCGCCCACGACGCCCACTCAGGTAGCATCGGCCAGTCGAAGCGACAGCCGAGCCCGGCGACGACGAAGGCGGCAATAAACATGAGGCAGGAGAGAGCGACCACTGTGCGCTGCTCGACCTGTTCCTCGCGTGCGTTCAGGCGGATTCTAAGCAAGTCCGGCGCCTTCGCCATCATGACGAGGCCTGCCGCGAACATGGGCACGAAAAGAACCCCCACGAGCAACCACCCGCGCCACCAGGACAGCGTCCCCGCAGGCAGGAACAGTAAAAGACCGACGGCCAGAAGGCCCGCAACGAACTTCACAAGCGCAGACCTGAACAACGCTGCATCCATATAATCCCCCTAACGACGAGGATATCATCTTACTGCAAGCGGCCGTGCCTGTGACGTGTCCTCAAGGAAACGCTGAGTGTGATTCTCCGTTGCTTGCCCTGCGTATCAATGGCTTCGAATCTCAGGTCAAGTTCCTCATAACAAGAAGTTACGACGTCGAGCATATAGGCAACAAACCGTATAGGCAACAAACGGCGCATGGTTGTTTTTCCCATTCTGTCAGCCCGTTAAGCTGGCAAAAAACTCACGAAATGCGCGATTGTGCAAAGTTAACCGTGTCTTCGGGAAGATTTTTCACGAAATGCGCGACTTGAAGCGGAAAATACGAACGGAAATAAGCGAGAAACGAGAGTCACCTTTCACTTCTCGAAAATGCCTTTACGTTTTCCCTGGTCAACGGCGACTGCTGTTTTTCCTGAAGATTCGGCGAGCTTTACTGGCTCCACCACACTATGCATTTCATGGAAAAAGTGGCAGCGAGCGAGGTATTTTTCGCACGATCGCTCATTTCGTGAGTTTTTTGCCAGCTTCCTCTGTGTGCAGCCGAATACGTTGCCTAACTGGCTGACGTGCAGCCATAACGAAATACGAAGGCATGAAGAAGGAGCTTCGCAAGTGCGTAGAGAACCTTGACGACGATTCATTCGCTGCCGGAACATGGTGCGAGGAGTTCACAAACAAGTGGTAAGTAGTTGTTAGATACGAGTAGCGCCCTGTCGCTATTCCTGTGGCACATGACCTATCCCACAGCATGAGTTAGCTACCTCGGAGTATTACGCGTCACTAAACTCCGAGGGTATCAACTGTCGCCACTTGAACTCCGTCTTCACGGAGATGAGCAATGCCTCCTACGCCCACCACAGCAAGCATGGCAGACGGTTCTCGGTAGCCAGCCCGCTTCATCTTGGCTTTCAGTGCCAGCAAATTTCTTGCTGCCGCTTCTTCCTGGGAGGCCCCCAGCTTTACCTCCACAGGAATCCACGCGCCATCGCTTCTCTCGATTATCAAATCCGCTTCAAGATCAGACTGATCGTGGTAATGCCGAACGCTTGCCCCGATAGCTTGGGCGTAGAAGATGAGATCGTGGGCCACCAGCGACTCAAACAGAAATCCAAGCGTTTTTGGGTCATCCTCCAACGAGGAAACCGATGCGCCCAGCGCTGCCGCAGCAAGCGAGGGATCGGCCAGATGTCTTTTAGCTGAAGATCGGATTTTCATTGAAGGGCGCAGTTCAGGCGCCCATGAGGGAATGTCCTGTACGAAGTACAACCGCCGAAGGGCCTCTAAGTATTCGTTCATGGTGGGTTTTGCTATGACGAGTTCTGAGTCGGCTGGGTCGGCTGCATCCCTTTGGAGGGTCTTGTTGTTAGCCAAAGTCGATTCATTGCGGGCAAGCGATGCTATAAGGCGTCGAACTTTGCTTCGGTCACGCTCCACGCCATCAACTTCGCTAACGTCCTCCTCAATGACGGCTTTAAGGTACTCCCTTGCTATAAGAGCCCCTTCTTTGGCGGTCTTGCCCCTCGCGTCGGGCCAGCCTCCTGCTACGACGAGCTCCGCAATACGAGTCAGCGTTAAATTTGAAATCGCTGTGACTCCGTTGCCATCGAAGAGCGCCTTTAGAGACACCTCGCCGGATGATTGCCCGAGTTCCCCTTGGGTCATGGTTCCCATGGAAACGCGTGCTATTCGACCGGCACCGCTGTGACGAGGCATTTCCTGATCCTTGTTTTTCTTACGTTTGAGAGAGGAAGAACCCGTGAGAACAAACTGGCCTTTCTCGTGTGTCCTGTCGCATTCGTATCGGACTGCATCCCACAGCTTTGGAACATCTTGCCACTCGTCAATAAGGCGCGGGCGCGGCCCTTCCAACGCGCGCGCCGGGTCAATTTGCGCCAACGTGCGCGCACGAAAGTCTTGTGCGGGGTCTGCCATGCTTGTTTCTGAAACAGCGTGGTTCTTCGCCGTCGACGTTTTGCCGCACCATTTCGGCCCCTCGATGGCAACTGCGCCAAACACTCTCAGGTTTTCCTCTACTATGGCGTCAACTATTCGCGGAACATAGCCTTCTATTCTGAGCGTCTTCAAGTCATGACCACCGGCATAGCCGGTGGCTTGATTGGGCGACCCTGTAAGGGTCGCGAATGCCGGCGGCGGCAAGCCGCGATGGCCCAGCGCACTCTTGCCGGCCGCCCCTAAAGGGGCTGCGTTCGCACCTTACCGGTCGAACCCGCCGCCGTCCTCCTGATCTTTTATGTACTTCTTTATCGTGGCCTCGTTCAGCCCGACGGTGCTCACGTAGT
>NZ_JAAKEB010000026.1 GCF_011038965.1 Adlercreutzia sp. ZJ141 | reverse complement strand
TGCGATCTGGACCATCGCAGGCCCATCATAGGACAGGAAAGCCTTTTTCTGATTCTCATGTCAGCGGTACGGTTTAACCGTCTACCGCACCACAGGCATAGCCTGTGGGTTTCTCACATGGCGCTAAGCTCCTAACTGGGCATTTTACCTTTTTTCCAGGTTTCATTTTACCGGTTGATTGTCATTTTAAGTCCAGGTAACGGAGTTAGCTTAATCAACCCTGCGCAGGCGGGGCTAGGTTGATGCAAGAAGGGCGCATCACTGCTCTTTGGCAACGATGCGCCCTTTATTACATGCTGTGGCATTCTTGGAATTCAAGAGGGTCTGCGGCGCGATGCGAAGTGCGATGCGAAGTGCGGCTTCGCGGGCACGCCATCACCCTAACGAATTCATTAACGCTGCTTTAGCCAAGACGGCTCTGGCCCATAATTTCTTCTGCGGCCAACATTCCGAACGTCATGCCGTGGCCTGTGCCGGTGCCGCCGATCATGGACGGGTAAATGTTTCCGTAGAAGGAGCCGCCCGAATTGCCAACTGCATACAGATGAGGAATCGGCTTGCCCTCGGTGTCGGTAATGCGCAGCTTGCCGTCCATGGTCAGGCCACCTCGCACGCATTCGATACCCATGCCGATGCCTGCTGCATAGAAGGGCGGAGTGTCGATAGGCTTGCACCATTTCGCCTGCTTGAGGAATAGGTCGTCATGGCCGGATTCGCACATGGCGTTGTAGGTGTCTATGGTCGCCTTGAGATCTTCGTAAGGAATCTCTACCATTTCGGCGAGCTCTTCGATGGTGTCGGCCTTGAACGTCAGGCCGTTAGGCACGTCAACGTTGTCAATCTGCTCTTGGGTGTTGATAGAGAAAGCGGTAATGGGGGCCAAAATGTCGCCGTACTTCTCGAACCATGCGCCGTCCCAGATTGACCACGCGAAGCCTTCGGGCGGAACAGAAGCCAGGCAGTTAGCCATGCGCATGCATCCGGTAATGTTCTCGGTTTCCTCGTTGGTGAAGCGCTCTCCTTGCTTGGTTACATAGAGCATGGGGTAGGAAGCAACAGCGGGATTCCAAGACCACGCATCGGACATAGCCCACAGGGCTGCCAGTTCGGGGTTCTCTTCTTTGGCGGGGTCCGGGCGCATAATTTTACCGGTGATGGTTTGGCCGGGCCATGCATCCAGCGTTGCCATGGTATCGAATCCGGCTCCAATCCACATGGCCGCCTTGGCCATTGCGCCATCGCACTGAGGTGCCGAGAAGTCGTAGTAGTTGTTCAGCGCCAACGGGCAGTACTTTTGCAGCATTTCGGGATCGCGCATGTAGTCGCCAGCTGCGATGATAATGCCTTTGGAGGCATTGTAGCGAACGTACGCGCCGTCCTTATTGGTAGCAATAACGCCGGTGACGGGGCGGTCTTCTTCTTCGGATCGCTCGATACGTACGCCCTTGGTGTTGAAGTCGAACACGGCACCGTTAGATGCGGCGTAGTCGCCCATAACGGCATTCCACTCGAATTTCTCATGAGGATCGGGGCCTACAAAATTATGGGAAAGCTCGAACAGGTTGTAGTAGTTCGTGATATTGCTCTTATCTCCGGTTACGAGCAGCGTGCCGGCTGCAAGCTTGTCGCCTGTTTGGGAGAACGGCGCGGCGTAGGTTACCTGCGCTCCGCCGAAGTCTTCCATAATGCCTCCGGCCCAGTCGAGCATTTCGCCGGAGTGGTCAACGTAAATGGAAATGAGGTCGATGCGCGACTGATAACGACCCGAGAGCATGTACGCATCCAAGATCAGCTGATCGCGAATTTCGTCGTTGAACTCAAGACCCAACGCACGCTGGTACTTGGTGTTGTATCCGGTGGTGGAAGAACGGGATGAGCCGTAGCCAGAACCGGCCTCTATGACGCGCACATCATCGCAAAGCTCGGATGCACGCGCTGCGGCGGCGTTGCCGGCAATGCCCGCGCCTACAATTAAGATTTCGCAGTCGATCGTCTCAACGATTTCCTCTTCGGGAATAGGCTCGGGCACAACCTCAAAGGAATAGCGCGCTTCTTCCGAAGAGCCAGTGCCTGTCGATTCCCCTTCGCTGCTCGTGCTGCCAGCCGTAGGCGCACAGCCTGCTGCCAGAACGCCCGCGCTTGCCACACCGGCGGCTGCCATTCCCTTAAGGAAGGTTCGGCGGTTCAGTTCCAGAGTCATATCCCTCTCCTTTCGTTTTGACGAGCGTTTTCGTTGCTCGTCCCCTTCAATGAAGCTCGAGTTCGTTCGAGGTGAACTCCGTCGCAAAATGCTAGCAGGCGGTGTTTCATGGAAGGCGAAAGCACCCATAAATTGGAAACAATCCGAGCTGATGTCGAGACGAAAGAGCCAGTGATGGAGTAACATTTGACCTGCAAATGTTCACTTTTTGAGTGAATAGCTGAGGGGATGGGGTTATGCAGCATGTCGTAGACGAATTCGTCTTTCAAAATGACGAGATTGCTCGAAGCATCATTTTGGCCATGAACGAGCTTGCTGAAACGCATACGTACGAGGAAATGTCCATTAGACAAATATGCGAGAAGGCAAACGTTTCCAGAACCACATTCTACCGGCGCTTCGATGGGAAGATTGAAGCGGCAGAGTGGGTTATGCGGCGCGTCAGTGCAATCGGACTGGCCCAGATTGGGCGAACGTTAACGTGGCATGAAGGCATTACCATGACATTGGCAGCCACTAAGCGCTTCGCGGCGTTCTTTCGCGCTGGAGGAGAATGGGGCGATTCCGCCGCGCGACGAATCATGGACGATTTTACGTCCTATCATGTGGGTATGTTCATAGACACCGTAACGCGATACAAGCGCATTCGTCTTGATGAGGGGCTAGAATACGTTCTTCGGTTCTGGGTCTACTCGCTTTGCGACGCATTGTTCTTTTGGCGCATCTCGGATTTCGCTATTCCGGTCAACCAGATGGCCGAATATCTCGAGCGTGCTGTTCCCGCGGAAATACATGAGATGCTACAGGAGCCTGTCAGCTTGACAGGAGACGAGGTGTTTTTCAAGTTGCGCGAAGAAAGCGAAGAAAGCATCGCTTAAAACGCGCCGGTAAAGTGTGCTTTTCTGACTTCGGTTAATCAGTGTTTCCCTTATGCTTCCTGTTGATGTCGTGTTCGAAATTTTGGTGTAGGCTACTTGCTAAGTGAACCCTGCGAACCGTTTTTGAGCCCCAATCTTCAACTCAATTCCAAATACTTCTAAAATTGTGATACTATGCACGAAATACCAAGGAATAATGTGATAGAAGTCACATTAACGGAAGGACTGAGTAATGCAGCGTTATATGACGAGACAGATCACGTCGCAGCTACGTGCGTGGAAGAACTCGCCCTTTCGCAAGCCGTTGGTGCTCAAAGGGGCGCGCCAGGTGGGCAAGACCCAGGTGCTTAAGCAGTTTGGTATCGATGAGTTTGCCAATGTCGCTTACGTGTCGCTGGAGAAGATCGACATTGACACGCCGAGTGAGTATGCAGAATTCTTCGAACAGACCCATGACCCGCGGCGCATTGTTGCCAACCTGACGCTGGCTCTCGGAGTTCCCATTGAGGTTGACAGCACGCTTCTCATTTTGGACGAGATTCAGGACTGCCCAGCCGCAATTAACTCGCTCAAGTACTTTTGCGAGGAAATGCCCGATCTTGCGGTTGTTTGTGCGGGTTCGTTACTGGGCGTTGCTCTCGCTTCAGAAAATGCGTTTCCCGTGGGGAAGGTCAGCTTTCTTACAATGTATCCGATGACGTTCACGGAGTTTCTCTGGGCGGTCGGCGAGGAACCGCTTGCTCAGTATGCAGGCAGTATAAGCACGTTTGAGTCGATTCCTCAACTATTCGCTGATCGCCTTCGGGACAATCTTCGGGCTTACTTTGCTGTTGGAGGCATGCCCGAAGCCGTGCTCCGGTGGGCGACAACGAGCGATATCGGCCAAGTGGATATGGTGCTTTCGGATCTTCTTGATTCTTACGAGCGAGACTTCGCGAAGCACGGCGGGGCGCGAATGTTCGCAAAAATCAGCCAAGTGTGGCGGTCTCTGCCGGCACAGCTTGCTCGGGATAATAAGAAATTTCTCTACGGTATCGTAAGGGAAGGGTCGCGTGCTCGTGAGTACGAGGATGCTGTGATATGGTTACAGAACGCCGGGCTAATCTATCGTGTGAACCGTTCTACTCGTCCGGGTCTGCCGTTGAGTGCCTATGATGAAAATGCCTTCAAGATATATGCTCTCGATATTGGGGTCTTACGTCGGCTCTCGCGACTGGATGCGACGGTGTTCTCGCGAACTGAAAACATGTTTTCGGAGTTTAAAGGAGCTTTCGCTGAGAATTACGTGTTACAGGCGCTGATGACGCAACTCGATGTAGATCCTCGCTACTGGGTCAGTGAGAAACCGCGCCACGAGGTTGACTATCTGGTTCAGCTTGGCAACGAGGTCATTCCGTGTGAAGTGAAGGCTGGAACGAACGTGAAATCGCCGAGTTTGAAATACTACGCTGGTAAATATCCCCGAGAAACTCCACTCCGTGTGAGATTTTCGCTGCTCAACCTCGCTAGAAATGACGATGTGGTGAACATTCCACTCTATTTATGTGACCATGCGGCACCCTTAATTCGGCACTCGTTGTTCTCGGCGTAGCACATAGAGGAAGCTAGCAAAAACTCACGTAATGCGCGATTGCTGAGAGAGGCTATTTCAGCCAAAATCTCCGTTTAGGAGACACGATTTTGCCTGCTTCGTGGCTATGATGGAAACATCGAGCAGAAGGAGGCTTCATCGAATGAATCAGGCAGAAATTGGGTCGTTCATTGCACAGAAACGGCGGGAAAAGAACCTTACGCAGGCAGAGCTGGCCGCGAATTTGGGCATGTCAAACAAGGCGGTGTCCAAATGGGAGACCGGAAAGAGTATGCCGGATTATGCGGTTGTTCAGAGTCTGTGCAAGGAGCTGGGCATCAGTGTATCCGAGCTTGTGAATGCGAAAGAAGCAAGTCCTGAGGACAGCATGGTCCCATCTTCTGTTGAAGAGCAAATTCTCGATTTAATGAAGCGAACCCAGAAATTGGAAGCGCAGCGTACGTCGTTGTACGGGATTGTCCTGATAGTGATGGGAATTGCCCTGATGGCGTCGCGCAACGTGGTTGGCGGAAGCGATGTGCCGGACTTCTTTGCAGGAATGATCATGGGCATATCGTCCGCCGCCACCCTAGTTGGGGTCTATATTGCGGCAAGAGGCCTTGCCAAACGCTAACGTGGTACAATCCCGAATCAAGGGGCTACCCCCCCCGCCTGAACAAGGAGGGCAATGGGAAGCTCCTTATCATTTTGCTTCATCTGTCACAACAACCGGTAAAGTACTTACAGGCCCGATGTGAAGCCCGCCAGTGTCTGAGGGGCTTCACATCGGGCTAATTTCTTCGTTGCCTGGAAATCGCGCTGTGATACGATGAGCTTCGCGTTATCGGCGCTCACCTGCACCATTGAACTTAGGCCGCCGAAGGGCGGTTTTGTTACTCATTTTCGTTGGGAGATATGCATCATGAGCTTTCGCTTCGCCTGCGCCCGTGCCGTAAGCGCGGCTTCTACCTGGGCACTGAAGAACGTGTTTCACCGTCCCGCCGCCAATTTCCCCGGCCAAATTGCCCTGCGCGCAGACCCCGACGTCATCGCCCACCTGGCCCCGAAGCTTACCCGCGGGTCGATCTGCGTCGTGGGTACGAATGGCAAAACCACCACCACAAACCTGCTTGCCGACGCACTTGAAGTTGCCGGGCAACACGTCGTGTGCAACCGCACCGGTGCCAACCTCGACTCCGGCATCGCATCAGCGCTTCTGCACGCGAGCGAAGCAAATTGGGGCGTGCTCGAGTGTGACGAAATGTGGCTGGCAAAGGTGCTTCCCCACCTGAAATCGGACTACGTGCTACTGCTAAACTTGTTCCGCGACCAGCTCGACCGCATGGGAGAAATCGCCCGCGTACAAGACAGCATAGCTGGTGCGCTGGAAAGCTCGCCAAACACCGTGCTGTTGTACAACGCCGACGACCCGCTGTGTGCCGCCATCGCCGCACGCATTTCGAATAAGTCGCTTGCGTTCGGTATTGCCGAGAGCATGGGGCTTTCCCAAAACACCGTGTCAGATACGAACATGTGCCAGCAATGTTCGGCCATGATGACCTACGATTTCCGCCAGTACGGTCAGCTGGGTGCCTACCGCTGCCCCGAATGCGGCTTTGCGCGACCCACGCTCGACTTCGCCGCCGACAACGTGCAGCTTGCCGCCAACGGACTGGCGTTCGACATTGCTGCATATGCAGGAGCAAACGCAACGGCAGTAGCTCTCGCAAATCACAGCAAACGTTGCGGAGAAATCGGAGAAAGCCAAGAAGTCAAGCCTGTCGAAAGCCCTTCACGTATGCGCATCGAGGCGCCCTTCAGCGGCTCGTACATGGTATACAACCTGCTTGCCTGCGCGGTAGGTGCCTGCGTGCTCGGCTGTCCGCCCGATGCACTCAAGCAAGCTATCGAATCGTTTGATCCCAAAAACGGACGCCTGCAAACCTACCAGCTGAATGGGCGGCGCGTACTGCTGAATCTGGCGAAAAACCCCACCGGATTCAATCAGAACCTAAAAATCGTCGCACAGGACAAAGGGCAGAAGGCCGTAGCATTCTTCATCAACGACAAGGAAGCCGACGGACATGACGTGTCGTGGCTGTGGGACATCGACTTTGAAGAGCTTGCTGAAAGCGGCACGACGGCAGTGTACGCAAGCGGCATTCGTGGCAATGACATGCAGGTTCGCCTGAAGTACGCTAATATCGAATCGCGCGTGGCGGCTGACGCCGACGAGGTGCTGAACCTCATCGAGCAGCTTCCCCCGCACGTAAACGCCTACTTGATAGCTAACTACACCGCGCTTCCTGGGGCAAAAGCGGCGCTCGACCGGCGCGCAAACGAGCAGCCGGCCTGTGGAAACCACCCGGGTACGCAAGGCGACGCAAGCTTAGCTTCCTCCCCCTTCGCCGAAACGAACGCGATTGACGCGCGCGACACCGACAACACCCCTCTGGTAGTCATCGCGCATCTGTTTCCCGATCTACTGAACCTCTACGGCGACGGCGGCAACGTGCGCATACTGGAACAGCGACTTCGCTGGAGAGGCATTCCCTGTGAGATTCGTCGCGTGCAGTACGGCGAAAACGTTGATCTTTCCTCGGTTGACCTGGTGTTTATGGGTGGCGGCCCCGACCGCGAGCAGAAGCTCGCCTCAAACGAGCTCATGCGCATGCGCGAAAACCTGCGTACCTATGTGGAAGAAGGCGGGGCACTTCTGGCTATCTGCGGCGGGTACCAGATTCTCGGCAGCGAGTGGCTTTGGGGCGACGATATCGTGGAAGGCTTAGGGCTGGTTGACATCACCACGCGTCGACCGGGAACGTCGGCAAACCGCCTCATCGATAACATCGTACTCGAATCAACCATCGCAACGCACCCCGTTGTCGGATACGAAAACCACGCTGGACGCACCTACTTAGGCGAAGGCGTTCAGCCGTTTGGAAAGACCGTGTCGTCTGTTGGCTGCGGCAACAACGACGAAACGCGCGCCGACGGCATCCTGTACCGCAACGTACTAGGGACGTACCTGCACGGGCCGTTGCTGGCCAAGAATCCCGAAGTTGCCGACTGGCTGCTCGACAAAGCGTTGCTGCGTGCCAGCGCGCGCGGGGGATGCTCGGTGCCTTCGCTTTCAGCGCTTGACGACTCGGCGGAACTGGCCGCAAACGCCGCCATGCGCCACAAACTCGGCGTGCGCAGCTAACCTGCCGTCGCCCGCTCAGCCACATGCACGGCACGCACAATCCGCTCACGAACACGCAGCTTCCGAAGGTAAACAGAGGAGTGAACAGAGACGAACACTTCTCCATTCTCTGTTCACCTTCGTCCTGTCACGTCATCTTCTGTCGAAGGTTCGCAAGGCATGTGGGCTTTTGCCGCAAAAGGGCTGATCGGGGTTGCGCGCGTTCTTGCGCGCCTGCACAATGACATGCATGGCTTACGAACGACGCAACCATACTGGCGCATCGCGCCCCTCTGTCCGGCCGTCCGCACGCCCATCGCGGAGCAGCTCGCACGGCGGCGCGCCCTCTCAAAGCGAATCACGCTACGGCAGATCACGCTATGGTTCGTCGTCGCAACGCACGTCAACGCGATCCGCAAGTGCCTACGGTAGCTCGAGCACTTCTGGGCAAAGCTACGAGGATTTCGCTGATCGCTCCCGCTACACCCGGGGATCAAACGCTCGCGTCGCAAGCAACGCCGCCGACGAATTCTCCAGCACACCCCGCATGTCGCGTTATCACTACGTTGCCAAGCGGAAGAACTCGCGCCGCAAAGCCGCGCTTATCGCCGTCATCGCCGCGCTCGTGGTGGTGCTCGGCGGCGCAGGAGCCGCACTCGCCTATTACGCGAACATCAGCGGCAACCTTCATGAAGGCCTAACCAGCGGGCTCCTTTCCTCGCTAACCGACACGTACGCCGACACCGATCCGTTCTACATGCTACTCATGGGAACCGACGGATCGGCCGAACGAGAAGCAGCATCGGAATTCGAAGGCGACCAGTTCAGAACCGACAGCATTATGCTCGTGCGCGTGGACCCTTCCAACAAGAAGGTAACCATGATCTCGATTTTGCGAGATACCTACGTTGACATGGGAGAATACGGGCAAAACAAAATCAACACGGCTCACGCCCTTGGCGGTGCCGAACTCGCCGTGAAAACGGTGTCGGACTTAGCCGGCGTCGATATTAACCATTATGCGGAAATAAACTTCGATGGGTTCAAATCAATCGTCGACGCCTTAGGCGGCATTGAGGTTGACGTACCCATGGCTATCGACGACCCCGAAGCGGGTGGCTCACTCGAGGCCGGCCCGCAAACCCTGAACGGCGATCAGGCGCTTATCTTGTGCCGCAGCCGCCATGCGTATGACGAATACGGCAAAGGCGACGAATACCGCGCGGCGAATCAGCGCTTGGTGCTGAGCGCCATCGCCGAGAAGCTTCTGCAATCCGACGCGAGAACTATCGCATCAACGGTTTCGGCACTGTCGGAATACGTGACTACCGACTTTGAAGTGAACGAGATCATCGGCCTCGCGCAGGCCATGCGCGGCCTGAATCCCGAAACCGACATTTACACCGGAACCGAGCCGACTGAGTCGGTGTATATAAATGATCAATGGTTCGAAATTGTTGACGTCGACGCATGGACCGCCATGATGGAACGCGTTGACCAGGGTCTTCCTCCGAATGAGGAAGACTACGTTGACGAAGCCACCGGCACGGTGTTCTCGACGGGCAACGGCACAGCCACATCGTCAACAGACAGCGGCTCAACAACCGTAACCGTCTTGAACGGCAACGGCGTGTCGGGTGCAAGCTCAAGTGCTGCGGCAACCATCGACAAGGCGGGGTTCGAAACAACCACCACCGACAACGCCGATTCATTCAACTACACCTCAACCATCATTATGTATGCGAATGAACAGGACAAAGAAGCGGCGCAAAAGATAGCCGACGCTCTTGGAGTTGGTACGGTGCAGGCAAGCGACGGATCGATTCCGTTCGAAACCGCGTTTTTGGTTGTACTTGGTGCCGATTACTCGTAACTCGGAACACTAAAACCCGAGCGACCAATCGCCCAGCAAAAGCCCTTTCGCCATGCCCAACACAGCAATGTGCGCTGGATAGTACGCATAGAAGAGCCATTTCATCGGCCGGCCACGCCTTCCATTGTAGGCAAGCAGCAAACCAATCGCCGCCGTATTACCCACTGCAGCGTACAGAAGAAACGGCAGTGCGGCGATATCGACCACAACCGCTGCAAGCTCGCTTATTCCCGTTGAGACAAGGGGAATCAGTGTCGGCAAGACGATGCTTTTCCGCCACGCGCGTTGAGCTTCGTCTGCACAAGTCGCTGCGCCCGCTTCCCCGAAGCACGACCCAACGCGTGCACTCGCGCTTCCCCGAAGCACATGTATCATCAGAACCATAACAGGCCCGAATACACCCCAATCGCACGTTGCACTTGCTGCCGTCGCAAGAACGAACAGTCCCCAGAAAAGCAGACGATTGCTCATTGTGTCGTACAACCACAGCACGACAAGCGACAGTAACAACGTGAGTAAAACGTTGCCGCTATGACTCAGGAAAAGCCAGTACGGCAGCTGAGAAACGGCGGCGAACACCGCAAGTCGGCAAGCATAGCGTTTCAGGTTCGACGTATGTCGATAGCCCTCAACCAGCAAAAACGCCATGATGGGAAACGTCATACCGCCGACCGCCAGCATGACACAACGAATCCCGAAGGGCAAATACGGGTAAAACACGTACGCCGCATGGTTAAACGTCATGCCAATGATGGCAACAACCTTCAGCGTAAACGACGACAAGCCGGAAAAACCCCGCCCTGATGCGCGGGTGACAACGACCTGGCGTGCATCGGTTTCAGCGGCTTGGCACACGTTGGCAGCACCAGCTTGGCATGTATCGGCACCAACCGCTTGGCGCGCGTCGGCAGCAACGGCTTGTCGCGCGTCGGCAGCAAGCGATGCCTCGCCCCATGCACTCTCGGTTGTTCGATGCTGTGTTTCCATGTCGCATAGTATACTTCCCGTCAGAAACCCAACGAACAACGAAACGGCAGGAACCGTTATGAACGCAAATCGCGAATCGGAAGCAACCGAGCAAGAAACTGCCTTCGCCAACGATTCTTTCACTAACGACAACAACCGTGATGAAACGTCAGCTAGACTGCTCGTACTGCTTTTCGCAATCGCGTACACCACTTTCGTGATGAACACGTTGCCCGCGACCACGCTCGCCGAGGCAACCATTCAAGAAGCACTGCTCGCCCTACCCCTGTTGTCCTTTGTGCTGTTCGTTGACCAAAACCTCAAGAGATGTGGCATCGCCACAGAAACGGCTGTCACTACCAGCGCCGCTCCCATATCTGACAGCGCAAAGAAGCATAACGGCAGTAACACTCCACACCGCAGTGACCACAGCGAAGGCAGAGAAAGCAGCGAAAGCACTTCCGACTCGCAGTGTAAACGTGTCAGCACCGCCAGCACGCACATTACCCGCACGCGCCGCGCTGCCACCGTCGCAGTAGGTCTGATGATCGCAGCAGCGTGCATTGGAGGAATTGCAAGCATCGTGTTTCCCAACCCGCAGGTGCACGCGCCCACTGATCCCCTTGCGGTACGCATCGCGCTTGCTGCGGCGCTTTGCCTGCTCACCGGCGTATTCGAAGAACTACTGTTTCGCGGCATTGCCTTTACGGCATTCGAAAGCGCCTTCCGTTCGTGGCGTTCTGTTCGAAATCCCGCTCGCGCTGCAGCAATTGTACAAGCGGCGTTGTTTGCCCTTCTGCACGTTTCCCTGCAAGATGCTCTGCTGCTCGAAAGCCCTATCGCGGGCGCGCAAGCCCTGTTGAAGATACTGCAAGCGTTCCTGTTCGGCATGATTATGGCGGGTCTTTTCGCACGAACCAGAAGTTTGCTGCCTTGTGTTGTCGCGCATGCCGCGTTTGATTGCCTCTACCTTGGCCCCGCCTTCAGTGCCAGTGGCATGGTAAGCGTATCGTATATGTCGGGATCGCTTCCCGATCTTATCGCGCTCACAGCGAGCACTGCGCTTATCGCTTGCGCCGCATGGCTCACACGCAGTTGGCTTGGCGCCCAAAATGCCACGAGTCGATACATTTTGTGACCTTTGTCGACAAAATGAGCGTTTCGAGAAGGCTTATCGCTTTGGTTCGGTAGTATTTGCTTGAACGAACCATAAGTCCGGTCCTCCAGCTCCGCACTACGGAGCCACGCCAATAGGACGCGGCTGAAATCGCATGTGGGAGTTGTGAATGAGCAACGTTGCAGTTGTGTACTGGAGCGGCACCGGCAACACCGCCGCCATGGCAAGGAAAGTTACCAAGGGTATCACGCGCGCTGGCGGCACCGCCGATACTATGATGGCGCGCGACTTCTCGCCAACCAAGATCGATACCTACGACGCATTCGCATTCGGCTGCCCCGCCATGGGGAAAGAGCAGCTTGAGCAGAAGCAATTCGAGCCTATGTATGCCGAGGTCGAACCGCTTCTAACAGGTAAAAAGGTGGTTTTGTTTGGGTCTTACAGCTGGAATCACGGCGAATGGATGAACATCTGGAAGAAACGTGCTGAAGATGCGGGCTTGAACGTAGTGGGTACCCTCATCGTCAAGGATCATCCGGGCATTATGCATAGTGGTGACTGCGTTCGCCTTGGTGAGCTGATCGCGAAGGCGGCGAAAGCGTAAGGGGCGTAAGGCGTTAAGGCGGGCGTTAAGCTTTTTCGCGAAGATGCCTTGCAAGGAATCAAGCGTTTCGCTATACTTCATGTTCGCGCTTGGGGCTTTTGCCCAACGCCGTGCCAACGTGGCTCAGCTGGTAGAGCAGCTCACTCGTAATGAGCAGGTCAGCGGTTCGAGTCCGCTCGTTGGCTCCAGAATAAACGCTGGTCAGATCTAACTCTCTGACCAGCTTTTTTTGTTCGCAAAATCCTCGGTGTGACAATAGGGTCAGGTCACGTTTTTGAAAAACGTGACAGAATGATCCGCCCTGACCCTATTGTCACACCAACCAAAAAAGAGTACAGACTCCTCGAAAAACACGGTTCAGAATCCTCGAAAAACACGTTTGTAATTCCTCGAAAAACACGGTTAAATATATCTGCCCTCGACAATCGCCTACCAGAAGGATGCCCATGATTAGTTACACCAATCTCTGTCCCAAAGGATACCGCCCACGTCACGTCGATACCCTAGTAAGACAGCGACTTGAGGACTTTGGAGCCATCGAGATTCAAGGCACGCGATGGTCGGGTAAGTCATGGACAGCATCGGCCTTTGCTGAAAGCACTACCCGTGTCGACGAAGGCTCTGGACTCTACATAGAAGACCCAGGGCTTGCCTTGCTCGGCCAACAGCCGCACGTCATCGACGAATGGCAAGACGTGCCTGCAATCTGGAATCGTGTTCGTCACAGCGTAGATGATTCGGGTAACAAGCCCGGACAGTACATCCTTACAGGCTCATCATCACCCAACAACTCCGAAGAAAGACACAGCGGAGCTGGCAGAATATCTCGTATCCGAATGAGAACCATGACCCTAGCCGAACAGGGGCTTTCAACACAGACGGTATCCCTCGCTCGATTATTTGACGGCCAATTCGAGCCATGTTCCTCCGCCTTTAATCTTGCTGACTACGCTCGTGCCATCTGCCACGGCGGCTGGCCTGCCCTACTCGAAGCAACCGAGACACGCGCGCAGAGAACCGTCAGCGAATACCTCGATCTCCTTTTCAGCGTAAGCATGCGCAAGCTCGGTCGAGATCCTGTTCTTTCCCGGCGCATCGCTGTGTCGCTCGCACGAAACCTTGGCACAAGTGCGACACTCAAAACACTCTGCAACGATGCCGCTGCTGGAGATGTCGTTCCTACTGAAGAAACCGTCTCGAAATACCTTTCGGATTTTGCCCTGAACTTCTTTTTAGACGAGCTTCCTGGGTGGGATGCTCCCGTGAAATCACGCTCACGGGTTCGCACGAAACCGAAGCGCTATCTTGACGATCCCTCAATGGCCGTTTCACTTCTTTCACTGAGCCCCCAGCGCCTGATTCAGGAAGGGCAATTGTTCGGTACGCTTTTCGAATCCCTCTGCTACCATGATATTGCTGTATATGCAAGTCTCTTGCCCGGAGCAGGGACATCGCCTGTGAGTTACTACGCTGACGCAGATGGTCTGGAAGTTGACTTGATAATCGAACTTCGCGACGGCAGATGGGCTGCACTAGAAGTCAAACTCGGAGAATCGAAAGTCCCCGACGCTGTAAAAAACCTCAACAGGCTTAAGTCGAAAATTGCCGCTAACCCTTCCGCCCGCAACAAAGAGCCAGAATTTATGGCCGTTCTCGTAGGGGCAGCTCCCTACGCACGTCAACGCAAAGAAGACGGCATTTACGTGCTTCCTCTTGCCACGCTTACCGCATAAATGCCAAAACACACAAGGAACCGATGCGTTAGTCTCCCCAGTTATCGTCTCCGTCGTATGTGACAATAGGATCAGGTCATTTTCGTCGACTATTTCCAAAGACCGAAACCGTCCACAATCGCCAAACAACTAATCTATTCGTCATCATCGGACCCAAACCAAAAACTGTCTGATACCCACTCCCTCTTAGTTCTATCATCTGCCAACGCATCCACAGCAAGAATCATCATTAAGTACAGAAGCTCATTCTCCTTGCAGGAATACCCTATTACATAGCAATCACTCTGGCTCCAAAGGTTCTTGTCAACTTTCGCGATTACTGAGCCATCTTTCTCCTGAATCTCATAGTCAAAAGACATGCTTTTACACAACAACTCCCAATCCACGAAATCATACTCGTAACGCATACCGGCAAAGCTATCCTTAACTTCTCGAAAGATCTTATCGAACCCGTCAAGCCAATCGCCCAGCTTCTTATTTCGTAAGCATCCTAGCTTTTTGCCATTAACCCTGACCTCAAACTCTACGTTCTCGCCTTGGTATCTCTCAAATGGCGATCTTAATGAAAGTGCTTTCTTCTTTAGATTACCAACCTTACACCCGCAGCTGTCATAAACAGTGATACTTGGAGACGTCGAAAAGAACTCACTCTCAACTCTATACACGACGTTTCGCTGTTCGTCGTAAACCTTGAACTTGTCGCTGATAGCGTATGCACGCTGCTTGATTAGAAGCTTGAACGGGTATTCTTCACTTTGCATGAGGGCGTGCGTGAACTCTTCGTTTTTCTCGTCAATCCTGTTGTTAATTGCAATAGAGATGGGTATGGAAGCTACGTTCAAAACCTCTTTCGTTATTGCTTTCCCTACGCTCCCGGCAAGACTATCTAACAGACCCATAATGCTCTCCTACTCGTTTGGCAACGGTGGTGGCGTCAACGCCGCCAAGCGCAGAACATCCTGAAGATTCTCAGCCAGATCCCATTTGATCATGCCTGGTTTCCAAATATACGTCTCTTTCAACACTTTGCCATCCGCAATCAGCCGAGCTAATTCGGTTGCCGAATATGGCCCAGCAGCCACGTCATCAATAGCAGCATAGTAAATAGATTGGCCATTGATCTGTATACCATTGTCTACACCAGGTGTTGTCATGTTAGCGATGCTGCTATTCATGGATTGGGTCATCTGGGCCGCAACTGTTGCGCCAAGACCAAATTCAACGAGTTTGTCCAAGGAATAAAAGAAATCATTGCTCATGTTCATTGCTCCCTGTCGAAGCGTCTGCCGGAATAGGCGGCATTGGGTTAAGCGTCTTGGCAAGCTCCTCGACTGAGCCCGCCTTGACCCAATTACTCATTCCTTCTTTCCATACAAGCGTCTCTACGGTTAAAGTCCCTTCTCTCGCCATCTGCGAAAGGGTTCTCATATCGAATGGTCCTGCAGGCTGACTGTTCTGCGCTACGTAATATGCAGTGATGGGTATAGGAGGCGGTGTTTGCCCGGTACCGATTGGTGGAGGGGTCTGCCCCTTCGCAATCGTTTGGCTCATACCGTTCATCATGCCGTTCATCATGCCAGCCATGTTCTGACCAATTGCCCCACCCATAGCAAGACCTGCCATCATAGCTCCCGGATTCAAACCGTCGCCACCACCAGATCCACTACCCATTGACGCACTTGCACCCATGTTCCCAAGGGCTTCTGCGCCAGCAATTCCAACTGCTGCCTGCTGCTCCAACTTATAAGCGTCGAAATAACTTGTCTGCGATTGCTTGCGCTGAGCATACTGTGTCTCCTCGCGCTGAATGCGGAGTGTCTCGTCTAAGTTCTCGGCATTGATGCGTTGTTGATCCTCCAAGTTCTTGATGTTTACTTGTGTCTGCGCCTGAACAGTGACAGAAGAAATGTCGCGCGTGACTGCCATAAGCCGTTGGAAGCCGTCGCTCGTTTTGTCTATCTCAATGGCAGCGATATCAAGTCCAGTAACATTAACACCAAAGTCCTTCCCCAAACGCTCGACAACCACAGGCATCGCAGCGTCATTTATCTCTGTGATTCGTCGATCTATCTGGACGACAGGTAAATTGAAATCCATGGGGGCATTGGCTATTATCGCTTTCACATATCGGACGATAGCATCGCGAACCTGATTTTGAAAAGCATCAGGGCTAAACTCGTCCATCCTGTGTAGTTTGATAAAGCCTTTGTAATCCTTGATATTGAAAGTGAGCGTTCCGCGAACCGCCGTGGGCACGCCGAAGTCCAAGAAACGCGGGTCAAACACATCGAAGAAAGGCACGGCGAATTTTATCTGTATAATACTAGCAAGGTTGATGAAGTAAACCTCAGCCTGAAACGGAGTGCCGCCATCATAGGCAAGCCCGATAGCGCTTGCTATGAAAGGAATGTTCTTCGTAGATAAAATCTGGTCATAAGGACCTTCAATGTAGTCCTGTACTGTGCCGTCCTTCTGCTTATACACAAAGACAGCAACAGAACCATCGCGCACGCGAAGCGAAGAGCCTAGCCTGATAGCATTCTCTCGCGAATTTACACCACTGATAGAGCCTTGTGGTCTCCACTTCCAAATCAGGTAGTCTTGTTCGTCGCAGCGGATTTCATTCATCAACCCGCCATTTTTCTTGAATAATGCCATGTCAACCTCTCATCCTTGTAGTCAAAGTCATGACCACCGGCATAGCCGGTGGCTTGATTGGGCGACCCTGTAAGGGTCGCGAATGCCGGCGGCGGCAAGCCGCGATGGCCCAGAGCACTCTTGCCGGCCGCCCCTAAAGGGGCTGCGTTCGCACCTTACCGGTCGAACCCGCCGCCGTCCTCCTGATCTTTTATGTACTTCTTTATCGTGGCCTCGTTCAGCCCGACGGTGCTCACGTAGT
>NZ_JAAKEB010000025.1 GCF_011038965.1 Adlercreutzia sp. ZJ141 | reverse complement strand
ACTACGTGAGCACCGTCGGGCTGAACGAGGCCACGATAAAGAAGTACATAAAAGATCAGGAGGACGGCGGCGGGTTCGACCGGTAAGGTGCGAACGCAGCCCCTTTAGGGGCGGCCGGCAAGAGTGCGCTGGGCCATCGCGGCTTGCCGCCGCCGGCATTCGCGACCCTTACAGGGTCGCCCAATCAAGCCACCGGCTATGCCGGTGGTCATGACTCAAAAAACGATTGCAGATATTGAGCAGAAGCTAATTATCGATTGCGTTACGGGTAAGTTCAACTCCAATGTTTGTAATGGAGAGAGTAAAACAAACGTTGACGAGCTTCGTGAATTGCTTGAAGAGCTGGGAATGCCCAAACTAAGTGATGAACAGTCCTTGCAGTTTAATCGCATTTTTGATAGGCAGGTTGTTCCGGTTGTTTCTGTTTCATCGGATAACCCTTGGTACGCTTATGGTATGCGTCGCAGCGAGATGATAACGGCTATTAATGGAGGAGCTTTAACTCAATACTCTCCTGTTCAGATTGGCGCTACTTTGGAAAAGCTACTGAAATCATATTCGATGCTCGAAATACGAGGCCTGGATGGTTATCGGACATTGAAAAGAGCTTCAAACTATAGGTGGGGTTTTCGAAGAAGATCATAGAAGGGGTTCTCGGGTATTGTATGGCCTGTTTTGGCATACAAAATACCCACGATTCGCTCAGAAAGACTGACGAATAATGGCAAAACTAAAGAAATTGGTTCTACTCGGTGCTGGTGGGATGGGCCGAGAGGTTGCTCAGCTTGTAGAGAGGATCAACGCGGTCTCTCTGACGTACGAACTCCTGGGGTTCGTCGATGATGCAGTATTCGATCCCGATACGAAGCTCAACGGATACTCTGTGCTCGGGAGCAGCAAGTGGCTGATAAACCACAGAGACGAGGTTCTCTGCACCTGCACGGTCGGGCATGCCGCGACCAGGGCGAAGCTGCAGGCGAGCCTCGCAAGTCGGGGCGTCGTGTTCGAGTCGATCGTGGCTCCTGATGTGGAGATCCCTAGCTCAACAGCCATAGGGCCTGGCTGCGTCTTCTATCCGGGCGTGAGCATGTCCGTCAATTGCGAAATAGGTCGGGGCGTCCTGCTCAATTCGGGCGTGACGGTCGGTCATGATTCGACGATCGGAGACTTTGCGAGCGTCATGCCCAGCACGGGGATAAGCGGCAACTGCCATATCGGCCGCAGGGTCAACATCGGGGGTCATGCCTTCTTGGTTCCGGGCCGCAAGGTGGGCGACGACGCTACCGTCGCAGCGGGAAGCATCGTATTCAGCAACGTCCGCAAGGGCACGACTGTCCTCGGAAACCCCGCAAGGCGGATGCGCGAGCTGGAAGGATAGGGAGATGCTCAAGTCCTACATCAAAGCCGTTGAATATCACCTGCCTCAAGACGTGCTTGTGAACGACGATTTGGCCAAGCTGTATCCCGAGTGGACCGCGGAGAAGATAGAGGGGAAGACCGGCATACGGGAGCGCAGGATCGCCGCAGAGGGGGAGACGTCACTCGACTTAGCCGAGGCGGCTGCAAGAAAGCTCTTTGAGTGTAGCGACCTAAAGCCCGAACAGGTCGACTTCCTGCTCCTCGTGACGGAGACGCCCGACTACGTTTTACCCGCGTCGGCCTGCGTGCTGCACGGCAAACTCGGCCTTCCCGAGGCGTGCGGCGCCCTTGACGTCAACTTGGGTTGTTCGGGATACGTCTACGGTCTCTCCCTGGCAAAGGGTCTAATATGCGCGGGCATAGCGCGAAACGTGCTGCTGCTCACCGCGGACACATACTCGAAGATTATTCATCCTATGGACAAGTCGACGCGCACCCTCTTTGGAGACGCTGCGGCGGCCACGTGGGTGGCTTCTGACGGCTTCGCCGAAATCATTGACTTCGACCTGGGCTCCCGCGGAGCCGACTACGACCGCCTGATCGTCCCCGCAGGGATGTTCCGTAATCCCAAAAGTGAACTCACGGGTATGGTCGAGGTTGACGAGAACGGCTACGCGCGCAGTAAAGAAAATGTCTTTATGGACGGCACCGACATCATGTCGTTTTCCATTGACGTGGTTCCGAAGAGCGTCGAGAAGCTCCTGGAGCGAAACAAGATGAATAAAGACCAGGTTGACCGTTTCGTCTTCCACCAGGCGAACGAGTTCATGCTCGGCTACCTGCGAAAGAAGATGAGGATACCCGCTGATCGGTTAGAAGTGAGCATGGGCGACATAGGCAACACGGTTTCGTCCTCCGTCCCCATTGCCCTTAAGCGAGCGATGGACAAAGGGAGCATTTCTGAGGGCGCGCGTGTCGTTCTCTGCGGATTTGGAGTGGGGCTCTCCTGGGGCTCTGCTCTGCTGAGGATAGGAGGCTAAATGCTGACGACAAAGGTAGAAGGCGTGAGAATTGCGGGCATTCAGTGCGCGGTTCCGAAAGCCGTGAGAAGAACTGATGAATGGAAAGAGCAGTTCGGTGAGAAGGCGGTCGAGGACTTCAAGAGTATGGTCGGGGTGCAGGAGGTTCATGTCGCTGACGAGGGGCAGACCTCTTCCGACCTAGCGTTCGCCGCTGCGGAGAAGCTTCTAACTGATATGGGGGTCGAGAGAGAAAAGATTGGTTGTCTGGTGTTTGTCACCCAGACCCCCGATTACCGGATTCCTGCCACGGCGTGTGTTCTCCATAAGCGCCTAGATTTATCTAAGGACTGCATTGCGTTTGACATAAACCTTGGCTGTTCCGGCTACGTCTACGGGCTAAACGTCGCCGCCCAGCTTCTGGTCGGCAGCAATTCCGACTACTGCCTCTTGCTTGTCGGGGATACTTCGAACAAAGGTATTTCCCCCGAAGACAAGTCGGCCTGCATGTTGTTCGGCGATTCCGGTGCAGCTACCCTTCTCACCAAGGACGGGAGTGCCGCGCCGATATCGGCGTGCTTCTCCACCGACGGGGACGGATTCAAGGCGATCATCACTCCTTCTGGGGCGTTTAGGAACTGTGGTGCTTCCCCGGACAGGGTCGAGTGGCCTATTGATGGGAACGTTCGTTCCGACTACGAACTCTACATGAACGGCACGGACGTGTTCTCCTTCACCATTTCCGAAGTGCCGCGTCAGATGAAGCGCTTCATGAAAGAGCTCGAGGCAGGGCCGGAGGACTACGACTGCTTCGTCATGCACCAGGCGAACAGGTTCATATTGTTCCAAGTCGCGAAAAAAGCAAAAGTACCCATCGATATAATGCCGATATCCATGGATCGCTACGGGAATACCTCGGTCACATCCATTCCGCTGACGCTCTGTGATCTTAAGCCAAAAGGCACTGACCCCCTGCGTGTGATGATGTGCGGCTTCGGAATCGGTCTTTCTTGGGGGTGTGTTGATGCTCTCATCGACCCTCAAGCGCTCAAGGGAATCATCGAAACGGACGAAGTCTTCGAAGGTGGGGCGGTAAGTCATGATTAACCCAATGGAACTGACTGGAAAGCACATTATTGTTACGGGGGCTTCTTCGGGTATAGGAGCGGGCATTTGCCGCCACATTTCTAAGCTTGGTGCAAAAGTAAGTTTGGTCGCTAGAAACCAGGAAAAGATGGACGATGTTGTGTTGTCTATGGATGGAGCTGGGCATCGTTGTTATCAAGTTGATCTGTCGAATCCACAGGGCATCGAAGCGGCCATAAAATCCATCTGCTCCGATCAGGGTCGCATAGATGGAGCGGTTTATAGTGCAGGTTTGGGTGCTATTACACCTTTGAGACTGCTCAAACCGAAAAAACTAGAGGAACTTGCTACTGTGAATTACTTTTCCTACGTTGAGTTTGCACGGTGTGTAACATCGAGGAAGTACAGAAGCGAAAACTTGTCTTTCGTCGGTATTTCTTCTGTTGCATCACGCCAAGGTGATAAGGGAAAAGTCGGGTATAGCTCCACAAAGGCGGCAATCGATGGTGCAATGCGGGCAATGGCGCATGAGCTGTATGCAGATGGGGTTCGGGTCAATAACGTGCTGCCAGGCTGGGTGAGAACCGATATGTACGATAGGACTATAGAGACTGTTGGACGCGGAAATATCGAAAAGGAATTCGAAATGGTTCAGTTTATCGGAGTTCCGTTGGAGGTGGAGGATATCGCCAATGCGGTTGCCTTCTTGCTGAGTGACGCTTCGCGGTTTATCACGGGCGTCGAATTCGATATAACAGGCGGCAGATTATCGTAATCACTGTGGTTGCGATAGCGAAAAACGAGAAAGGAAAGAAAAATGGAAGAGAAACTTGAACTGATTGCAGAGACACTTGATGTCGATGAGATTTCCGCAGATGCCGTGCTGGCAGACATGGAGGAATGGAACTCCATGAACAAGTTGTCGATCATCGTTATGATCGATGACGAGTGCGGCAAGAAGGTGACCTCCGAGGACATCAAGGGATTCAAGACCGTCCAGGACATCATCGACTTCATGGAGTAAGGCTGTCTGTTTGCGAATACTCTGTACTCAACCCGGGAGGGTATGACGGCTTCCCGGGTTGAGTGTATTTCTGATCTGCAGAAAGCATGCGCTACGCCTATCTGACGGAGACTGCGAACCAGAGGCTCGTATGGGCATTGTTGGACTATGCGTTCTTCTCGCAATTTGGCTTCCGTGCACCTAAGGTTAAAAAACTGCCCTGTGGCAAGCCGGTGTTTGTGGGTTGTCCAGAAGTTCACTTTTCCGTCAGCCACACCAAAGGCTGTGTGATGGTGGTGCTCAGTGATTCGCCCTGCGGGTGTGACATTGAGCTAAGCAGAGTTGTTCCTGCGAAGGTGCTTTCTAAGGTTTCTTCAGTTGAAGAGCGACAAAGCTTCACTCCGCTTGAAATCTGGACGCTGAAGGAAAGCGCGGTGAAGTTTGTCGGAGAGGTTTCAGATGGCGATGTGTACCAATTCATGGCTGGTACACGTTTTGAGCGAGTTGGTGGAAAACCGATTCTTCAAAACAAAGAGCACATTCAAGCGATGACTAAGCTATATGGCAACTATCAGGTTGCTATGTTGTTTGAAGGCAAGGGTACGCTCCCTAATCTCATAGAGATTGGGGAGCGTACCCTTTTTGAGTACGGAAGGTGTGCCGATGTGGGATGTTGAGCACAGGGAAGAGTTGCTAGGCCGTCGTAAGAGAGCGGCCGAGGGGGGTGGCTACGCTCGCATTAAGAAGCAGCATGACAGCGGTAAACTCACCGCGCGTGAGCGCCTGCGAATTCTTTTCGATGCGGGGTCTTTCGTTGAGATTTGCGGGTTTCGCGAGGCTAGGCCAAACGTTTATGGGGATCGCAAAGTCAGCGTTCCTGGTGACGGTGTTGTTGTGGGCTACGGCACTGTCGGCGGCAGGTTGGTGTATGCCTCGTCTGAGGACTTCACGGTAAGTGGTGGCAGTTTAGGCGAGATCCATTCAAAGAATATTTGCCAGGTTATGGATGCGGCTATGAATGCGAAAGCACCGTTTGTCTCTATCAACGACAGTGGTGGCGCACGCATCGATGAAGGCGTGTGTGCTCTTTCGGGCTACAGCGGCATGTTTTTGCGGAATACTCGCATGTCGGGCGTTGTCCCGCAGATTGCAGTTGTGCTCGGGCCTTGTGCAGGCGGTGCGTGTTATTCACCTGCCATCTGTGATTTTGTGTTCATGACGCGCGAAACATCTAAGATGTTTATTACAGGCCCTGCTGTCATCCGCACGGTAACGCGTGAGGAAATCACGCCCGAGGAATTGGGTGGAGCTGATGTTCATGCGAAGGTATCTGGCGTGAACCACTTCGTCTACGACACCGACGAGGCCTGTCTTATGGGCGTTCGCAAACTGTTGTCTTACCTGCCGCAAAACAATCGGCAGAACCCGCCGGTTGTAAGAGGGGAGGCGGTTGATGAATCTCACCGCCTAGAAGAAGTTGTTCCTGATAATCCGAAACGAGCCTACGACGTGCATCGAGTTATCGAAACATTCGTTGACAAAGGGAGCTTTCTAGAGATTCAAGAGCGTTTTGCCCGAAATGTCGTCGTTGGTCTTTGTAGGCTTGACGGACATGTATTAGGGATTGTTGCCAACCAGCCTTCTAACCTTGCAGGAACACTTGACGTTGATGCGTCGGACAAGGCATCCCGCTTCATTAGGTTTTGCGATTGCTTCAACATCCCTATCTTTTCCTTGGTTGATGTATCGGGGTATTTCCCTGGCGTCAAGCAAGAGCATGCGGGAATCATTCGTCACGGCGCAAAGCTTCTCTACGCTTACGCTGAGGCAACGGTACCTAAGGTTACCCTCATCATGCGTAAGGCGTATGGTGGTGCCTACATTGCTATGAACAGTAAGAAGATGGGTGCCGATCTTGTGTTTGCTTGGCCTATCGCAGAGATTGCGGTTATGGGGGCAGAAGGTGCGGTGGAAATCATGCACAAGCGTGAGATTGCTGCGGCGGATAACCCTGACGCAAAGCGCGATGAGCTGGCAGACGAGTATACGAAGAAACACTTAAATCCATACTTCGCAGCTGCAAATGGCTTGGTTGACGAGGTAATTCTTCCAGAAGAAACCAGAAGTCGTATTGCACAGGCGTTTGAGGCACTACGTGACAAGCTGGTGGAGCTGCCTTGGAAAAAACACGGCAACATTCCCCTATAAGAAAATGAATCAGATGGGAGCAGTTATGGGAAAGACGGCAGTTTTGTTCAGTGGACAAGGCGCTCAGCACCCCGGCATGATGAAAGAGGCCTACGAGGCGCTTCCCGCTGCGCGGCGAGTGTTCGATGTTGCAAGTGATGCGTTAGGGCGCGATATCGCAGCGCTGTGCTTTAGTGGCAGTCAAGAAGAAGTAAACCTCACACACAACACGCAACCCTGTGTGTTGGCGGCTGACCTTGCTGCATATGAGGTAGCTAAAGCTCAAGGGATGGTTGCCGACTGCTTTGCGGGGCTTTCCTTAGGTGAGTACGCTGCCCTTGTTTCTGCGGGCTGCTTAGCACTCGAAGATGCGTTTCCGCTGATTCAACTTCGTGCAGATGCTATGCAGTCTGCCGTGCCTGTTGGGCAAGGTGCTATGGCTGCGGTGATGAAGGCGAATCCTGAGGACTTGCGTGCCTTATGTGCAAGTGTGGAGGGCTATGTTGAGTGTGCCAACTACAACTCTCCTAGCCAGATTGTCGTGAGTGGGGAAGCTGACGCCGTTGACTTGCTTATCGCCGCATGCAAGGAACGAAAGATTCGCGTGGTGAAGATTCCGGTGAGCGTTCCTGCTCACTGCAAATTGCTTGAGCCTGCGGCTGACGCACTGGCAGACGCACTGAATGAAGTGTCGCTAAACGATCCCACTGTGCCGGTTTACCTAAACGTTGACGCGTGTCCCATCACCACTGCGGAAAGCTTGCGAGAGAAAATGGTTCAGCAGGTGAAGTCCCCCGTACTCTGGGTCGACACGCTTCAAAACCTGTGGGCTGACGGATGCACCACCTTCATCGAATGCGGCCCTGGTACAACGTTAACAGGCTTCGTAAAGAAAACGCTCAAAGAAGCCCAAGCGATCTCCGTGGAGTGATGAGATTGGGTAAGACGGCGACTTCCGTAGACTCACAGGGTGTTGTCGCCAAAGACTTCCTTGATGAGCTTTTGCTTTGGTACTGCTTGGAAGGAACCGGCCTTGTCTTCCACGTTTAAAGCTTCAAAACGTGAGATGTGTCATTCGGCTGCGTGAATCGTGAAGGTAAAAGTGACTGATTTCATGACAGGCATACTTGAAAAGCACTCTTTCCGTGGGAGGGATTACGTTTTCGGCTGGCTTAGGTATTCTGGACAAACCGAATTCTCGCAGACATGTCTTCTTGGTGGGTAAGTCTTAATTCGTGTGGGAAAAACAGCCAAATCCAATGACTGATCAGGTATAACAAAGAGAATCTAACCCCGAGTTGTCACTTGGGGGCAAAAACAGGGCACACTAACCCAAGCCCTCCATAGAGTAGCTTTAAAATAGATGACCAAAAGCCAAAAAATCGAATATGTTACGACCTGTATGGAGGAGACCTTAAACCCATCGCATGTGACCTCTTCGCTAGCTAGCACCCTCCTTTCTCTTGTCGCTTCTTGTAAACAGCGGGATGGGCTTGTTGGGTTCTCGTTTGTGTCCAAGCACCAACAAACAACGGCGTCTCAAAGCTGCAAAGCTCATAAAGCCACGACACGTGCGAATGATGTCTTTGATCTGTCGGTTCAAGCTTTCTGCTATCGCGTTTGTACGCCCGTATTCCCAGGCGTTGAGAATATAGGTTTTGCGTCTGCTTATGGTGTTAGACACGGTGCGCATCTCAGGTACATCAGTGCGCCGAGCGATAGATATCCATCGCTTCAAAACGGTTTCCATATCGTCCCGGCTTTCAAAGGTTGTATCAGACCATTCGAAGAAAAGCTGGAGGGCAAGATAGGCTCGTTTCAGATCATCTGCCCCGATAGACTCAAGGGAACATCTTACGCATTCGCGTTCTTTTTGCCGTTTGAGCATGTCTTTTCTGGTGAGCATGAGCTTGGCGGCTTTGCGCAGGATACGTCTTTGTTCTTTGTGGTCTATGTCATCTTCGATGGTACGAGTGAGCCGACGTCGCACATCATCAACAGCTTCTGTTACAAGCTTTGCTACATGGAATTCATATGTCCCGAGCCTTGTCAAGAGGCAAAGTCCTCCCGGCCCGGATTTTCCCAGTCCGGGCTGGGAGTAGCTATGTGCATCGCCCCGCTCCGGCTGCGCAGCGGATGTCCGTGTTTAGAAGACGCCTGCGGCGCACACTCAAATCCGCGGGTACCGCGATCTCGCACGCGGCCCGCACTCCAGTCGTTCGGTAAGGGCCTTCCGCCGATGGGGAATCATCGTCTTCACTTATCCCGCGCGTGCCGCGTACGCGGTGCGCAAATTCCAATCGCGGGTTCCCTCATCCTGCCGGACGGCCGGCGCCGGGGCGGATGCTATGTGGTAGGTGCGCCGCAGCTAGGCAGGGCGCGAAGCGACGTGTGGTGCCTGCTCGTCCTCGACCATGCACCCGATCGCCCACACCCAGCGTATGAGCTCGTTGGCAATGGCGATCTTCACCTTGTTGGGGTGCTTCTTCTGCTCGGAGAGGTGCTGTCGGCGCTTGGCGAGCCTGCGGTCGGCTTTGCGACATGTGGCCTTGACCTCGGGAGACACGACTTGGCCTGCCCTGAGGACCTTGCTGT
This sequence comes from Adlercreutzia sp. ZJ141, assembly GCF_011038965.1. GTDB lineage: Bacteria > Actinomycetota > Coriobacteriia > Coriobacteriales > Eggerthellaceae > ZJ141. The sequence goes on along the minus strand of NZ_JAAKEB010000025.1, from coordinate 9,971 downwards.
CTTTGTACTTGTACCTCCCGCTGCCGGTTATCCCCTCGACGAGCAGGGTGCGGCAGACGGCGTTGCCGGCTTTGGTGATGCCTCCGTGGTGCCCCTTGCCCCCGCTCTCGCTATGGGACGGCACGGTGCCGAGCCACTTGGACACATCCCGCCCGCTCCTGAAGCGGTGGAAGCTCCCTATCTCGCACGCGAGGGTGAGGGCGGTCAGCTTGCCGACGCCCCGAAGCAGCGATATCGCGTCCACGTAGGGCTTCCATCGCGGCAGATCGCAGAGGGCATCGAGCCTGGCCTCGAGGTCCTTCACGCGCTCTGTGCCTTCCTCGACGGCGCGCAGGCTGAACGTGAGCGCCTCGTCGGCGCAAGCGTTGCCGAGGTCGGCGGACTTTATCCATGCAACAAAGTTCTTCGTCCACGAGTTCTTGAGGGTGCCATCAGGTGTCTTCTCGTTCCAGACGTAGCCGTGGCGCAGCAGGATAGCCGAGGTCTGGAGTTTGGCAACCTTAACAGCATCAACCGCCGCCACCCGCGCACGGCACAAATCGCGCATCGCCTCGGTTTCGGGGTCGGGCGTCCACACCGCGGTGTAGGTCTTCTCCATGCTCACGAGCTCGGAGAGCAAGCGTGCGGCGTCCCTGCTGTCGTTTTTACGCTGCTTGTCGTCGATGGAGCGCGCAATGCTGCTTACGGCCACCACGTCGCAGCCTATCCCCTCACGACGAAGTTCGCGACAGAGGTGGAACCCGGTGCAGCCGCTCTCGTAGGCCGCATACCAGGGGCCGGCAAAGCTCTGCTTCATCCAAGACGCTATCACGGCGGGAGACGGCGCGTCGTTGAACCTCTTCGTCGCGGTCTCTCCCGTGGAGCGGTCGAGACCCTTGACGGTGGTCGTCCTGGCGTGGACGTCCATGCCGAACACGGAGCAGTACTCGGACTCTACGGCGTACTTCGTCATGAGGGGGTCCTCCTTCTCCACGGCGGCGCGTTCTTGCGCGCCGCATTCAGATACTGGGATCTCATTGTCGCATCCCGTCTGGGCTGGCGGGCCCTTTTTTCCGGGGCGGTGATCTCCCAGATCCTGTCGCTCGGGACATACTGTCTTATCAGCATAGATAACTGCACCAGGAAAATACTTTTCTGCAAGGCTGATGTAGGAGCCGTTCAGGTCACACGATATAGTTGCCACCGCATCACGCTCGCCTTTTGTGAAGCTTTCCAGATACGCTGTGACGGTTTTCGGATCATCTCCTGCAAGCATGTCAACGAGCGTCTTTTCATCGGCATCATAGATACAGCTTGCCATATGAGGCTCACCTTTTCTGATTGCAATCCTTTTAGGAAATGCTTTAACCTCATCAATACAGAGGTTGTGTGGCAAGTAGTGTTTGGGCATTTGTGCGTTTGCTTCAAGCTTGGTAAGGATGTTTTTAGAAGCACCAGTTATGCGCTCAAGTTCAGCGATGGTTTTGCCTTTTCCCAGTTCATCCAAAATAAATGCTTCCAGGCGAGTGCTTACGTGAGGTGTAAGTCGGCAGAGAAGTGGCTGGTCTTCTGTAAAGGTCTTACCACACATTGGGCATCGAAAGCGTCTCTTCTTAAGAGCGATAAGACAAGGCTTTCCAGCGTAAGGCGCGTGATAGACCGTAGCGGTTGTGCTGCCGTGGGCATGTGTTTTACACCTACACTCAGGGCAATGTATCTCTTGGGCGATACGAGTGACTTTGACAGAGGTGTGTGTTTTAGCATCACGTATGTCATCTACCCGATAGGCGCTCCCATCAATGCCGATAAGCTCTGCACTTCTTCTCATTATGACCACCACCTATCCCACGCATCGTGTGCAATACCACACCAGCCAGGGCAGGGTATATCGGTGTCATTTGAGTTTGCACAGCCACCTCGCGCACACTTTTCGGATAAAAGCATAAGGACAAGCACATCTTTGGTGCTGAGATTCTCCTCTTCAAATGCTCGCAAAGCAGTCTGTTCATCACGAGCAAGTTTTCCTGTCTTTGATTCTGTATCTCCGGTTTTAGCAGCATCACGTGCTTTGCACTGTGCGTCATATACTTCAAGTGCTCTACACCACCCGGGACACTCCTTCATCCCAGGGGATGTTTTCGATAGTCGTGTATACACACACCCATACTTGCCACACTGCCCTACAAGCAGTCGTATTACTTCTGCATCTATCGAGTTTCCTTGTCCTGATAAAAGGCGCTCAAGTGCTCTTTGTTCAGTTGCACTTGGCTTAGGTTCTGATATGCGTCTCCTGTATTCCATGGCACCCCCCTCTCAGAAAGAGATGACATCTTGGTCTGCCGTGGCAACCTTAAGCTCATCCATTGATTCGAGGTGCGAGAGCATCGCACAGAAACCTGGGCATCCAAGTTCGTCTGCGGGGATATACCAGCTATCCTTATACAGGTCACTAATGCAGCGCCCTGAGTTAAGACAACGATCACAAAGTCTGTCGAGTGCTCGTATGCCCAGCCATCTGAATGGCCGGTTAAGCGAGAGTCTAATCGCTAGGCGCTCGTATAGGCGCGCTTTTACTCCAACGGTGGTATTGCCTGTGTTCTTCATGTTCCTCTTACTTTCCGAGGGTGCGGGCTACCATAGGGGTCTTGGGGGAGGTGTGAGCTTCCCTAAGACCCCAAACAGATCAGCGGACGGGCAAGGCATCCTGTCCCTCTATACGTTGAATAATGACACCCGTCCTGCTTTCCAAACTGTAAGGCTTGGGGGCATGGGCAGACTCACAAAATGGCCCACCACGCAAAAACAGGCGGAAAACATGGTTAGAGTCTAATGCTTGTAATGTCGGAAAATCAGACATATAATAGCCTTCCAGTATAGTTTCATGTCGGTGTATTTGCGGTGTGAATGAGAAAGGGATCAGTTATGACCGAGTTGGGCAGCAGGATTAAGAAGGCGAGGACAGACTTGCATCTGTCTCAGGAGTACGTTGCTGGCTACCTTGGCATCGGTCGCTCTGCCGTGGCCGAAATCGAGTCTGGCCGCAGGGGCGTGAAGGCTGACGAGCTTGGCAAGCTGAGCGACCTCTTCCTTATTTCTGCAGATCATCTTCTCAAAGGTAGCGAGACCTCTACGCCATCTCAGATGTTTGCACGTGGTTTCGACCAGCTCGACGAGGCAGATCAGCAGGAGATTCTCAACCTCATCAAATTCAAGCGGGCCATGAAGGAAAAGGTATAGAACCTTGGAGACGGACTACGCTCAACTAGCGAATGCTGGTATGACACCAGAACTCTTGGCGGAAACTTTTCTTGAAAATCATTTTGGTGGAGCTGAGCCCGAATACCCCGTCAATCCATTTAAAATCTTGAGGGATTGTGGGGTTGTGTTTTCGTTTCGACCTTTCGAAAAATACGAGGGTCTCTACATTCCAGCAGAGGGTGAGGACGATATCCCGGTTGTGGGTATCAACCTTAACCGCCCGATAACAAGGCAAAGATACACTGCCGCTCACGAACTCTGTCACCATTTGAAGGATGCGCGGTCCGGTGTCGTGTGTCCGATTGGATCTCGCTCCAAAATCGAACGATATGCCGAAAAATTCGCCGCCTGCCTGCTGATGCCCAGGACGGCTATGGCTCGGCAGATTGACTTAAGGGGCAAGAACGGGTGTGTGACACCAGATGGTGTTTTGCAAATCGCTGACTTCTTCGGGGTTAGCTTCGCTGCTTGTGTGAATAGGGTTGCTTTCGACTTTCATGCCCTTAAAGGCTATTCAACCGCCAATGATGTAAAGCGGCTGAAGAAATCGTTCGGACCCGACGCCAAGCGTAGAAGGCTTGGCATGACGGATGCTGTTATGTATAGGCAGCTACTCGATTCTGTCGAGGATATAATTCAGATTGAGATGAACCCTTCGAAACGCCAGCGATTCAAGGCAAACTACGTTTACCACGACAGTCGAATGGAAGGCGTTACGGTTGACCAGGAAACAGCTTCGGAGATTGTAGTTGATCTTCGTATCAATGGTAGTTCAAGTCGTTATTGCGATGTGCAAAATTCCGACCTGATCGAGGTTGCCGGGCTTGCAAAGGCATACGACTTCATTTTTGATCATGTTTCGTCGGGAGAAAGAATCTCTGTCTATGATGCTAAGATCTTCAACGAGAAACTATTCTCCCTGTCCCCTCATCCCGAATTCGGAGGAAGATATAGGGAGTCTAATACGCTGGTCATGGGGGCTAAGTTCGAGACTATGGACTACCGCGACATTCCAGCCGAGTTTCTGGCTGCGAGAAAGAACCTTGATTCTATGCTCGAAAAGGAAACTTCTATGACTGCCTCGGAATACATTGAAGCCGTAGTGAGGTTTCATCATCAGCTGACTGTGTTGCATCCGTTTAGGGATGGAAACGGAAGATCGGCCAGGGGCATGGTCAATATTCTCCTTATGCACAGAGGCTTTCCTCCGGCTTTGTTTGTGGAGGGGATGAAAGTTCGGTACAAGAACGCTTTAGCTATTGCTGACAGAACGGGCAACTGCAATGAGCTGTTTTGCATCTACTGCTCGCAAATACTTGAGTCGTTTGCTATTCTCTCGGATACCGCTATGTAACTTGAAGCGGCAAAACAATGGGCTAGTCAGGTTGAGCGAGAGCCGTAAAACTGAAAACCAGAGGTTATAGAAATAAAGAAAGCGCTTGAGGGAGGTAAATTACATACCGTTCAAGCGCTTTGCTTACCTGCATGGTACCATGCGATCACTTTATGTCAAGGACTTTTCTCTGTCTGTTTACCAGCTTTAATCGTCTGAGGTTTTTGAACTTATCTGATAACATTCTCAGCTCATGTTCTATGGCCCGGTCGGGTACACCCTTCATACGTCTCGAATCGATAATGACACATGGTGATTGGTGGAGGGCTTTGTGTAGATTTCGCTGCAGGGATTTCATACTTGAGGACGTGGGTGCTTTCATCTCCCATTTTACGCCGTCGATGAGGACGTCCGCAGATGCCACATGCTGCTCTTCGCTACGCCTGATGAATTCAACGATGAGACCAGACTTTGCAAGCGCCCGAGCGGTTTCCATCTCATGCGGCCATACGTTGGCATCAGGCGGGACGATTATTTTTCCTGTTCGGCTTTGCATAACGCACTTCCATCCTGTCCGCATGTGGTAGCTGATGTCATGCGGGCGGTTCCGATTGATTTTTCTGTGATGTGCTGGTGTGGCTGATTCGCAATGATCGGGCATTGTTTTACCACGCAAAGGTCTTCTGATCAACTATCGAAGGTTCATCAAATGAGCAACAAGAAAGCCATCATTCTTGCCGCTGGTAAATCATCTAAATTCTACCCTCCGCTTTACGATAAACCAAAGGCTAAAGCTGTATCGGTTTTTCTCGGTGTTTTCTTCGTTACGTTTGGGTTGTTGCTGATCGTGAACTTAAACGGTCTCACTTTGAGAGGAGATTCGCTTGCAAGCTTAAGTGATTCGCAGGAAATCTTCTCTCTTGAAAGCAACGACAAAAGCAAAGATGGCAATGATATATATCGATACAGTGTAGGGTCGGATTTACCCGATATCTCTCTATTGGCATTTGCGCCACATTCTTTATCGGTGTATCACAATGGGAATCTGGAATACCGTTGGGATGCGACCAAGCAGTTTGCAAGTGCGATTTCCATTCCTCTTGGCACATTGTCTGCGTTCGACACTATTACCATTGAGATTGACTCAGGATGGGATAGTCGCAGGCTTTATGTTGGGTTGACGAGTGTAGTAAACGGGTATATCTCACTATTTGAGAGTGTTCAAGTATTCATTATGGGATTACTTATTGCTATCGGAGTTTATGCAGTTTCCCTTTTTGCGTTTAAGCCGAAAGAGACGTACTTCTTGAGCTTTATGGTGTACGACATATTCACGGTTGCGCTGGTGTTCGTTAGTTCGAATCTGTTTCTACAATTTCTTTCGAAGAATCTTGCAAGCGTGATGCAAATGCTCGACTACAATTCGACACTGCTGCTTATTTTAGGATTTTTACAAACAGTATCGTCTTTTAGATTGCTTTATATCTCGATACCACGACCGCTATCCCATTTGTTCTCGTGGTACGGAATTGCTTTATGTTGCCTGGCCTTCCGCTTCTTTTTTGCTGGTTACAGCATTGAGAAGGAGTTCTTTCGAATATTAATAACCTCTCTGGGGGCTATCGCTGTTCTATGGGGTGTGGCTAAGCATAAGCAAGGATCCTATATTCTTCTGGTTGGATATGCGGTCGTTTTAGCAGTACAGGCCATTTTGAGTATTGTAGACGCAGGTAACGTACTACAAGAAAGCTTGGCTTTGACAACAATTCGAAGTCTGCGTCTCTCATTCGTTTTGTTTTCTATTACGACGATGCTCTTTATTAACTACCGCTTCTCAAATAAGTTTAAGGAAGCAGAACGGTTGGCAATCTCGCGACAGGAATTAATTTCCACGCTTGATAAAAAAGTTGATGAGCAAACTGCAAAAATACGAGAACAAGATCGTAAAAGACAAGCAATGATGGCGAATATTTTTCACGACCTTAGAAGTCCTCTATTTGTGGTGAAGGGTTTACTGGAGAGCGTGGCTGCTGATCAAGCCTTTGACGCACGCAAATTACATATTATTAAAGAAAGGGTCGATTACATTGCTGATTTATCCGAGGATTTGCTTTTGTCAGCAAAACTCGAAGATGGGCAGGTCTCGATTATGTGTGACGTTGTTGACCTTAATCGCCTGGTTTGCGAGGTTGTCGAGTCTTTCTCTGATAGTGCTCGAAAGCGAGAAGTGACTCTCCGAACTGAATTGCATGGTGCTACTCCAGAGCTTCTTATTTGGGGTGATGAGTTGCGATTAAAGCAGGCTATAGCTAATGTTGTCATAAATGCTCTGAACTATTCTCCATTAGGTGAAGTTGTTCATGTGGAAACATATGCTAGAGGTAGTATTGCGGGTTTGTCGATTGAGGACAATGGAATTGGAATAGAGCCAAATGAGCTAAGGAACATATTCTCTCGTTACTATCGAGCAAGTCACACCAATTCTAGGAACTCATCTGGGCTAGGTCTCTCTATTGCTGCTGATCTTATTGATCTTCACAGAGGGACAATTAAGGCAACAAGCGCTGTTGGTGAAGGAACGCGTTTCACGATTGAGATTCCTCTTTTAGAACAAGCGAACTGAACGGAGAATGGTGTTATGAGTAGTGAGAAACGAATCGAAATACTCTTAATTGAGGATGATGATATTATCGCAGAGGTTCTTCAATTCTTCTTATCTACAAATGAAGAGTATGTGCTTACTCATACACGAACGGCTGAAGCAGCGCTTATGCGTTTGGATACTGAAACGTACGATGTTGTGCTTCTTGATATTCTCCTGCCAGATGATGATGGTGTAAGTGTGTGCAAAAAGATTCGCACCCGTTGTGATTGCCCTGTTATCTTTATAAGCTGCCTGGACGACGACATGACAATTGTAAAAGCGCTTGAAGCGGGTGGGGATGATTATCTCGTGAAGCCATTTGATAACGCAGTTCTTAATGCAAGAATTCGGGCGAATCTGAGACGTAGAAGAATCGATGCAACAACAGTCGATGTTGGATTATATGAATCATCGGATTTCATATTGGATGCAAGAAGACAGATGATTATTATCGATGGAGATGAACGCTCTTTAACACCAATAGAATTCCGGGTTCTCAAATACTTGATGACGCATCCAAACAAGTACATGACCTCGAAAGAGATTTATGAGGCAATATGGGGTAGCGATGATTGCGGTGACGCAAGAACTGTCTTTGTTCATATTTGCAACATCAGAAGAAAAATTGAGCGAGACCCTTCTAATCCCGAACATATAAAAAGCGTGTGGGGGAAGGGCTATACATTCACTTAGCGTGGAGTATCTAGGTTGAAGAAATCTTAAACAATAGAAAGAATCTTAAACTGCCCTTAATGCTATAGCTCATTGTAACCCTGATAGGATTTTGACATCAGCTAAAGACGGCTGATGTCGTAAGGAAGGGGTTTGAAATGAGTGGAAAAATCACTCGAAGGAGTTTTTTGACTGGAGCTGCTGTTGGGGCAGCGAGTTTGGGTGTATGGGGTGCGCTTGGCGGATGCTCGCCTTCTGCCCGGACCGATGAAGATAATTCGGTTTCCGAGGTTCAGAATTCGTCTTTTGCTCAAAGGGTGACAAAGGATGTAGATGCAGACGTTGTTGTAGTTGGCGCAGGAGTTGCGGGTCTGGCTGCTGCAGTGAAGTGTGCCGATGAAGGTCTCAACACAGTTCTTATTGAGGCTAGCGAAGTGCGCGGGGGTTATGGGCCAGAGGGAATCTGCGCCGTAAACAGTAGCTTGAGCAAAGCAGCAGGCATCGATTTGGCTGATGCTGAAGTTGCTGAGTTGGTTCATCACGATGATGAGTTCTTTAATTATCGGCTTAATGCACTGTTTATGCGGGACTTTTTCAGCGGATCTGGCGCTATGATTGATTGGCTTGTTGAAAAGGGAGTGGAGTTCACAGGCGTTGTTGACAACTACAAAGGAATCGGACGATTTGAGACGTTCCATTGGTTTCCTGGAGATCATAATTGCGCAAATGCCTATTCTGCGCATATGGAAGAAGCATTTTTAGCCCAGCCTAATACGCAATTTCTTACTGACACACGAGGTAGAGAATTGCTGTTAGATGAAAAAGGCGCAGTGGTTGGCGTGATTGCGACCAATTCTAAGGAAGATGAAGTAACTCAGTTCAACTGTAAGGCAGTAATTCTTGCTAGTGGTGGTTACGGAGCAAATCCTGAAATGGTTGAAAGATACCACCCGACTATGTATGAGGGTCGTTGGATTTGCGATGGAATTATGACCAATGTGGGAGATGGTCTCACAATGGCCGTTTCTGCGGGCGGAAGAAATGTGGCACCAGAGCGATGCTTCCTTGGACATCTCTATTGCTATGGTAAAGATGAGAGTCTCTATAAGCTGGGAGAACGCGGTCATGGTTGTTGGGTAAACCAGGATGCTGAGCGATTTACCAATGAGGGGTGTTCCAAAACCGCCGCGCTAGCCGTTCTTAACCCTGTGCGTGAGCAGAAGGATACTTTTGCGATTTACGATGCTAAGGCAATCGAGGCTGCTGGTAAAGGCTGGCTGGATGCAGCCAAGGCAGCTGCGGAAGCTGGTGACTCCGAGCTTCTTATGGCAGACTCTATAGCGGATCTTGCTGATTTAATTGGTGTCGATAATGAGCAGTTGGTTGCAACCATCAATCGGTATAACGAACACTGTGATGCTGGGATTGATGCAGATTATTTGAAAGATCCTAGCTTCCTTATCAAACTTGATACTCCGCCCTTCTTTGCGGCGCATCAACTGATGGTTGGACATGGCTCAATAGGAGGCATTGCTGTGGATCGTAATTACCGTGTTGTTCGTAACGATTTCAGTGTTGTCGAAGGTCTTTTTGCTGCAGGAACGGATAGTTCGCAGCTGTATAGGGAAACTTATAAGATTGAGATTCCTGGATCCTGCATGGGTACTAATGTCTTCTCAGGTATGAGGGCAGCAGAGACCATAGCCTCTCAGCTGCACGTATAAGCTGTTTGACGATCCGACTGTGAACAGCACTTACAGAGCCTGTTTAACGTTCGTTACCCAGCTGTCTGAATGGCCGGTTGACCGAGAGCCTAATCGCTATGCGCTCGTATAGACGCGCTTTTACTCCTACGGTGGTATTGCCTGTGTTCTTCATGTTCCTCTAACTTTCCGAGGGTACGGGCTGCCATAGGGGTCTTGGGGGAGGGTCAAGCTCTCCCAAGACCCCGATTAGATGTGAGCGTCAAAACACCCGCATATTTAGCTTCTAGCCGATAGGTGCCACAATTGTTGCAACCTGATGGAAGGAAGTGACGATGGCACCGCAAGAAAGAAGATCAATGCGACGCGAGCAGGTAGAACG
>NZ_JAAKEB010000024.1 GCF_011038965.1 Adlercreutzia sp. ZJ141 | reverse complement strand
AAGTAAAGTTATAGCCTCTTCCACTCTGATGTATCGAGGCAGAAATATATCAGTTTCTAGCCCTGCGGCAGGCACACGAAAATGTACGAGCATTCTCTCCATGGGCATCCTTCAAAACCCCCAATTCCGTATTCCGAGCAGCTTTAACACTTTATTTGATTCGTGCTCCAATTCGAAATCACGGTTTATCATCTTCTGCACTTCATCAGCTGTTTCTTCCACAAAACGCATTCTGAACGTAATGCTATCTTTCAGATTTCGAAGATCCCAGCAAACTGAATCTAAGGCGCATATATCAGTTGGGGCTAAATCAATCAGCTGTATTTTGCAGTATTCGATCTCATTCAACAACTGATCTACTAAAACTCGCTCTTGCTGAATAACTGCACAATGCTTCCTCAACCCAATAATATCAGCAGCAAAGCGCATCCGCTACTCTTTGATTCCCAATGAGCCAATAATACCTCCAATGTCATCGATGATACCCGTCGTCATCGCTGTAACACCCGACATCTCCTCGACCATGCCATTGTATTCAGCAAGCAGCTTTTGAGTACGATCCCTAGCGTTTCTTACGCTAACGATTGCTACAGTAAGCTGTCTAAGGTAATCGGGCGTCTGAGGATCATCCCAAAAGCTAGTTACTTTGTTTTTGAGACTTTCCAATGTCTCTAAATGAGTATCCAGGCGACCGATGCAGCCCTCCAGCTCGGAAATCTTTGCCGTATATTGCGACTTCGTGTACTTAACAATCGGATTGTCCATTATTCATTCTCCTGGCTCTTACAGATGGAAGTTGCTCTTGTAGCTGTCTATACTGTCGGCAACCTTTTCTATTGAAGCTTGACGACCCTTAATGAGATCACCGAGTTTTGAGCACATTTGCTGGAAGCCACCGCAGAGGTTGCCCCATTGCTCTTGCATAATGCGTCCCGTTTCTTCGATGCCCTTCATAATGGTGTCTTGCTCCCCTGGTATGGTCGTGCATTGCTCTGCCACTTCATCTAACACCTGTCTAACTTTGTCGAGCTCCATTTCGACTTCTATTTTCCAGCTGTTCGCCGCCGCAACATCGAAGTCTACGTCATGGGACATGATTGCTCTCCTTTTGTCTAATTGTCCATCGCATTATTAGTAGGCTCATTCGAACATAGCATTTTCTTTACCCATACATTTTCACCACATCCTCTCAAAGTGTCTTTCACATCTACCGAGAAGTTCTAGTTCTCTATTTGTTACATCCTGATAGTCCGTTAAGGGATTTCCGTTCAAGCACGCTCCGACCTCCATCGAGTCGTTCTCGATAAGCTCTTTCAGCTTTTTGCATATTCTTAACCATTCGCATAGTAGATTCCTATCAATCATCTCAGCTTCCTATTTCTAATCGAATATGGATCGATCATCATCTCTCTCAAACAGGGGTTGAGATTCTTCACATGGCATCTGTATTGGATAGAACTTCCCTCGATACTTCATCAAACACTTATTAAATGGGCCTTCGTCGCTTACACGCGCATATTCCCCTGGAAGATTAACGCACTTTTGTCCTGAATAACGCCCACCGAACAACATGGCAAGCTCTTCATTGTTAAATGCAGACGTCAGAGATTTATTTGCTAACCCATACTTATCGTCTGGATAAAAGCAACCTATCGCATACATATTGAATTCATGGAACTTCGAAAGAAGAGACGAAAGCAGCTGTGTTAATTCATCTGTCAGATTAGCAACGTCTTCAAGCCTTTCGAAAACAACAAGCCAAGGAGTCGTCATCTCGCGCAAATAATCATATGACTTACGCCTATTCTGACTATCTGAACACTGATCTTTATACTCATCCCAAATCTGTTGCCTTGCCTGCATTTCTGCAGCCAGACAGCGAATCAATCTCTCCACTCCTTCGTCTGAAGACTCAAGCGGCTCAAACGTCGACTTCGGTTCCTTTGGAATTAGCGATGAAACCAAGCTTCGATTTACACGTTTAACCATGTAGGTAACCATGTTTTCTCGCGCTGCCATATAAAGCACGTTATTAAACACGGGTAACTGGCTTGCCTGACTACCAAAGTATATCGACAAAGGAGTAAACTGCTTTAGTGGAAGCTCGACATACTTAGCATTGTCAAGACTGTATCCCAACGGAAACGTGCCCGGTTTACCCATCTTGCAGAATTCAGAATACGAAATCTCGTTGTCAATAACAGGTAATCGTCTCGCAGCGTTTCCATACCCACGGTTACGCGCCATTTTCTTCACTTCGTCTTTTAAAGCTTGGGATCGGCCACTTGCATCCAATCCCGATCCGATACAAGCTACCTGCAACTCCAATGGTCTTTCATCGATGACACAGAGTCCCCGTCCGGGACATTCTGGCGGAGTGTAACTTATACGGCAGCCAAGAATCTCTTCATATTCGTATTTATCCTTGGCATGCAAAGCTATACGACCGTCTATCTCTTGCCTTGCTCGTATATTTATCTCGTTCGGATGGTTGCAACTAATAACATACTTGATACCGTACTGAGCACCAGCTTTGAGATATTCGTCCATGCGATAGGCATACGCCTCCCCTTTCTTATTGGCGCTAAAACCAGAATAATTGTCGATCACAACCAATATGACCGGCATAGTCAGTATTTCGCAAGCCGCCCCAAAGCTGTCAATACCCATTTCTGAGAATTGCTTTTTTCTTTCTGTTACAAGCTCATCAATAAGGCCAAAAAAAGCTTCTATCTTATCCTCGTCAGCTTCAAACAATGCGGCTCCACAGTGTGGAAATTGAAGAAACATACTCGATAATCTACTCGAGTAGTCGAGTAGGTACAAATTGAGTTCATCTGACGTAAAGTTCTCTAGCAAACGAAGTATCATCGTCTGTATGAGTGTGGTCTTCCCACTTCTCGCCCCGCCAACAACAAGAAAATGATTACGCTTGGCCAAGTCCATAGCAAACGCGGCTTGCACCTGTCTTTCCGGATCATCCAACACTCCCACGATCGGTGTCATAGAGTGCTGCTGTTCTATGGCGTTCAGCTTCTGCAACTCAATTGTCCTTGGAAGCGGCGGCGTCCATAATTGCTTCGCCATACTTCCAACACTTTTTGCAATCTCAATCAACTCTGCCACTATAGCCGATAATTCAGAGCCTTCTGCTAAGCGTTCCGGCTCCTTTAATTTAGACACGGTTATCTTTTGCCCAGCTTCATCTATAATCTCGATGCTTTTGTCCACCTTCGCTGTCGCCCTGTCTTGAGGAACATAAGGCGCACCACTCCACGCAGATTGACCCAAAGCGAATAGTTCATTGTATCCAACCTGTAGATAAAACCGCCCAATATCCTGAAGCTCTGCTGCTTCCGGACGCTTTAACATTTCGACACTATCACCTTTTGTCTGCACTTTTAGACAGACCCTGAACTTTGTATTGCTTAATATTTGATCATTTACAACACCACCGGGCTTTTGTGTTGCTAAAATCAGATGGACGCCAAGGCTTCTTCCTATTCTCGCTATGCTAATCAACTGATCGAGAAACTCTCTCTGTTGATCCTTCAGCTCGGCAAACTCATCGGAAATGATAAATAAATGAGATATCGGCTCAATAACTACGCCTTGACGAAACAATTTTTGGTACTGGTATATATCCATAGTGCTTTCGCCGGCAATTGATTTCGCTTCGTTAAAAACACGCTGTCGCCGAAGGATTTCGCTTTGTAGAGATAAAAGGGATCTTTGTATCGCAGAGCCATCTAAGTTCGTTATCGTGCCTGCCAAATGTGGCAATCTTAGTCCTCGAGCTTTATCTTCAAAGGCTCCAGCCAGACCACCACCTTTATAGTCTATAAGAAGAAAGGATACTTCCTCTGGCCGATAGTTTATTGCCAGCGAAAGTATATAGGTGAGCAAGAACTCACTTTTCCCTGACCCGGTCATGCCTGCAACAAGACCATGAGGGCCTTGAAATTTCTGGTGAAGATCGAGATTGAATGAGTTCCCAGCAACATCAACTCCGACCGGAACTGCCAATGTCGCCACAGGGTCACTTTCCTCCCAACGCTTTAATATGTTGAGATTTGAGATCCTACCAACATCATACATTTCCAAAAAAGACAAAGACTTTGACAAAGAGTATGTTGCATCTACTGCTTTGAGAGTGGTATTAGCAACCTTGCTCATGCAGGCAGCGAACATCGTCTTGTCTATATCATCGAGAGCAAAATTGCCAACCGGCTCCTCAATATCTCTGATATTAATTATCGAGTGTTCTCCGCTATTCGACAATGCAATTTGAACAGCACAATCTTTAGGTATATCGTTAAAAGCAGAAATACTCGTAAGTCCACAGTTATCATCTAACTGTGCGCACGATTTAAGAACTTCCACACAATCCTGTAACAGCTTATCTAAAGCAACAACGAAATAGTACGGATGCTCCCTCAGTATGGAGTTCAGTTGGCGGCATACCGAAAGGTCTTCTTCGATCTCTCGAGACAACATCTCTCCTATCAGATACGCTTCCCCTTGGTTGGTCCCGATAAATCTCATCGTTCTTTGATCATTCCAAAAATGAGGAAGGTACTTTACAAACTTCAGTTCCTCTACATCTTGGGGCTGAGCAAGAAGAACTATCTTCAACTCATCGTAGCTATACAACGCTGCCAAACGAGCAATCAACCGTCTAACAAACTCAATTCGAGCAGCGTAATCACCCGTTATTCCGCAGAAGTTGTACTTAACAAAATCAACCACAATAGGAACGTTTCGCAAAATCACTTGCCTATTTGCAAGCTCATACATCTTATTCTCTAGCTCATCATCCTCCAAGCTCAACTTCTTCTCTGGATATACAACCTTGGCGATCATCGGTAACTCGCCTACGCCAACGCGTATCTTTAGAAAGTCATCGTCTTCCTTCCGTCTTTCCCATAATCGCCTGCTATTCATCGCAAGATCAAAGACTGTATTGATACTTGGATAGTTTTCCCGAAGCACCAGCTCTTCGTACTCCTTTTCGCGCTCTATCGCTCTAGCTTTTTGTCGTAAATACCGCGAATAAGCGGAGACACGACGCTCCTCATACTCGGCACGTTGTTTCTCTGTGTACTTCTCCGACAAAAAAGGAAACAGAATCGTACTCAAGAGCATCAAAGGATTCCCCATAAATGCCGATGCAGCCCCGTATACTGCCGAACCTCCCATGCGCAGCATAAGAGGAATGCTCTTGTCGTTTATAGGAAATGGAGGCATTTCTATTTCTATATCTGTCGTCTTAAGCGGAGTACGCCTTCGTGGAAGTCTATTAAAATACAGGTCACTCCTTTTGTGATCTGTATTATTAGCAACTGCCAGCAAGTCCATTGGCATTGTTGGCACATAGCCTTCAATATAACGACTGGATATATTTACACCATTCTTTTTTGAATTGATTGCAAGAAAGTCTGTGCCTATCACAAGTCTTAGCCCAAGGATGTCTACTATATCTCCAAGCTTTAACTCTTGGGATGTTATTCGCTGGTTGTTTACATAGACACCATTTGTGCTATCAACATCTTCAACGCGAAATGATCCTTGCTTGTAGACCACCAGAGCATGCCGCTTCGATATATAAGGATTAAAAAACGTTATGTCATTGTCGTTCATTCTGCCAATACTCAACTGCACTGATTCACGTATGCGATATCGGACGTATCCAAAATTTGCCAACGTAAGCGCCTCAGCGATGAGAATGCTCCGGTTTCCCGCATGGGCGATATACCAGAAACCACCATCAACGACTTTTGCGAAAGTGATCCGATTGTTTGATTTATCCAACATAACCGCGCTCGCACCACTCATGTACCATGCACCATCACTGGCAACACACGAGATGAGAGACTCGCCTTCAACGTAAAATGAATCTGCACCTTCTCGAATCGAGGGCAACATAAACTCATATGACCTACTACGCGATATCAGGGTAAGACGATAAGCTGACGTTGTCGTTTTCTCGATTCCACATGCCTCAACACTCATACGCAATTTGTCACTATCCAGTGTCACCATACTCTCGCCATCCAGACTAATGTCGAAGCAGTGTGCGCCGCTTGTCCAAAAGACCGTTAATTTGCTTGGTTAAATCAGATATTCGCTCAAGTCCGTTTTCTCCATAAGTATTAAGACCTTCGCTAAGTGTCTTAAGGGAACTGAGCGCCGCTTTGATTTCATCCTCACAGGCCATCACCCCAACAGCATCAACGTCTCCAAATCTGGCCTCATACTGAAAGCGCTCTTGCAATACGGCCAACTCGTCAATACATTGCCTTACTTTTGCCTCGCTATATGTGCTAGATCTATTCGATAGAGCAGAAATGGCATCCGTCACCGCAAGGGCTAATTGCACGTTGTAATCCGAATCTGAACCATTTTGACCATCTCGGCTCTTAAATGAGCGTCTAACGGAAAACAGCAGCGCAACCAGCTCGCCTATTGCGATAGATAAAAACAAGCAGGATACGAACATATTTAAAGGAAGGCTAAGAAAAACCGCGACTACCAGAAACGCGAGAACAACTGTCAATAGAATCTTACTTTTGCCAGCCCAATCACGCTTTCGGTTTTTCGTTTCAGTCTCTGACACACTAGTCGTGCAACTCACACGCTCCGTTTGCTTATCGACCTCTTCTTTTATAACACTTTGCACCAACTCTTCATTCCAAGTGCCATCCACTTGGTTTTCTCTAGAGTCAACGACAGCACCAGAGCCAGATGAAGAAATATCTATTGAGCTATTCGCATTTTGCCCTACGCTACTTTTTGCGCCTTCCTCACTCGCTGCATTTATTTCCACCCTTATCGTTGAGCATGTTTCCTTAATCCTATTAACATTATTCGTTTTACCTGTCGCTCCTGCAGATAGTCCTACAAGCTCTTCCGCTTCCACAGAAGTTAACTTCTCTTTGGCAAGTTTAAGATCAGAGAGAAAAGATTCTGCATCTTGGTATCTTTCTTGCTCATTTCTTATAGACTTCACTACCACACTCCGCAATGCATCATTCCCCATCAACGGGGGCGGAGCTACTGTTCCGTTCATGCGTAGCCCAAACGCCCTATCTTCATCCTCAGCCAAGTATCTCTCCGGATAGGAAGGAAGAAAGGGGTTTCTACCATGATTGAGAAGACGATACAGAACAATGCCCAACGAATAAAGATCCACCGACTTTGTATACCCACCCTTATTCAAGTAAACTTCTGGAGCAAGGTAATTCGGTGTTCCCTTGAGCGACTCAGCCCGAGAGCTGTCCTTTAGAACCTTTGATACACCGAAATCACCTAGCTCATACTCTCCGTCTCTCGTTACGAATATATTGTCTTCTTTTATATCGCGGTGAATTACGCCGTTATCGTGACAAACCTTGATTCCCTCAAGAATGCCAATCCCCATGTCAACGACATCTTTTACAGCAAACCCACGGTTGTCCTCTATGTGTTGGACGAGCGGCGTCGCATACTCCATAAGAATGTAAATATCATAACGTAAGGGCGACTCCCGCACTTGCAAATCGCTTTCGTAATATCGAATTATATGAGCTGATTTCTTTTCGGACAATCTAGCCAAAAGCTCGATTTCCTTCGCTATTCCCTTTAATACTTCCGCAAAATACCGCTCGGTTTTTTCGACATCACCTCCCATAGAGCTTAATATCGAAGCGTACTGTTTATGTGTCGGCAAAGATATATGCTTAACTGCTCTTGTATATTGCCCGAGCACATTGCTCTTTATTGCCTTGTACACAGTCCCAAACGCGCCCGACCCAACTTCGGCCACGATCTGATATCCAAGTATGCTTTGCCCAACTAGACTCTCATTCATGCTTACACCGATCAATCCTCACCAGCAATACCGTCATATTGTCAGTTCCTCCGCCCGCTATCGCCCTATCTGCAATGATTTGACACTGCTGCGTTAAGCTCTCGCCAGACTCAAGGAGCTCCCCAATTTCTCTTTCTGACAGCGTATCGGTTATTCCATCTGTACAAAGCAGAATTGTCTGGCTTTCAAGATCAAATAACCGAACGTGAGCTCTTATAATCAGACCAGGCTCAGCCTTTCCCACATATTGCGTTAGTCTATTTTTGTCAGGATGTCTAGCGACTTCGCTTTGCTCAAGTAGATTCAGGTCCAAAAACCGTTGACCTTCTGTGTCGTCCCTAGATAGCATCTGTAGCTTCCTGTCGTGTTGGATATAAGCTCTGCTATTCCCAATATTTAAGACCGCACAGCCATCATCACATACCGCAAAAGACACTAGCGTTGCGCCCATATCTTTCTTCTTTGCGTCTGCGTGACCAGCTTCTTCCATTTCCTTCGAAGCACACGTTATTGCTCGCTGCATACCTTCTGCAACTGATTGTATCGACTTCGCCTTCGACAGGGTCTTTGCATATTTCGCGATATTAGCAATGCAGATGTCGCTTGCCTCTTCACCGGCATTATGGCCACCCATTCCATCTGCTACAGCAAATACACTGGGAATTTCGTATCGCTTTTCCCGCATGACAGAGCAAAATGAGTTTTGCTTGCGGGCGTATATTGCAGCATCTCCCAAAAACGCTGCATCCTCTTGACGATCTCGCTCACCCAAGTAGATTGCGCACGCTGCCTCGCACAACCAGCTGCATTCATTGGTCGCATCGCTTTTGCGGCTGCCGATTTCGATGAGTAATGCTTCGTTATCTGCCATCTAATTCACCAATATACTTTTCACAGATCTTTGCCGCACTCATTGCAGAATTATGGCGAAGAGACGCCTCGATACCACAATTTGAGCATTTAAGACCAGAGCCCGAGAGCGACACGAAAACACCGTCCCTTTCGCTCTCCTCGGATTAAATCCCAAAGAAGGAGATCTCCGAGATACAGCAATCGTTGTATCGTTTTCCTGGATAAACGGATTCGATCGAGACCGTTATCGATGTTGCGTTGACGGGAGTCTCAAACGTGATGGTCTGGGTGGTTATGCCCGCATCCGACAAATTGTAGCTGCCGACATAGTTTCCATCCGCATACACGCCGATGCTTTGTGGTCGCGCGTTGTCATAGTACACGGCGCTGGATTTCTGATAGCCGGAGCTGATCACCATACCTGCAATGGTCTGAACCTGATCCGCACTGAGGGTAATAGACTGGCCGGAGCCATTCTCTCCGGAGCTTTCTGCCCAACAGTACTGCAGCGTCCCATCAATAGCATTCGAAGGATAATACGTCGACGTGTTGTTTCCGTTGTCATGCATAAGATAGGACGTCGCCGAAGCATGAGTCATTCCCGAATACCCATAGTTCACCGCCCCCGAGCCGGAAGACACGGCCACATTCCCACCAACACTCTCACTCGCGTTCACCTCTGTGTCCTCGTTATCATCCGACACAACAGGCTGGGCAGACTGAGCAGAAGGCTCTACTCCCTCGGAAACCACGAATTCCACCGTCGTACCCTTTGAAACCTTCTTGCCAGCAGAAGGAGATTGACTGATCCCCCTTCCCTCTGGAACCTCCGAGGAGTACTCCTGGCTACCAATCTTTGAGGCAAGACCCACGTGTTCTATCTCATCCCTCGCTTCATCGGCCATCAGCTCCACCACATCGGGAACCTCCACTGCTTCTTTATTCGAAAAAGGCAGAATCCCAGAGCATCTACTTGCCAGCAAAGCAATCGCCAAACACGAGACAATTACCGTCAATTTAATCAGAAGAGACGAACTCTCCTTTGACATCCTGCCCATCGTCACTACTTCCTCTCCGCACATTGAACCCGCAGGAAAACACGGCCGAGCCAAAGCGCCGCCGCAAATCCTCCGACATTATAGTACAGAAAGGGCTCCCACAAGTCACAATGACACAGGTCGCATGCCTACACGATAGCCCGACCTCGTAGCAACCGCGAGATAAGCACGGCATACCAGCGCAGAGGAGCCGTAACCATCAGCAACTTCCGATCTTCCTTGCTGATATCCCTTAAGATATCCCCCAAGTTCTCGACCTTTGACTTCCCATGACACCACCTGAATCTCATTCGGTAGCAAGTCTGCTTAGCGGTAGAGATGGCTTCTTTGTCCCCCGTTATCAACGCATAAGAGACCAGGGTCCTCCCAAAGCCAACTTCGTTGAGGGCGAAGCTCTTGTCCTTTTTTAACGTCGCCGAATAGCTCGATCCGCCTTTCCGTATGTGACGGTAGGCGACCCAGGGTTCTTGGATGCACCGCACCTTACCCATAGTCAGGAACAGAAAAGCGTTCCGCCTGTCCCCTGGGTAGCTTTCAAACTCTTTCATACTGAGAAATTTGGCACGCGCGTTAATATAGTCCTCACGCAGACTCATGCGAGACCCGTTGTGGCCCGGCAGACAACTCAGGAAATACTCTCGGTACGAGTAATCAGAGTCTTTGCACTCGGGGTAGCCTTCCTTAAGCGGCTGGGAATCTTTCCCCACGACGATGCAATTGGTATACACCGCAGAGTAGTCGGGATGAGAATCAAGAAAGGCAACCTCTTCCTGGAGAAGTCCATCGTATAGCATGAAGTCATCGCCCTCGAAATCGACGAGGTACTTGCCCTGCGCTCGATCATAGAGATCCTCCCCGTTTCGCAACGAGCCAATGTTCTTCTCGCGACAGATTATGTTGAAGAAAGAAGGGAGCTCTTCTTCGAGTTTACGGAGAACATCTTGCGTCCCATCAGGTGAGCAGTCATCGCCCACTATGACCTCAATCGGAAAGGTAGTCTTCTGCATGGCAATGCTTCGTAGGCACTCTTCGATGTAGTCGCGGTGATTATATACCGTAACCAAAACGCTCACATAAGGCTGACTCATAGCGTATCCGCCTTCTGCACACACGTCAAAACGATGCGACAGATATCATCGACCACGTCCAAGCTGAGATCGGCGTAAAGAGGCAACGTAAGAACGCGATCGGACACATACTTCGCAACGGGAGTCTTATCAGACGAGAAGACATCCCGATAACACTCGAAGTCGCTCACGAGCGGATAGAAGTACTTACGAGGATGGATATTCTTACGCATGAGGGCTTCGTAGACCTGATCACGCGTGGCCCCGAATTCCTCAGTGAACACCACGGGGAAATAGGCGTAGTTCGGTTTCACTCCCGGCTGTTCAGCACAGAGTTTAATGCCTTCGTGCCCGCTCAGGTGTTCGCGGTATCGCTCGACAACCTTTTGCCGCTTCATCATCTCCTCATCGACATGTCTCAGGTTACATATCCCCATGGAGGCACAAAACTCGTTCATTTTGGCATTCCCACCCACGTACTCTACTGACTCCGTATCCGTTATACCGAAATTTTTCCACTGGTTGAGCAGCTCAAGCAAGTCGGGATCGCTGAAACATACCGCTCCGCCTTCGATAGTGTTGAAAACCTTCGTGGCATGGAATGAAAACATGGAAGCATCACCGAAGCACGCAGCCGATTTTTCGTCACGCATGACACCGAACGCGTGAGCCGCATCGTAGATAACCTTGAGCCCGTGCTTGTCGGCGATGCGCTGTATCTCATCGACATCGCACAAATTCCCATACACATGAACAGGAAGAATCGCACATGTCTCATCATCTATGAGACTCTCGATCTTGGAAGGATCGATTGTATAGGTCTCTGGCGATATGTCAGCGAAGACGGGAGTGAGACCCTTGCGCACGATCGCATGCGTGGTCGACGCAAACGTGTAAGGAGTTGTGATTACTTTACCCTTAAGACCCATCGCCTCGATCACGCACTCCAAGGCATTGTGTCCGTTGGTGAACAGGGCTACGTTGTCAACATGTAGATACTGCTTGAGGTCAGACTCAAAGCGCTGATGTTTCTCACCCATGTTGGTCAGCCAGTGGGTTTCCCATAAGCACGCTATTTCTTGGATGTACTCCTCAAAGTCAGGCATAGAGGAGCGTGTAACCAAAATATGATCGCCTTCCAACGATTCCCTCCTATTGACGCACCCGCGCGTCGTTGACGCTTGCCTACGATAATAGACTATATTTTCCTTGACGCAATCTCTTTGACCGTCTTGAGCAGGTAATCAAAGGCCTCGATGCGTAGCATCTTTGCAAGGCCGCAGTACAAGACAGCCATGGCGGCTACCTGAACGAGGATTTTCAGCACATTAGGCAAATCGACTAGAGCAATAGGAGAGATACACGCCGCGCAGAAAAGCGACAGCAGCATCGCTGGAAGAATGTCTCTTACCTGCTCAGAATAGGCGTACCCCACTACGCGCTTACTCGGAGCGGCGTTGACGAAGGTACAGACCACACCCGTGACCATGTAACCAACCATAATGGCGTACAAATCCCCTACGACAAACGCGGCGAATGCGAGAATTGTGACGCCAATGATGGTCTTGATGATCTCCAACTTCAAGAACAAGTCGCTCCGGCCTACACCATTGAGGACCTGAAGGTTCGTTGTATGAATAGGGAGAAGAGCATAGATGAAGCAATACGCCTGGAGAAAAGGCACCGATGGAACCCACTGCTCCCCCAAAACAATACGAACAATGGGATCAGCTGCTGCTGCGAACAGCGCCATAGCGGGCATTACCAAGAAAACCGATGTCTTCAGCGCGCGGCGCATCAGTCGCTTGACCATATCCAAATCTCCCTGGACACGTGACACCGCAGACAGCATGACCGGCTGAATCGCGCCATCGAGCAGGCACCCAAGTGCAAAAGGGTACTTCTTTCCCTGCGACACGTACCCCAAGTCGGCTTTTGTAAACGCCTTGCCGATTATCAGGTCGGACAGCCCTTGGTAACACTGGTCGAGCAGGCCCGAGAAAAGCAGCTTCCACCCGAAACGGAACAAAACCACGGCGCGCGCACGGCTGAACTCGAAACGGGGCTTCCAGGTTATCTGGAAGGCAAGCACGATACACTTGACCAACTGTTGAACAAGCTGCTGAAGTACCAGCGCCCAGATCCCAAATCCAAGCAGAGCCATGACGATGCCTACCGCGCCTGACGAGACGCCCGCCGTGACGGTGGCCAGGAAGGTTTTTCTGAACTGCATGCTGCGCGCAACGATCGCCTCCTGGATGGAGTTGTACGCATTCACAATCAGGATCAGCGTCAACACGCGCAGAGGGAAGACAGCTTGGGGCATTTGATAGAAGCCCGCCACCAGGGGAGCCAAGAGAAACACAGTCACGTACAAGACGAGAGAGATACTCAAACTCATCCAAAAGACCGTGGAGTAGTCACGCTCCGTGACGTCGGGTGATTGGATGATAGCCGTATTGAGTCCGCTCTGCACGATAACGTTACCGACATTAACAAACACCAGCATGATAGCCAGCATGCCGAACTCCTCAGGAGCGAGTAGGCGTGCCAAGACGATCTGGATGATTAGTGTGACAACGGCAGTGCCGCCCTGTTCGAAGAGCTTCCAGAAGAGCGCTCTGAGTGTCGTCCCTTTGAACGTAGACACTATGCCGGATCTCCGATCTCATACAGCCGCATGTCACCTTCCGCCAGGACGAGCTTGAACCCCGGCGTGCTCTCGTCGACAAAGTCGACCCCCTCCCACCACGAGGGGTCTTCATATGTCCACAGATGCGGACTGTTTTTCCGCGCGAAGTCGCCCGCATCAAGCTGCAAAAGATAGCGCGCACCAGTGAAGGCAACTGCCTGGGCGACCTCGTCATCACTTGCCATGTCGACCAAGCTATGGCGAATCAGCTTACTCTGTTCGAGCTCTCCGTCATCACCATAACCCCTCAAGAGACGATAGTACATGTTGAGCCCTTCGATGCCGCAGGCAAAAGCTGACCCGTCGTTGGGCTGATTGATTATGAGCGCTCCCTCGGGCACGATCTCCTCAACCTGCTTCATGAAATCCATTTCAGACTCATTGTAAATAGTGTCTGTCTGGGAGACGTCCTGCCCTTTCAGCGCAGCTGCTATGCTCCCGAACGCCGTCGGTAACGACCCCTCTTCTGACGGACCCGCCACTACATAGTTTCCCGCACAAAACACAAGCGCCAGAACGAAACCGCATACAGGAATCGCGTGTTTATTATCGCCCGCCTTGATCCCAAGCGCGCTCACGCCCCGTACCACGAGACACGTAGCCTGCCAAAGGCCTAAAGCAGCAAGGGGTATACCCGCCAAAGCGATAGTCGCCGCCAAACGATGGGAATCCGTGTACCAGAATCCCGCCAAAATATGCTTGGTTTCTCCATCCGTGGTAATGTCGACCCAGAAGATAAACGCCGCTGCCGCATAGGCCACAACAAGCCACCGGTGCTCTTTCGACTGCACAGCCCGCACAACACCGAAAAGTACCGCAACGGCCAGCACCCATTGAGCAGGCTCTTTCAAAGCGAGCGACACGACGTACTTAGCACCCAGATACTTTCTGGTATAGGACGGCCACCAATCAGCGAGCGGCCCGTTCTGCATGAAAGACGTGTTATACAGAGCCATCCAAATGACACCGACTGCCACGAGACACACCGCATAACCGCAGACCTTCCATACGTACTCGCTTCCGGGCAGTTTTGCAGAGCCGGCCCAGCAGGAGACACAGCGGCAAAGGAAGGGAGTCAGCAACACCACCGCCGAGAAGACGGAATTAGGATGAGAGAAAGCCAGGGCAACAACACAAACCACGAAGAAACCGATGCGCGCGGGAAGCGAAAGCATGGTGCGATCCTTCGCTTCGAAAAGACCGATGAAGCTTGCCATGGCAATGGGAAGAAGGGCGTTTCCGAAGACGTTGGGGTAGAGGGGACCAAAAACCAAGAAATCCCAGGGGAACACTGCGAAGGCGACCGAGCAAACGCTCCCGAGCCACACCACGCCATTCTCTCTCGGGAAGAGAACTTTCAGCAACACAAAAACAGCAGCGGGGAAGACGACGGCTGCCAAGCATGCGTTCAACGCATTCGCCGCAACCGTCAAACCCACCCCGGAAGCGTCAACCGCAAGAGCCGTCATCAAATGCCATGTCGTCGGATAAAATGACGAAGCGCCCGACGCAACCCAAGGAACCGCATCGTCTCCCACTATCTCTCTCACGTACAGGCGGCTGTCAAAGACAGAGCAGCATCCCGACTCGATAAATGACCGAACCGTATTCAGGTGAAAGACATTGTCGAATGCCTGAAAGAAGGAGTCGGCGCTGCCTAAGTTGCCAACCAGGACATAGCCAGTGATGACGATCCCCACGACCAAGTAGCACGCCAGTTGCAGCCAGCTTTCCTTTCCCGCGAAATCGCCGCCCGCGAAGGGGGACTTTGATTCCCCTCGCAGCAAACGACCCCCCACGAGAAACGAAACCACGGCAGCCAGAGCACACAAAACGAGACAGGGAACGGCGATCGTCGCACAACTCCCGAATATTCCGGCGAAGCTACAGACAATGGCAGCAATATTGTAAAGAACGACCGTCACGATAGGAGCGCAACACACGGCGAGAAGATGCGGGAGCCGAAACGCCCTCAGAGCAAGGTATCCTGGCGCGTAGAGGAGGAGCAGCAAAAGCGCAACCGCACCAACAAAAGAAAGCCACATGAGCAAAACTCCTCCACGCATACAACACCACAGCCCAGTTATCTGGACCTATAAATTCGCTTATCTTATCATGTTCGGTTCACGCGAGCGATCTCTGCCGCCAAACCTGCATAGTATAATGCTCCGGTATTGAACGCGACGGACTCCCCAGGAGAGGAAGTATGCACATGGAGGGAAAGCTGCTCATTGTCGGAAGCGATTTCGGAACGTACGACATCGCCCTTGAGGCGAAGAGGATGGGGCTCTACGTCATCACCGCAGACTACTTCCCCACCACTCCGACCAAAGAGGTTTCCGACGAGGCTTGGCTTGTCAGCACCGCAGACGTCGACGAGATGGAGAGACTCTGTAGAAAACATGGCGTCAACGGCGTGACATACGGCGCCAGCGACTTCAATATGGAAAAGAGTCGAGACTTGTGCCGACGCCTCGGCCTTCCCTGGTACAGTAGCAACGACTACTCGACAACCGTCGCTCGAAACAAGTCGGAGTTCAGAAAGATCTGCGAGCGGGTTGGTGCTCTCATTGCTGAAGGCATGGCTCTCCGCGAGCATCCTTCTCAGGAAGTCCTCAATGCTATCACCTACCCCGTAGTGATCAAGCCTGTTGACAAGGGCGCCAATCGAGGCATGAGCTACTGCAACAATGAGGATGAGCTGCTTGCCGCCTACGACAAGGCTCTCAGCATCACCGACGCTGACATCGTCTTGTGCGAACGGCAGCTGCACGGCCAAGAATGGGTCGCCAACTACGTTATGGCAAACGGAGAGGCTCGCCTCCTTTACTTCGGCAGAGAATTCCACCAAGAGGGCAAGACAGCCAACCTCTATTCATTCATCAACACAACAGCGAACGGCCTGAAGCAGTACTTAGAAGACGTCAACGGCAAGGTGAAAGAGGTCTTCCGTGAGGCCGGATTCGAGAACGGCATTGCGTGGGTGGAAACCATGCGTGATGAAGATGGACACTTTTACCTCATCGAGCCCGCCTATCGATACAGCAGTGAAACTTCGTACAAACTCTACGAGAAGGTGAACGGGTTCAACACAGTGAGATGGATGATCGAGACGGCGATGGGTGTCGAACACGACGTCTCCGACCTGCCCGACGACCTTATCACAGCCTGCAAAGACTGCGTTGGTTCGTATCACCTGTTCGCAGAGCGAAACGGCACCGTTGATTCCATCGAGGGGATCGATGAGCTTACCAGCATGGAAAACGTATCTTTCGACCTTCCCAAGCGTCCTGGTAGCGAGATAGCACAGGGCTTAAACCTTGGTCTTGTCCGTATCTACGCACCCGACATCGACTCCATGATCAAAAC
Organism: Adlercreutzia sp. ZJ141; assembly: GCF_011038965.1. Lineage (GTDB taxonomy): Bacteria > Actinomycetota > Coriobacteriia > Coriobacteriales > Eggerthellaceae > ZJ141. Next base: position 14,302 of record NZ_JAAKEB010000024.1, on the reverse strand, counting down.
CTTGAAGCGCATTAATGAGGTCTTCTTTATCAAAGACGCCGATGATAAGAATCTCTTCATCAGGTTCACGGGATACGATGAACTTCGCGACGACTTCAATACGGGCCTGAGAGACTTCGACATGCTGTAATCAGAAAGCTGGGAACGTGTGGCACTCTCTCGACAGAAAAGGTGCCACACGTTGTGTAATGCAACGTTTATTCAAAGAACGATAAGATAGCTTCAACAACCGTGCAACGATCTTCATCAGACATGCCATAGTACAGAGGTAAGCGAACCAGCCGATCACTTTCCACCGTGGTAAACTCGTCCCTCCCGTTAAAGCGACCGAACGCTTCGCCTGCCGGAGAGCTGTGTAGGGGAATGTAATGGAACACAGCCATGACGCCCCGCTCCTTTAGATGCGAGATGAGCGCGCCTCGCTCTTCCAAGTCGGCAACCTTGATGTAGAACATATGAGCGTTATGCTTGCATCCTTCAGGGATAAAGGGAAGCTCGATTCTGCCCGCCTCGCACAGCGGCTCAAGACTCTCGTTATAGAAATCCCACGTTGCAAGGCGATCCTGGTTGATCTCATCAGCCTTTTCCAGCTGAGCCCACAGGTAGGCAGCATTCATGTCGCTCTGGAGGTATGAGCCGCCTCGGTCAACCCAGGTGTATTTATCTATCTGCCCACGAAAGAAGCGTTGCCTGTTTGTTCCCTTTTCACGAATGATTTCCGCCCTGTCGCAATATGACGGGTCGTTGACGAGGATGGCGCCGCCTTCTCCCATCGAGTAGTTCTTCGTCTCATGGAACGAATAGCAACCGAACGTGCCTATCGTACCCAGAGCCCGACCCTTGTACGTACTCATAACCGCCTGAGCCGCATCTTCGACGACGAGCAACCCGTAGCAATCAGCGAGCTGCATCAGGGCGTCCATTTCACAAGCAACACCCGCATAGTGTACTGGCACGATGACGCGAGTTTTCTCCGTGATAGCCGCCTCTACCTTTCGCTCGTCTATGTTCATAGTGTCTGGACGAACGTCAACGAACACCAGCTCAGCACCCATCATCTGAAAGGCAGTAGCGGTAGATGAGAAGGTGAAGCTAGGAAGTATGACCTCGTCCCCCGGCTTGAGATCGCATAAGATTGCCGCTATCTCGAGCGCTGCTGTTCCGCTCGTTGTAAGCAGTGCCTTTGTCGCATTGAAGCGCCCTTCTATCCATTCGTGACATTTTGCGGAAAAGGGACCGTCTCCGCAAATCTTCCGATTGCCCTCAACCGCTTGCCGGACATAGTCGAGTTCGGTTCCAACGTAGGGCGGGATGTTAAAATCTATCATTGCGAATACCGCACTTCCGCATCAGCCAACAGGAAAAAGAAACCATTTTGTCTATCGAAGCACACTCCGCAGAACAAACGCATCCTATTGTATACAATAGAACAAAAAGAAAAACCCCCAATGCCCACGTTTGAGCATTCGACAATCAGCGAAGGTGGCACCCAATGAACAAGATTGCCGACATCTATGCTTTTCACGATCGACAGCTTGCAGGCAGCGTTAGAACACTCTCGCTTGTCAGCAAAGATACGCGCAACTTTGCCGTAGCTGGCTTCAACGCTGTATCCAAAACTGCAAGGAGCTAACTACCATGTTCTCTTCAGCTGACCATACCTTTGCTATTTGCGCGTATGGAGAGAGTCCCTATCTCTCTGAGTGCGTCCGGTCTCTCAAGACCCAGACAATTGGAACGAACATCGTCATGGCTACGTCCACACCCAACAACCTCATCGAGAACGTTGCACGCGACAACGACATCCCCCTTTTCATCAATCCTCAGAAGCTCGGTATCGCCTCCGACTGGAACTTCGCCGCCAACTGCGCCTCCACGCCCTTGGTAACCATCGCCCACCAAGACGACACCTACGAACCCACTTACGCAGAGAAGATGCTCGCGGGAATGAATCGCACAACGCGACCGCTCATCTTCTTCACGAACTACGGCGAGCTGCGTCACGGTGTGAAGGTAGACAACCATCGGCTTCTGACCATCAAACGCATCCTACTCCTCCCCATCAGCAGGTCAGGAGTTGCTTCCAGTGTGAGAAAGAAGCGGGGAATTCTCTCAAAGGGGTCTTCTATCTGCTGCCCCTCCGTCACCCTCAACATGAACGCACTTCCAAACCCACCGTTCAGCACAGGAATGAAGAGTAACCTCGACTGGGACGCCTGGGAGCGATTCTCCCACCTTGATGGTCAGTTCGTCTACGACAAAACCATCTTGATGTACCACCGCATCCACCAGGACTCAGAGACATCTGCTCTCATCAGAGACAACACGCGCACGCAGGAAGACTTCGAAATGCTTGCGCGATTTTGGCCGCGCCCCATCGCCTGGATAATCAACAAAGCCTACTCGAAAGGACAGGTTAGCAACAACGCCTAGTCCCCAAGAGTAGCATCAATCGTGTCGAATCCACGGTTACTCGCGCTCAAAAGCCTGGCTGGAGGGCAACTTGCCCAAATCAGTTAGATCGCGAACAACGAATTGAGGTGTACCGTTAGCAGATAGGACGAGATCACCGAGGTATTCGCCGATGATACCCAGAACAAGCAGAATCAACCCGAAGAAGAATAGCATGACGCAGATCAGCGACGACCAGCCAACAAGAACGTCTGGAACGATAAGCTTGTACAGCACGGTAAAAATCGTGGCAGCAAGCCCTACCGCCGACATAACAAAGCCAATACTGCTCACAAACCGCAGCGGCAACGTCGTGTAATTAAAATAGGAGAGCCATAGTTTAAACAGTTTCGTGAGGGTGTAGTTTGACGAGCCATGCATACGCTCGTGATGTTCTACCTCCACGTTACCTATACGATTTGTCATTCGGCTGTACAGCGCATCGACGTAAGGGTTGTAGTTCTTATACTTGATGACCTCATCACGAATACACTTGCGAATCATCCAGAAATTGCTCGTTTTAATATCCTTGGAACGGCCAAGCATCTTCTGGGCAGAGTAGCAGTTAAGCCAGCTCGTAATGTTTTTCAGCACGCCATTAGTCGACTGAGGATACACCCCGTACACAACGTCATACCCCTCCATCATCTTGTCAATAATCAGGGGAATCTGCGAAGGATGGGTTTGCATGTCATCATCCATGCCCATGATCAGGTCGCCCTTCGCGATATTCAGCCCGCACATAATGGCGTTATGCTGCCCGAAGTTGCGCATGAGTGTCGCTCCATGGACAAAGGGATAATCCTCGGCAAGACGCTGTATCTGAGTGTAGGTGTCATCACGCGAGCAATCGTCAACCAAAACGAACTCACAATCGTATTCCGGCAAACGCTTTGAAACGACCTGATAGGTCATCTCAACTACGTTCCGTATACTCTTTTCCGAGTTATAGCAGGGAATTACTATAGATATTAGCATTGCGCGCCTCTTCCTTCCATCACAAGATCAGCCAAGACCCATCGAGTAGACGACAATGCCGATCAGAATGAGAGCCAGAGCCGCTACCCTCCGTTTGTTCAGCTTCTCGCGAAAAATCAAAACACCGAAAAGCGTGATGTATATATACCCCGTTGCATCCAAAATAGCACCCATGGAAAGGGGAATAACCTTGTAGGCGAAAACTGAGAGCAGCGTCGATGCTAGAAACAGAACGTATGCCCCCATAACAGCCGGATTTGCGTACTCCTTTATCACGGAGCTGTGCTCCTTTGACGCACTCTTCTTCAACATGACCTGCGAAACCGAGCTAATGAAAACGCCTAGTAAGTTCAAGGCGGCAAAACAGCAGATTATCGGACTCATTCAGAAGCCCCTTTCGACGCTTCGAAACAACCGTCGTGCAGATCGTCTTCCCCCTCATCCTGGGAACCCGACGTGGCGTAAAGGACAACACCAACAAGCACGATAGCCGCCCCGACGAGCTTTGGCACCGTAAGTGTCTCTCCAAAGAATAGACATCCCCACACAACACCCCACACGATAGTGACGGCCCGGTTCGCATAAGCAAGCGTCAGCGGAAGCCTCTTGATGACCTGCTGCCAGCCGATAGCATACACGCCAAGAACGGCAATCATGCCGCCATAGTACAAGATGAAACCACAACTCATGAACTGCTGCTCAGCCGCAAGCTTGGCGCATATACTACAGAGAGAGTAGAACACCAGCAGTATGTGTAGAAGGAGTATTGCCTTTGTGTTTCCGCCTAGCTTGCGTCGTTCAGATTCCACGAAGTTTCTTTCCTTGCCGTTTTTCCTCCCTCATGAGCCCAATTCTACCACGATCCCCGTTCTCACAGGACCTTTATCTAGCTAAGCGAAGAAAGGTGATACGATAGTATTGGTACTCTTTCCATTGAGGAAGAGTGTTTTTTTAAACGTCTCTATCGAAAAGGGTCTATGAACTGGTTGCTTCCTCACCTCGCTGCGGTCGCTCTTGCGATCGTCATCTTCTGCACGCTCATCGCGAAGAAGATGCCCTCCCTTGTAAGTAAGAGGGGGGGAGACACGAAGCTCGAGCTCGGCATCTTAATCGCGGCCCTCGCCATAGGGTCCTTTGCAATATATGGGCCTTATCTGCTCGAGGTGCGCTACTTCTGCTATCTTGACATCGGGCAGGATACGCTCGACCAGTATGTTCTCTTCTACCTAGACCTTCTCGACAAAATACGCGCTGATGAACTCGGCAGCTGGAATTTCAACTTTGGACTCGGCATGAGCTCCCTCTCCTATCAGTCTTGGATTCTCGACCCCTTTAACCTCATTCTGATTCCCCTGGGCCTCCTGCTCGGCAACCAGCACCTCAGCCTTATTCTGACGGCTCTCCAAATCGTGAAAATACTACTGTGCGGAGCGCTGTTCAACCGTGTCTTGACATCGTTTTGCGCTACCCCGCTCGCACGTATAGTCGGCGCCTGCGCGTATGCGTTTTGCGGCTACCTGATGCTTTGGGGCCAGCACTATTGGTTAGGAACAACGCTTGTGGTGTTCACAGCCCTGCTCCTCGCGAGCGAGCATCTGCTCAAAGCATGGTCTGTCCCCTGCTTCGCAGCCGTAGCTCTCCTGAGCGCACTGGCAATAGGATGGAGTCCCTACTGTGGCTTCATGATCCTTTTGGGCCTTGCGTTTGTCGAGCTAATCCTTATCATAGCAAGAACCTCCGGCCCGAAGATAGCCAGGTCAACATTGAAGAGCGTTTTCTCCCTAGCAGCTCCCGTACTCTACGGATGCCTGATGGCGGGGATCGTCCTCATTCCCTACGCCCTTTTCCTATTTGGGGAAACGGGTCGCATCGCGTCAGAGGAAAGCATCCCTCTTGCGACGCGAGCTCTTACCTACGCCGGAGAATTCGTGCCCCTACGCTGGATTCCCATGATCCTAAGCCGTCTTTTAGGCACAAGTCTTATTAGCAGTGGAGCCGACATCCCCAAAACCCTCGTTCCCACCACGGAGGCCTTCCCTTATGTGAATTGTTACGAATTAGTGACTCTCGGCTTTTCCGCTGTCGCTATCGTGATACTGTTCCAGTTCTACCATTGGGCCCTCACCGAACTCCCGAGAAAGAATCAGGCTCTCGTAGTGGTGGCTACACTGCTCGTGGTTCTCTACTGCTGCAACAACTTCCTTCCGGCTTTATCAAACGTCTTCGCCGAGCCGAAGTACCGCGGTTCCTTCGTGCTGGCAACTCCAGTGTGCATTGCATTGGCCATCGGGTGGGAAAAACGCATACAGCCCGGCAAGGTCGCTCTTCCCCCACTTGTTGCTGGAGCCCTCATCAGCTTCGCCATCCTGCTCTGGTCCCTCACCAACACGGTCAATGGACGATGGCTCTGCGCGTTCAACCTTGTTGGGCTGGCACTGTTCTGCGCCCTATCACTCAAATTCACGACAGACACCCGACATCATGCGCGAACCGCAGATACACACTCCGTCCTCGTTATGACCCTCGCACTCATCCTGGTGGGAACAAGTGTGGCCGACGGGTTCTTTGTCACCAACAATCGAATAGCCGCCACCGCCGAAACCTTCCCAGAAGCAACCGAGCCCAATGTCGCGTCCTCTACGATGACTGCCCTCGAGAAATTGGGCAAAGAGGATCCTTCGTTTTATCGAGTCGAAAAGACCTACAGTGATTGGACGTGGCTCAACGACTCCCTCGTCGAAGAATTCTCAGGTGTCAGCGCATATAATTCCACCAACGACGGAGACGTTCTCGCATTCTATCGCGCGGTGTGGCCGAGCGTCATTTCGATGGGTCCGTATTACCAGGTATACGCAAACGACACCGACGTCAACGCAATCAATGATATGCTCGGTATAAAATATCTTCTCTCAAAAAAACCCCTCTCCTTGGACTCGTTCGAACTCAAGGAGAATCAAGGCGTGATTCTTGTATACGAAAACCCCGATGCATGCGTCCTGCGAGGCTTCGCGTCAACGACCCCCGAAAGCGCTTTCTTCCGGATGTCTCTCGATCAGCGCCGAGAGACCCTCGCAACGAGCGTTGTCGTACCCGACAACGTGGCCGGTGCGAGCGAAAGCTCTTCGCCGGGCAAGACAGTCCTCGCAACTGACGTACGGCTCTATCGCAAGCAAGACACAGTGACGGCGGAAATTGTTGCGCCGAGCAATCTCACTGCCTGCCTGGCCATACCCTATACCGGCGGATGGCACGTGTTTGTCGACGGGCACGAGGTTCCAACATTCAGAGGCGACATCGGATTCATCGGATTCGAGGTACCCGAAGGACAACATCACATAGAGGCGCGCTACACCGTCGTCGGACGGGAAATCGGAGCCGCAGTGACCATCGCAGGGATCCTCTGCGCTGCACTTTGTTGCACTTGCCTTAGCCGCTTCAAGAAGCATCATTCTACAACCCAATATAAGCAAGAGGAGAATCTTTCGTGAACATATCATCCCTCGTTGACAGCCAATGTCTCATCCACCCCATCGTCGACACCTCCCATTCGGGAAACAACCTCTTCGTCTTACGTGATGACCTGCTACCCTTCGGATTCGGGGGAAACAAGGTGCGCATCGCCCTGGAATTCGTTGACGATTTGAGGGCGCTCGGCAAAAACGCCCTGGTTGCTTATGGTTCGTCAACCTCCAATATGTGCCGCGTCATTGCCAATATATGCCGCTCGTACGGCATTCCCTGCACGGTTGTTCTCTCGCAGTCGGACGAGGCGAATGGCGACTGCAACAACAAGCGCCTGATGAACCTCTTCGGCGCTCGGACGATCACCTGCACCCCAGACGCCATAGCCCCCGCCGTTGAGACTGCTCTAACACGCTACCAAAGCGAGGGTTTCGATCCCTACTACATCTTCGGAAACACACTAGGACAAGGCAATGAGCACGTCGCAGCCCGCGCGTATGCGAAGACATACGAGTTAATATCAGCGTACGCACAAGCCAACGGATTCTCCTTCGACCGCATATTCTGTGCATCAGGCACGCAGGCGACGCAGTCGGGGCTCATCTGCGGCCATATCATTACTGGTGACTCATGCAAGGTGCAGGGTATCATGATCTCTTCACGCTCGGAGGAACGTGCCCGAAAGGCCATCCAGGAAGCAGCCGTGCCCTTCCTGAAGGAACGCGGCATCAGTGAGGCAGAGTCTCTTGTCAACTCGAACACGCGCTTGATAACCGACAAGAGGCGCGGCGGCTACGGACTTTACGATCACGCCGTACTCCAATGCGCCATGGAGCAGCTTACTGTGAACGGATTTCCTCTCGACCCCGTCTACACAGGCAAGGCGTTTCTGGGCATGCAAGAATACCTTGTTGAAGAGGGGGTGTCCGGCGAAAATATCCTTTTTGTCCACACCGGCGGTGAGCCTATCTTCTATGACCATCTGCAAGCAGGGAGTTTCGAGCTTGCTCCGCAAGGCACGATCGAGGTGGCATGATGAGAACTTTGATGATTCTGGGTGCAGGCATCTACCAGCTCCCCTTGATCAAAACCGCGCGCAACCTGGGGCTGAGAACAATCGTCGTTACGCCTCCGGGCAACTACCCTGGCATCCAAGAAGCTGATCTTTGGTGCGACGCCGACACACGCGACTGCGAATACATCTTGGAGATCGCCCGCGCGCAGAAGATCGATGGTATCTGCACATCAGGAACCGACGTAGCCGTGCGAAGTCTTGGGTACGTTTGTGATGCCCTGCGCTTACCGGGCATCACCTATGAAGCTGCTCGCAACGCAACGGATAAACGGCTCATGAAAGAAGCATTCCAGAATCACGGCGTCTCGACGGCGCCTTTCAGGATCGCACATGACGTTGCCGAAGCGCGCACCGCCGCAAAGGATATCGGCCTTCCTGTCATGATGAAGGCAACTGACAGCTCCGGCAGCCGCGGCATCAGTAAAGTGAGTCGAGAGGAAGACATCGATCGTGCCTTCCAGGAGTCCTCCGAGATCACGCGTAACAGCTACGTCATCGTGGAGAAGTTTATTGAAGGTTTCGAGATCGGTGTCGACGGGTTCGTAGACGAAGAGGGCAACCCCTCGATCATTCTTCCCCACGGAAAGTTCGTCTACACCACCGATGCAGCCTCTATCCCCCAGGGACATTACTTCCCCCTGAACGTTGAGAAGAGCGTGGTTGCGGCGATTCGAAACGAAGCAGTCAAAGCCTCCCAGGCTTTGGGGCTTTCGTCCTGCGCCTTCAATTCAGACGTCCTTATCAACGATGACGGGGTTCACGTTATTGAAATGGGTGGGCGCACAGGCGCCACCTGCATCCCCGAGCTCATATCCATCCATACGGGCTTCAACTGGTATGAGAAGATTATTAGGGTCGCCTTGGGAGAACAGGTCAGCTTCGACGGCGCGACCTCCGTGCCGTGCATGGCGAAGATATTGGTAAGTCCCATAACCTCCCGAGTTGAATCGATCCGCTGGAAAACCATTCACCAACTTGAGCAAAATGGAGTCGAAGTCGTCCTCGACGTCCGGAAGGGCGACACCATTCACCAGGTGGAAAACGGGACAGATCGCTTCGGACATGTCATTGTCAGGGAACGCAGCGAAGATCAGCTCGACGATCTGATCAACCGAGTCGAAAGCTGTATCGTACGAAGCTAAGAAGGGATAAGACGTCTCGTCTCAGACTTCGGAGAAACGTAGGATGCTGTATGTGTCCCCAAAGCTTTCAACCTGTTCGACTACCTCATATGACGCCGTCGGCGAGTAATGCTCGCGCAGATACTGACAGATCTGATCCGCCCTCCCAAGATCGCGAGCCACATAACGAGCGCGAGGATTCTCCAAAAGGCCCCGAAATGGGTTGCCCATACCGGAGCGCGCCTCAAGATCCATTCGAAAAGGCGCGTGGGTTGTCCATCCTCCGAGTGTGAGATTACTCTGCATAAAATCCCGCGAAGGCAGCGAGCGACACCCATACACACCGTCTTGAATCACGTAGTATTCGCCAACGTCCCATACGAACACGTTGTCGCCCGTCGATACGAGCTCGTAGAGAGGTTCTTCTGAGCTGACAGGTCCTGGGTTCCGAAGGACGCCCCACAAGCTGGGCGCCGCAGCTGTGGCAACCGAGCAGATGCTCAGGCACAACGCCAGGCAGCCCGCAGTACCAAGCCCCGCAAACAGAACTCGGCAGGCCGGCCTCAACTGAACGACGCTCCCTCCGCCCGCACAGCCGACCATGAATGCAGAGACGAGAGATGAGGGAACCAGAATGGACAGGCACACACGCAAGGGGAACCTGCCCACATACACGAAATAAGCCGAGATGAGCAAGACACCGATGACGTTCAGAATCAAGAAAACCGCCACAGCCCTTCGCACGTTCGACTCAGCACCACTCATAAGAACACGAAGGAACGCAACACCGCAGATCAACAGCCATACTGCGTAGTGGTGCGCATATTCCCTCGCGCATGAGGCAAGCTTTGAAGCATACTCATCCAGCGGCACTGGGGACTCGTCCGCCGCAACCTCGGCTATCTGGCGCATTTTTTCTACCGTAAAGAACTCGGGATCATTCGTTGCCCATGACGTGACAAGACGATAGTCGTTCTCCGACACGCCGACAGCCGACAGCTCCCCTCGAATCTCTTCATACTCCTTGGTCGGAAAATCACTCAACTCAGAGCGAGCATCGTGATACTGTTTCCAATCCGACCACCCTGGCTGCGACCACATATACGCGTCGAAGACAACTAACCCCCCACAGACGACAGCGAGTGCAATTCCCGTCGCACACACCGAAGCAACCGGCACCTTCGTACGAATTCTAGGCTTCGAAAGGCTTTCCCTCCTACGCAGCACATCGACGACCAACACGGCCGCGAAAGCGAGAGCGACAAAGGGTAGCGAAAGCAGGAAGCTCAGCGGACGCCAGCACATGCCGAAGACGGCTAGGGTCAAACCAACAGGAACGCGCCACGCCTGCCCCTCAGCGCAGCCGGCAAGCTTGTCTTTCGCCCAGCAGAGCAGAAGGAAGAAACCGGCTCCCGCAACCAAGGCGGTCACAACTGTGTAGTTCGACCGAAATGTACAGAAAGGCAGAACGTAACGTACCAGCAAAAACGCCAAAAGGAAGCTGAATCCCAAACCGGCCTCGCGAATTGAGAGATAGAGGACGATCGCCAGCGAGAGAACGGACCCCATCAACTCAAACACGGTAAACCAATTGACCCCAGGTAGAGCCAGCCCGCACTGGTAGATAAAGCAGGCGAGCGCCGAGTTCAAAAAGAGGCAGTTGCCACCTGAGCCATAGTTCCCACCCAAGACCATTGCGATAGTCCAGTCATCGTCGGTGTCGATTCCTCCATCAGCCATGAAGAACACCGCAAAGACCACCGCAGAGAAAGCGAGACATCCCAAGAAGGTGAGCCTATTCCGCGTTTGGATGTCAGTCGAATCTCCGCTCCTGCCCATAAAAATCACAGCTCCCCTGTACGCTCTGCAATGATGTAGCGAGGGCGGTTCTTTACCTCGAGGTAGATCTTGCCTACGTATTCGCCGATTATCCCCAGCGCGAAAAGCTGCAGCCCACCGAAGAAGCAGACGAAGCAAACGGTACTCGCCCAGCCCGATATGGCTTGACCGGTAAAGAACGCAACCACAGCCCAAATAAACCCGACAAGCCCTAAAACACTGAACAGCACACCCGCAAAAGAGAGCGTGCGAATAGGCTTGATCGAAAGGCTTGTTATGCCATCAAAGGCCAGTCCGAGCATTTTGCTCAGCGGATAGTGGCTCTCCCCCGCTATGCGTTCAGAGCGTTCGTACTCAACCGTGGAGGATGTGAACCCCACGAGAGGAACAAGACCTCTCAGAAAGAGGTTCACCTCGCCGAACTCAGCCAGCCCATCCAAGGCGCGCGAGCTTAACAGGCGATAGTCAGCGTGGTTGTACACTATCTCCACGCCCATCAGCTCAAGGAGTCGATAGAACCCTTGAGCAGTCAGACGCTTGAAAGTGGTGTCCGTCTCGCGTTTGGATCGGACGCCATACACCACATCGCTCCCGCTGAGGTACTCATCAACCATGCGCCGACAAGCCGAAATATCATCCTGCCCATCGCAATCCATCGACACGCAGATGTCGCACTTTCCCCGAACTTCCATGAGTCCGGCCAGTAAGGCATTCTGATGACCCCTGTTCCGAGATAGAGAAAGACCCACGTAGCGAACATCGCTTGACGATAGGGAACAGATGATGCTCCAGGTAGAGTCAGAGGATCCATCGTTCACGAAGCATATCTTGCTGCCAGTGCTGATCTTACCAGTTGAAACAAGGTACTCCAGCTCGAGCAGAAAGAGCCGGGCTGTCACCGGCAATACGCTCTCTTCGTTGTAGCAGGGAACGACAATGTACAAGACTGGTTTTTCGCGCACGGGAGCATCCTCCATCAGCATCTCCTTCGTCTGGAACAAGTGTAGCAGTTATTGTGTCGATCAGTTTCCTATCCGAGCTTCCTTTCAGAGAAAGCGCCGACCATCCCGTATAATGAGGAAAAAGTCATGGGAGGTATTATGAGCTCAGAAATCAAAATTACCGCAAAGATCAGCGCCTTGCTCCTCGTGGCCACAGTGGCCGCATTCGGTTTCCTCTACGGGTGCACCCCCTCGAGTACCGACGACTCCACAGACCAGAACACTGATATGGACGTCTCTGACAAGTCAGTCGACCAACAGGAAGGTTCGACCAGTGAGACGACGGGCGAAGCCGCGGATCTGTTCAGCGAAGCCTGCACCTTAAAGGGCGAGGTTCTTGGTGCCCAGCACATTAACGGAGGCGGTGGCGACCTGTTCATGGTTAGCCTGGCCATTGAGCCTGATCTCCCGGCGGAACTTGAGGCTAGGGCGAACCAGTCGAAATGGAATGCCGCACTCTACTTCGTCGTCGAAGACGCTGACGGAAACTACGTCGGATCATGGGCGCCGGATCCTGTTGAATACGACTGGACCTTCAGCGATCGCATTGAAGACAATGAGAAACACGCAAGCATAGCGCAGGATCTGAAGGGCGCCCATTCTGTAAGCGTCTACCTCATGTGGGCGAAGGGAACCTTCCCTGACGGATCCGTCGCCGAGTTCAATACGGAGAACGACGCCGACCTCTCGAACGACCAAGCAGGCGCACAGGCGGCTGAAGCAAACGGCCAACTTATTGGTAAGCAACGCATCGACATTGCCACGATGTAAGTACGTATGCCCGATTAGCCCCCGGTACGCCGGGGGCTTTTTGTCTTCCACAATGATTATCGTGTGTGTCGCACAACAATCAACTACGGCCGCGAGATGTCAGCAGGGGCTTCCAGATAAGACCAGTCGAGTTGAGGAAGCCGACAGTTGCGTGTAGAATGCTCTCAATTTGCCACTCAATTACCTGTTTAACGGTACCACTTTTGAAATTGCGACGACTTTGGTACCCTTAAAGCGACCATATAAAGATGAATATTACGCGCCAAGTCGCGCTACGTAGAGGACGTGGTGGGTTAGATCATCGAGAAAGATGTCTACGCCCGTCGGGCCGATGAGGGATACGCCTACATTCAGGTGCCCATGTCGGTTGCTGATCCGGCTGTCGAGGAGAGGGAGTACCGGCCCTTCAGAAACGTGCGGGACAACTGGCCCCAGTACCTGCTGACACTCGACCCACTCCCCTTGGAGCGAGACGGCGTGACCCACTTCAACATGATGGACCTTATGGTTGGCGACGAAAATCTTGCATTTGGCTGTGCGCTTCCCGCTATCGGGCGTGCTAGGGACTTTCACCCATGAGAAACGTGCGCATGCTCGGCGCGCAAAGCAAAGGAACCCGTATATTTCTAACGGGTTCCTTTGCTTTGTGAATCATAATCTTATATCGGTGCATCCTTAGTCGTAAATGCTACCCCAGATTATAATCTCGGTATTGTCCGGAAGACTGGAGTAGATGAACTCCGCGTCAGCAGGGAGAAGTCGAACGCACCCGTGGGAAACCTTCTTCCCAAGCTGGCTATAGTCGTTCGTCCAACCCACCGTCGAATGGAATCCCTGACTTCCGAAGATGGAGGTAAAGTACCTCACTGCCCATCCATATGGCTCGTAGTCGCGAGGTCCGCACAGATCGTCTGCACTCCAGTCCCAATTACTTGTAGCAAGACGAAATGCGCCGGTAAACGTCTTCCCCCAATAGCTACCATCGCTACCAGTCCCACCAACTCCGACACCGCACGGCATTTCCCTGATAAGCTTCCAATTGCCAGCACTGCCCTCGAAGCAGTACGTAGTATAGGCATCGAGATTAACAGCAAGAATATAAGGGGTTGGACTGCTCATGTTCTTGATCTTCCTATAAGCTATCGACGCGTTCGCATCCATAACGCTCAAACCATAGGATTCAACGAGCTTTGCAAACTCTTCAGAACAGCAAAACTCAAACACAAGATCATGCACACTCATGCCTTTGTTGAGCATATTGATCCAACCTTGCACTTCGGAAGCACTCGCCTCTCGATCAAGCAGAGCTTGATAGCATATTGTTACAATTTCCTTATTTGAAAGGGAACGATTCTTGAATTCAGCTGAGGAGAAGAAGGATTGGACGACAGATTCAACAGCATATCCGTCGAGTAGGTTCTCACAATGAGCATTGAGGCCGTCGATATCGAAGGGTCGGCCGAGGACGACCCGATAAAGGCGAACTGCGAAACCCGTCACCTTGGCATTCCTGTCGCGCGGCTGAACAAGGTCGACCCTCCCAGGGGTCACACCCCACTCAGCACAGAGCTCCTTGAACTCGGGAGACTGCGCGAAGCCGTCCA
>NZ_JAAKEB010000023.1 GCF_011038965.1 Adlercreutzia sp. ZJ141 | reverse complement strand
CGGTCGAGGTGACCTTCACGTTCGCAGGCACAAGCCTTGCGGGTAAGTCGCTCGTGGCGTTTGAGACCATGCTCTTCGAAGACGCCGAGTATATGGTGCACGCCGACATTGACGACGTTGACCAGACGGTCGCCATCGTTGACATCGCTACCCAGGCACGTGACGGCATCACGAATACAAGCGAAGGAGCCGCCACGAAAGACGGCAAGCTCATCGACACTGTTGCCTATACAGGCCTTACCCCCGGACATGAGTACCGCATCTTTACCACCCTCATGGACAAGTCTACAAACACTGCTCTTACAGGCGATGACGGGCTTCCGAAGGTGGGTACTACCGTGTTCACACCGAATACTCCTGACGGAACCGTGGACGTCACGGTCGACATCGACACGACCAAGCTTGCGGGCACGTCGGTTGTCTTCTTCGAGAAGCTCACCGACAAGGATGAGAGCATCATCGCCACACACGAAGACATCAACGACGAAGGTCAGACAGTGAGCTTTCCGTCCATCCACACGACAGCAGCAGACGGCGCTGACGGCGACAAGAACGTGATCGCCAATGACAAGGCCAAAATCGTAGACACAGTGTCTTACGAAAACCTCGCCGTCGGCAAGGAGTACGTCGTAACCGGCACCCTTATGGACAAGGCCACAGGCGAGCCGCTAAAGGACGCCCAGGGCAAAGAAATCACAGCGTCTTCCGTGTTCACGCCCGAGCAGCCCGACGGCGAAGTCGAGGTCACTTTCGAGTTCGACGCCACGGGACTTGAGGAAAAGACCGCCGTTGTATTCGAAACGCTCGTAAAGGATGGCATTGAGGTTGCAACCCATGCCGACATCAATGATGAGGCCCAGACGGTAAACATCGTGTCTGATGAGCCCACGCCTGAGCCAGAACCCGTACCTGGGCAAACGCCTGAGCCTGAGGCTTCCGGCAAGGGATATCCCAAGACTGGTGCTGTCGTCACAGCGTGCGCCGTCGGGGCAAGCGCATGCGCACTTGTTGCGTTTAGCTTAGCAGGGGGCACAAGCGCGTTCCTAAGGCGACGTGAGCGCAGCGAAGCGGAACCCTCCGATGAGAAGTAGGCGCACACGCAGCGCTAAGTGTGGAGGCGGGTGTTTTGCCCGCCTCCGCGGCATCGTAGCGCGCCTTTTTCTGATCATCGCGGTTGTATGCCTGCTTGCCTTCGCGCTCTGGCAGACAATCCCGCCTGATGTTTCCCTCGCACCCGCAAAGACGCCTGTTACAGAGACGGAAACCGGATCTGAGGGCGAGATGTCTTGCCCAATCGACTGGGACGCGCTTCCTGAGTCAATCGTCACATGGGTGGAGGTGCCTGGGACAACCATCGATGAGCCCATAGCGCAGGCGACACCGGACTACCCGAACAGATACCTCTACGAGGACGCGCTGGCACAAGGTGCATACGGCACTCCGTATATCGACTGGGAGTGCACGGCGCACTCCCCATTCGTCATGGTCTACGGCCACAACTTAAGCGACGGCACGGTCTTTGCTGACTTTGCAAAGTTCAGCGATCGCGACTACGCGCGGCAGCACGAGGTCATCTACGTTCACACGCGCTCGAATGGCGGGTGCTATGAGCTCAAGGTCAGGGCAGTTGACGTGGTTGACGCACGCCAAGAGATGCTACACACGAGCTTCGCCACAGATGAGGAGCGCGTCGCATACGTCGAAGGCGCCGTAGCCCGAAGCGACCTGGCGCTCGACGGGAGCGTGATCGCAAACGAGGTGGTCTGGGCCTTTGCGACCTGCAGCGATCAGACGGGAAATTATCGCACCGTCGTGTATGCATCCACATCTCAACCTGCTTAATTAAGAGATACGACAGTGCCGCATGAGACACGCATGCGCCCCGTGCGCCCCATGCGGTGTTGAGTATCGCTTTCTGCGATTGCGATGCGACATATGAAGGAGGCATCCATGTCAAACGCAACCTACGGGTACGCCCGAGTATCCTCCAAAGACCAAAACCTGGACAGGCAGCTCGACGCCCTTCTAGCCTTCCCGGTTGATAAGTCAAACGTGTTCGCAGACAAGGCAAGCGGCAAGGACTTCGAGCGGCCTGAGTACAAGCGGCTCATGGACGTGATGAAGGCGGGTGATGTGATGGTCGTCAAAAGCATCGACCGGCTGGGACGCAACTACGACGAGATCATCGATGAGTGGAGAAACATCACAAAGCACATGGGATGCGCGATCGTGGTGCTTGACATGCCACTGCTTGACACCCGGGAGTCCAAGGAAAACGTCACCGGCGTGTTCATCGCCGACATCGTGCTGCAACTTTTGAGCTACGTGGCTCAGATGGAGCGCGAAAACATTCGCCAGCGCCAAGCCGAAGGTATTGCTTCGGCGAAGGCGCGCGGGGTGCGGTTCGGACGCCCAAGCAAGAAGAAGCCTACGAGCTATAAGGCGACAAGGCAGGCGTATTTGGAGGGGCACATCACACGCGCTGAGGCGGCCGGGAGACTGAAGGTGAGCCTGAGCACGTTTGACAAGTGGCTGCGCGAAGAGCGCAAGGACAAGGCCGTAAGCTAGCGGCACATGACAACCGCCGCTGAAAAACAAATCCTTAAAAACAACTGAATAAGACCTGTTCAGACCACGTTTTCAACGTCTGAAAAAGTACACCTTTTCACTCACCGACAATGTCGTGAATTATACACGTCTTTTAGCGGATTATACACGTCTCTCGAAATGTTTACCCTGTTCACATGGTTTTCATTACCGTTTTTCGTTTACTGGTACCCCTTAATTTTTAAGTGTACTTTTCCAACACCCTTACCGGCAAGAGGCGCAGATCGTCGCTCATAAAAGGGCCGCGGTCACGCCTTGTTTTGACTAAAAGTAGGCAAGGGGGTGGATATGGCCAAACAACCTGCAGGGGTACTAGCCTTCGGGGGCATGCCTGTCGGCAGACGCACGCCTCGCGGCACCAGGCGCTGGTATGTGGTCCATGCCCCTGGGCGCGAGCAGGCCACTTGCGACAAGGTGCGCAAGCTCATGTCTCCTGACCTGCTGGAAGACGCCTTCGTCATGCGCAAGGAGCGTTGGCGCAAGTACCACGGTACGTGGAGTCTCTACCCGGTTCCCATGTATCACGAGTACTTCTTCGTCGTGACGAAAGATGTGCTCACCTTAGACAAGGAGCTTGCCAAGCTCTCCTTCCCTGCGCGCATAGCGAAAGCCGACGCCACCCGCCACTTCGCGCCGCTCTCCGCAGCCGCGCAGGAATGGTACGAGGGCGTTCTTGACACAGAACGTGTCATCCGCACGAGCACCGCCGTCATTGAGGACGGCGTGCTGCACGTGCAGTCAGGCCCGCTTGTCGGCCAGGAGGATCGGGTGGTGAAGGTCAACCGCCACAAGCGCTTCTGCTTCGTGGATGTGGACGGGGGGTTCGCCGAGTGCGTGCCCATGGACGTTCCCTTCAAAAGCTAGGGGTAAGCCATGTGGTTTGCGATCAACGTGAGGCCGGGCTGCGAGGAGCGGGCACTGGCCCTTTTGCAGGAGCGTGCGCTTCCCGACGGCCTTGAGGAGCTGTTCGTGCCGAGGGTCGAGGTGGGCGCGGCGCGCGAAGGCTCTGACCCGCCGGAGGAACCTTTGGCACCGGGTCTGCTTGTGGCCGTGGCACCTGGCAAGCGCGAAATCCGCGCGGCTCTGCGCCACGCACGCGGAATCGACGAGCTGCTGCTCGACGGCCCCAGCGCTGCAGAAATGGAGCCGGGCGAGGTCGCGCTTCTAGGCGCGCTCACGTGTCCAGGGCATCGCACCGTCGGCTTCTCGGAGGGCCTTGTCGGCACGGGCGGTGCGATCACAGTGACGAGCGGCCCGCTTTGCGGCCGTGAGAACCTGATCCGCCGCGTAAGACACCGAGGCAAGCGCGCCTACGTGCGCATGAGCGTGGCCGGCCAAGAGGTGGAAGCCCAAGTGGGCCTGAGAGTCACCTGCCGGCGGAGCACTACGGGCGCAGTGGCGACTGGATAGAGAAAAGAAGCGAGAGAAGGACACGCCCTCACGAAGGGTACCTAGGAGCAAGGAAAGGATACAGGGTTGTCGTACGGTCTGGCCGAAGACGCAGTGGACGTTGTCTGCGCGGAAGCTGTGAGGGATCCCATTGGCATTGCGGACGACCCCGCGCTGGCCGAGGCCGTAGAGCGTCTGCGATCGGGACGCCTCGGCTATCGTGCCGTCAAGCGCGCCTTCGACATCGTTTTCAGCGTGTTTATTCTTGTGTTCTTCAGCTGGCTGTTCCTCATTGTCGCCGTCGCTGTCAAGCTCGACGACCCTAAGAGCCCCGTCGTCTTCAGGCAAGTCCGCGTTGGCAAGGACGGTCGCGAGTTCACCATGTACAAGTTTCGCAGCATGTGTGCTAACGCAGAGGATCGCCTGGCGGAGCTATGTCATCTCAACGAAAAGACGGGGCCTGTGTTCAAGATGGCGAACGACCCCCGCGTCACGCGCGTAGGCAAGTGGCTGCGCAAGCTGTCGCTCGACGAACTGCCGCAATTCGTGAACGTCCTCAAGGGCGATCTCTCCGTCGTTGGTCCACGCCCGGCGCTGCCCTCCGAGGTCGCCTCCTACACGCCACGTCAGCGCGAACGGCAACTCTGCAAGCAGGGTATCACCTGCTACTGGCAGACCAGGCGCGATCGCGACTCCATAACCTTCGACGAGTGGGTCGACCTTGACCTGCTCTACATCAAGAAATGCTCCATATGGACGGACTTCAAGTTGATTATCCAGACCGTGGGCTGCATGCTCACCGCACAGGGGAGCTGAGCATGGCAGAGAGACTTGAGAACGCACAGCGGGACTGGCTCGCTCCGAACAGATACCCCATTCTCAACTCGTATGTCAACGTCCTCTCGCTTGAGGAGACGGTCGCTGCGGTGGAGGAGATCATCTCGCGTGGGGTTCCAACCCAGCACGTCGTGATCAACGCCTCGAAGGTCAACCTCATGGAAGGCGACCCGAGGCTGCGGGAGATCGTCAACGCCTGCCCTCTCATCAATGCGGACGGTGCGTCCATCGTATGGGTGGCCAAGAGGTTCGGGGTACCTCTCAAGGAGCGTGTCACGGGAATTGACCTGTTCCTTCGTCTAGTCGAACTTGCCGCCGAGAAGGGTTATGGGATCTACCTTTTCGGAGCTAAGGACGAGGTGGTGCGCGTAGTCAAAGAGACCTTCGAGGAAAGGTATCCAGGGATCCGCATCGCGGGGTGCAGGAACGGTTACTTCTCGAAGACCGACGAGCCTGACATCGTCGCCGACATGGCTGCGTCAGGTGCCGACATGATGTTCGTTGCGTTCTCCTCTCCTAAGAAGGAGTACTGGGTCCACGAGCATCTGGACAAGATTGGAATCCCGTTCGTCATGGGTGTTGGCGGCAGCTTCGACGTCGTGGCGGGCGTGACGGTACGCGCGCCCAAGTGGATGCAGGAGCACGGTCTGGAGTGGCTCTACCGTTTTATCCAGGAGCCGGGGCGCCTCTGGAAAAGGTACATCGTCGGCAACGCGAGATTCGTGCTGCTCACTTTGAAATACGGGAAAAGGATGAAAGGAACCGCCTCGAATGGTTAACGTAATCGGCCTCGGCTACATCGGCCTGCCCACTGCCCTCATGATGGCCTCGCACGGAGTCGAGGTCATCGGTACGGACTACAACGCAGATCTTGTGGCGACGCTCAACGCCGGTAGGACCACCTTCAAGGAAGAGGGCTTAGAGGAGCTTTTCGCCAAGGCTGTTGAGGCCGGCATAAGGTTCACCACCGAGTACCAGGTCTGTGATACCTACATCGTGAGCGTGCCCACGCCCTACGATAAGGTGGATAAGAAGATCGACCCAGGCTACGTGGTTGCCGCCTGCAAGACGGTGCTTCAGGTAGCCCCCGAGAACGCAGTGCTCGTCGTGGAGTCCACTATCTCCCCGGGCACAATCGACCGCTTCGTGCGCTCACTCTTGGTCGAAGCGGGTCGCGAGGATGTTGCGCTTGTCCACGCACCGGAGCGCATCATCCCCGGCAACATGGTGAGCGAGCTACTGCGCAACAACCGCACCATCGGTGCGGATGATCCTAAGGTTGGCGAGCGCGTGGCTAAACTCTACGCTAGTTTTTGCCAGGGCGAGATCGCTATCACCGACATCCGCACAGCCGAGATGACCAAAGTTGTGGAGAACACCTTCCGAGCCGTCAACATCGCCTTCGCCAACGAGCTCGCGAAGGTTTGTCGCGTCGGTGACATGGACGTGCATGAGGTTATTCGCATAGCCAACAAGCACCCGCGCGTTAACATTTTACAGCCGGGACCGGGCGTGGGCGGTCACTGCATCCCAGTGGACCCCTGGTTCCTCGTGGGCGACTACCCCGAGACCGCGAGTTTCGTGCGGCTCGCTTTACAGACTAACGCTTCTATGCCCGAGTACGTGCTGCACCGCGCGCATGAGGCAATGGCCGAGTACGGTATCACCGACCCTGCAAAGGTCGGCATCTACGGCCTCACGTACAAAGAAGACGTGGACGACGTGCGCGAGAGCCCCACATTGCAGATGCTCGAAGCGCAGGCAGAGCATCTGGGCGGTGCGGCCATGAAGGTCTACGACCCGTGGGTGGAGGTCGACGTCGTGCCCAACCAGGTTCACTCCATGGACGAGTTCCTCGATGGCCTGGAAATGGTGATTGTTATGGTCGGCCATTCCCAGGTTAAGGGCAAGCCCGAGGTGTTCGGCGACTGCATCCTGATTGACCCGCGCAACGTCATGGGTGATGACGCCAATGTCTGGAAGCTGTAGGGTGTCGACGTTGAGAAAGAAGGTCATGCTCGTCTTCGGGACGCGCCCAGAAGCGATAAAGATGTGTCCGCTCGTGAACGAGCTGAAATCACACCCCGACAAGTTCGAGGCGATCGTGTGCGTCACCGGCCAGCATCGTGAGATGCTCGACCAGGTGCTGCGCGTCTTCGGGGTTAACCCCGACTATGACCTCTCCGTCATGAGGTCGGGGCAGACCTTGTTCGACATTACGAGTAACGTGCTACTCAAGGTAAGAGCAGTTCTTGAAGAAGCCCGCCCCGACATTGTGCTTGTCCACGGCGACACCACCACCTCGTTCGCCGCAGCACTTGCGGCGTTCTATCTTCAGATCCCGGTGGGTCACGTGGAGGCGGGACTGCGAACGCGAAACCTCGCGAGCCCCTTCCCTGAGGAGTTCAACCGACAGGCGGTGGACATAGTATCTCGCTGGTACTTCGCGCCCACAGACATTTCGCGCCAGAACTTGCTTGACGAGGCCAAGCCTGCCGAGCGGATATATGTCACTGGAAACACGGGCATTGATGCGTTGCAAACCACAGTACGCGGCGACTACTCGCACCCCGAACTCGCCTGGGCGGAGGGTTCGCGCCTTATCCTCGTCACCGCCCACCGCCGCGAGAACCTGGGTGAACCCATGCATCACATGTTCCGTGCCATTCGTCGTGTTATGGAGGAACATCCGGATACCAAGGCCATTTACCCCATCCACATGAACCCGCAAGTGAGAAGAGCGGCTCACGAGGAGCTGGACGGCTTCGACCACCTGCACATTATCGATCCGCTCGAAGTTGTGGACTTCCACAACTTCATGGCGAGAAGCTATCTCGTTCTTACCGATTCTGGCGGTATCCAGGAAGAGGCACCTTCGCTTGGCAAGCCCGTCCTCGTCATGCGCGACACCACCGAACGACCCGAGGGCGTGGCTGCGGGAACACTGCGCCTGGTCGGGAGACAGGAAGAAACAATCTATAGCGAGTTCTCGTATCTGCTCGACAATCCGTCGGAGTATGAGTCTATGTCTCATGCGAGCAACCCGTACGGCGATGGTCATGCAAGCGAACAAATTGCTAGCGTTCTTGCTGAGGACAGGTGAGTTATTTTGTCCCGGGTTACGAGCACAGAGAACATTGTAGACAAGCAGCACGTCCTTCACGTCGTTTCGAAGTGGAGTGTCGGCATGGGCGGTGTCAAGCGCTTTATTATCAACGCTGCCCACGCCCTTGATGCCGATCGTTATGATGTCTGCATCCTCTCAATAGGTGCACTGGAAGGTGACACTCTCGGCCTCAAAGTCGATACTCTTCTCAAGAATCCCGCGGATGCTCTTAATCTTTTGATGGCAGCGGATGCTCTTCAAGCACGTCTCCGAGAGATGAGCCCAGACATTGTTCATATCCACGGTAATAACGGAGTTGCTCTGCTCTATGCCGAGGCGGCTAAGAGGGCGGGGCAAGTTGTGAGAGTGGTGCACTCACATAACTCGTCGCTGGGCAGCGACGAGTTATATAAGCGCCTCGCAGACTCGATACTGAAGCAATTATTCGCCGATGCCCCCACTGCTCGGGTTGCCTGTTCCCGGCTAGCTGGTGATTGGCTTTTTGCTGATAGGCCTTATGCGATTTTGAGAAATGGTATAGATGTGGAGCGCTTTGTGTTTTCGCACGTTGACCGCGGGGCAGTTCGCGATGAGCTGGGCATTCCGCGGAGCGCTGCCGTGCTTGTTCTCGTGGGAGCAGGCATTCCCGCAAAGAACACCCGTTTTGCGATTCGCATTCTTGCTGAATTGCTTAGTCGAGGTTCAAACGTGCATCTTCTGCTCGTTGGCGAAGGGATAGAATCTTGCGCTTTGCGGGCGGAGGTTGATAGAGCGGGGCTTTCGAGCTTCTCCCACTTTGTCGGTACCGTTGGCGACGTGTGGCGTTACTACAGCTCAGCAGACGTGCTGCTAATGCCCAGTCGTTACGAGGGTCTTCCCATCGCGCTCGTAGAAGCTCAAGCAAATGGACTGCCTTGCCTTGTTTCCGATGTCGTATCGAGCGAGGCTGACGTTGCGGGCTTACTCCGGTATCTTCCGCTCGGCGACATCTCGGAATGGGCGCACGCGGCGTGTGAAGCTGCAGAGAGGGGATTTGGACGCGATGTAGTTTCGACAGTGGTGTCGGCAAAGGCTGTAAGAACGGCTGGCTTTTCCCTGGAGGATTTAGGACTCCAACTCTCAGAGCTTTATAAGGAGGGTGGGAATTGAGATTCTCCATTGTTGTACCCGTCTATAATGTCGAGCGGTATTTACCGCACTGCCTAGAATCCATTCGCTCTCAAGGCTTCGCGGGTTTCGAGGTCGTGTTGGTGAATGACGGATCAACTGACGGCAGTTCTGATTTGTGCGAAGACTTCAGTAATACCTCTGGTTTTCCGGTTGTTGTGGTCAACCAGGCGAACAAGGGTCTTCTCGCTGCTCGCAGAGCAGGTTTCGCAGCTTCAAGCGGCGACTATCTAATCTCTCTAGACAGCGATGATGTCCTCCATCCCGACGCCTTGAGGAAGATCGACGAGGCTATAACTCGCACTGAAGCCGAGGTCGTACTCTTCGGTTTTTCGCGCAAGGAAGACTTCAGTGATCCCTCCTTTCCTCCTATGGTAGCCGATCGAGTCTACGATTCGGATGAGATGCGTCAGCTCTTTTGCTCGACGAACCGTATGAACGCCATGTGCTTCAAAGCTGTTGCGAGGCCCTGCGTAGGGCCTGAGATACTCTTCGAGCAATTTGGCTGCCTCAATATGGGAGAAGACGCCGTGCAGTCGGCCATTATCTTCGATAGGGCTCGAAGCGCCGTGCTCATTTCTGAGGTGCTCTACTTCTATCGCCCAAACCGCGCGAGCATAAGCTCTCGGATTGGCCGTTCGTATCTTGTCGACATGGAGAAGGTTCAAACTAACTTGGCGGCCTATGCCAACAAGTGGGACGGAGGGTGCGACGTTGGCAGGTACACCCGAGCCTTTGCCCCGAGGTGTATCGAAGAAATCTGCCATTTCGTGCTTCATTATACCTCGAACATAGGCTTCAGGGAGTCTCGCGAGGCGTTGGAGGCCGCCGCCGCATCACCCTTTGTCGCTGCTTGTTTAAATGATCGCTCGCTTCTTGCCGAGCATACCTTACATACGCGTTTTGTTGCACATCTTCTATCCGCAAGACGACTCCGTCTTGTTTGGGTTTTAGCCCGTGTACGCAGGCTCTTCTCCTCTTTGATGAGGGGTTGCTAGCTGATGCTTCCATATCTCTCGACATTTATGCTCGCAACCGTCCTCTTTGAAGTGGGCAAATCTGCGGAGTCTCTGCGTCGGGGCAGGCTCATTGCCGTTTTGGCCTATGTGCTTGCCCTTTTCTCGCTTTGCTTTTTGGCTGGCGTACGTGATCTTAATATTGGTACTGATACCGGTGGGTACGGAGCTTTTTTGTATCAACAGGGGCTAGTTGCAGACAGTTTCGCGTCGTATCTATACGTTGTTGACAATAGCTATTGGGATGTTGCTCCATTATACGCGCTGTACTCATATGTTGTCGTTAAACTCTTTGGGACGCAGTTCGCCTATTTCTTTGCCGTTGAGCTTGCAGTGGTTTTACCTGTGTTTTTGGTTTCAAGGCGCATTTGCGCGCGTCATCTGGGCGTACCCATGCTTTTATATATGCTCATACTCTACATTCCGAGTTTTAATATGATGAGGCAGTCCGTCGCTCTGGGCTTTGTACTCCTTGCTGTTTTGAAGGTTATGGATGGAAAACTTGTCCAGGCTGCTCTTCTGGAGCTTGTCGCGGCTTTAATTCACTCTTCAGCTCTCATCGGAGTTGTTTTCTGCCTCCTCTGGTGCTTTTTGTTTCGACGTGATGAAAAAACGAACGAGTGGGGCAATAAGAAATGGTCTCAGATACTCATATTCTCATCTCTTGTTGTGATTGTCGTAGGCATTCTTTTCTTTAGGGAGATTGCTGGATTTCTTTCGGGGGCTGCGGGTATCGGGAGGCTCTTCGCATATGGCACGCACAACGGTAGCGAGTTCGGAACATCGAGTTTTGTTTATGTCGTCCTGCTGGTCACGGGGGCTCTCCTCATGATTAAGGCAGTCGATTGGCGTTGGCGCGTTCATGCGGTGTTCTTCTCTTATCTTGTGGCGCTCTGTATTCCCTTTTATATCCTTAGCGGCATCGACAACACTATAGGAAGAATGATGGAATACTGTGCTCTTTTCATCATCCCGTATGTAGGTATCTATTTCTCTAAATCGCACGCTCATGACTTAAGCTTCGGTTTTTTGCTCGTGGTAGGTGCTTGCATGTTCAGGTTTTTCTTTTGTTTCGTTTGGCAAGGTTTCAGCGCCGCCGTTCCTTACACGTCGACTTTCCTTGGCATCCTGTAGTCAGCTCAAGTTGCAGATTGGATTCTCAATGATACCGAAAGTGATTCACTATATCTGGTTCGGTGGAAACCAGCTCTCCCCTTTAGCCAAACGATGCATTGCATCTTGGGAGAAATACTGTCCAGACTATGAGATCAAACGTTGGGATGAGTCCAACTTCGATGTTATGCAGAACCGTTATTGCCGCGAAGCCTATGAAGCAAAGAAATGGGCTTTTGTCAGCGACTATGCGCGACTCTGGATTCTGACGCACGAAGGAGGCATCTACATGGACACTGATGTGGAGGTGCTAGGGTCTCTAGACCTATTCCTTGACGAAGAAGCTTTCTCAGGTTTTGAGTCGGAGACCCAAATCCCGACAGGCTTAATGGCCTGTCGGGATTCCTTTCCGCTCTTCGTGCGCCTTCTGCGTGACTACGACAACCGCGTTTTCTTGAAGCCAGACGGCACGTTCGACACTACCACCAACGTAATTTACATTACGGAGGCGTGCCTCGACGAGGGTCTTGTTCTCAATGGAGAGAAACAGACGATTGCTGGGTTCACGCTCTATCCGCAGGATTACTTCTGCCCGAAGGACTACAGAACAAAGCAACTCCGCCTTACAAAGAACACGAGAACCATCCATCACTTCGACGGCTCATGGCTTCCTCCGGAAGTGGGTGAGTTTCAGCGCCGCCGGGACCGACTCGTACAAGCGTGGCCTTTCATACCTCGCAGGAGTGTTGCTGCTCTCGCCATGTTACAGACCTGCATGTGTATGAAAAGCTCCCGGCCTCTTTCCGTTTGGCTCGAAGCCAAAAAGAGTCATGGAGGTGTTCGATGATCGATTCTCGCATGGGGCCACCTCTCTCTATCATCATGCCCGTATATAACACCGAAGAAAAATATATTCGCCCTTGTCTCGCTTCCATTGAAGCATGCGGTGCGGCGGGGTTTCATCCTGAGGTTGTTATTGTAGACGACGGATCAGAGCCCTATTACGGCACGACTCTGCTTCGGATCGTCAACCAATACGACATTAACGCTCGCGTCTTTCGTAAAGCAAACGGTGGGCAAAACTCCGCGCGGGCTTGGGGTGTTACCCATGCTACAGGGGAATACCTTCTCTTCATGGACTCCGATGACCGTCTTGTTCCGTCAGAGCTTGCTCGTGTGCTCGCGGAAGCTCTGAAGAACAGGCCAGGGGTTCTCTGCTTCAACTATGATCGCGTTGCCCCAGACGGTACGCTGATCTCACGTTGTTGTCCCTGGAGGGGTTCCTATCGCCAGAGCGAATCGCTTTCCCGTCACATAAAGGAGAGCGATTCGCTCTGGCGACAGCTGTATAGTCGAAAGCACTTTGTCGAGTCGGGCGTGCGACTTGTTGAAGGGCCGAGGATAGGTGAGGATATGGCTTCCGCTGTCGCCTTGCTGCTTGCAATCGGTGAGGTTGCGCTGACGGAGTCAGCGCCCTACCTTTATGTGCAGCATCCCATGAGCATCCTGCATGATGTGCCAGAGGGATGCTTGCTCGACATACTCGACGCCGCCGATGGCATGCTCGAGCAGATCTCATCCGAGAACCGTGCGGAGTATGCTGTGGAGCTTGAGGCGTTGTGCATACTCCATGTTCTATTCTGGGGTGGCGTGCGTGCTGTCAAAGCGTGCCCGGATCCTTCGAAGCTCAAAGACGCATTCTTCGGGTGGATGGACGACCGCTTCCCAGCATGGCGGTGCAACGCATGTCTAGGGTCGCTTGTCCAGGAGTATAACTTGGATTTCAAGCTTATTGTCAATGGATATTGGCGATTGTACGCCGCCTTTCTCAAGGCAAGAGCGCTCAAAAACGGCAGATCTACGATGGCCTCGTGGAATCCGGCGGCTTCAGTCGAAGAATCTTTTCATCATGAGCCTCTCTTCCGGGTACGGCGGTAATAATATGGGCTGTATCGAAAATCTCTCAAGTTGGCTGATCGTCTCTGACATAGGTTGTCTTCGTCTGCTTTCCGGGAAGGTTTGCAACAAAACTTGGTGTGGGTTTCGGCAACACCAAGTCTCGCTTCTTGGATTTCGGACGCATATCATTCATCCCGATCCCCATCTTTCTTTGATGTTCTTTCGGCTGAGGGCCATGGTTCTCGTACGCCTCCTCGCACAAGCATACTCACTTGACGCCTTACCTGACCAGATCTTCACACTCTACGCTGAGCTTGAAGGTTATCTGCGCTGGTGTGGGGGTAGCACATGGGCATAGCGAAGAACATCGGTCAGCGCATTGCGTTGGATGGTGAAGGAGGTTCCGCGAGGCGCAGGAAGCAGGGTGTCGTCGTCTCCTATATCTACACTGCCGTGCAAATTGTCGTTAACCTTATATATGTCCCCCTGCTTTTGTCGACAATTGGCCAAGACGAGTACGGTCTCTACCAGACTGTGGGTTCCATTATGACCTATGTTATCTCGATCAACGGCATTCTCTCTGCCGGGGTCGGTCGGTACTATAGCATGTACAAGGCTGAGGAGAATGAACATATGATGGAGAGCACGCTCGCCATCGCAAAGCGGCTCTACTGGGTTCTTTCGATTGCTGTCCTCGTTATCATTGGCGCCATCATTCCAGTCTTTCGCGGCGCATACGCCGGATCCTTCACCGACTCTCAACTTGATGAGTGCTCCATTATGCTCGTGGTCATGGCGGCAAACGCCGTTGTAACCTTTAACAATGCTGTTAATGTTGCTGCGATAAACGCTAACGAGCGTTTTGTCTTTCTCAAGGGCGTTTCGATGGTCGCGCTGGCAGCTCAGCCTATTCTTGTTGCTATAGTAGCTCACTTTTACCCCAACGCCGTTATCGTGACATTCGTTATCCTTGCTATGAATATATTGAGTTCGACTCTCCAGCGCATCTTTGCGCAGTGCTATCTGAAAATCAGGTATACCTTCCATGGCTGGGACAAGAAGCTTGTCAGGGATCTCCTTGGCTTCTCGGTAGCGATCGTACTGGTTGCCGTCGCCGACCAAGTATTCTGGAATTCTAGCAACCTTGTCGTTGCATACTTCTACGGGGCGGGTCCTGTAGCTGTGTATGCTGTCGGCTCTCAAGTCTACAAGGCCTACATGTCAGCAGGTATGGGCGTCTCGGGCGTCTTTTTCCAGCGCGTTTCGGTTCTTTATCATCATGATCGAGACATGGGGGCCATATCCGCCCTTTTCGCGAAGGTTGGCAGGGTGACCTTCCTCGCCTGCTCTCTCATCTTAGGTGGCTTCTTCGTTCTCGGTCAAGATTTTATCGCCATTTGGGCCGGAGAAGGCTATGAGGCATCCTTCTGGATTGCGATTGTGGTCATGGTGCCGATGACCGTCGATCTGATTCAGAATCTTGGTCTCACTATCATGCAGGTCGAAGACAGGTACCTTTTTAGAGGCATCGTTTATTTTGCCTTAGCTATCGTGAATGTGGTTGCCTCCGTCTTACTCGTTCCTCGTTTTGGTGTTGTAAGCGCAGCGCTCGCAAGCGGTCTCTGTATGTTCGTTGGCAACGGCCTTATCATGAATTGGTACTACTCAAAGCACATTGGACTTGATATCCATCTTTTCTGGAATGAGATACGAGGACTTGCTGTTCCCTTCTGTCTTGCGACGGCGCTGGCGGTTGCTGCTTATCGTCTCTGTCTCGAAAGTTATAACGGCATTCTCTCTTTTCTTCTCGGCGGTTGTATGTATCTCGTACTCTATGCCCTCATCGTTGGCAAATGGGGTCTGAATGACTATGAACGCAATCAGATAAAGAACGTCATGATGAAGCTTCATTTGATCAAGAGGGAGTCGGACGAGCTATGAATATATCCGAAGATTTCAAGGCCAGTGCCGAGGGGAAGGGCTTCTCTCGTACCATAGGCACTTTCTTCTTTAATCCCTGCTGGCATTCCGTTGCCTTGTTCAGACTCTCTGCCATGTTGTACCGCCTGCATCTTGAGCCCTTCGCCAAAGTCGTTTGGTATCTAAATCGCGTCATGTACTGCGTTGATCTAGACTATCGAGCTCGGCTAGCGCCTGGATTCAAGCTTGTGCACGGGCTTGGAGTCGTAGTTGGCGCCGATGTGGTTAGTGACGGTCCGCTGACCCTTTACCAAGGTGTGACCCTTGGCGGTTCTCTCGGACGTGTTCGTGACGATTCTCGAGGAAGCGTATTCACTCAGCCTCATTTTGGGAAGAACTGCACTGTTTTCACAAATGCCTGCGTTTTCGGCCCCGTATATGTTGGCGATAACGTGATCGTGAAGGCAGCTCGGATTGTTACCAAGGATATCGAGGCAGGTGCACGAGTTTGAAATGAGTGCAACGACGAGCAAGGTGGACGGAGTTCTACACCTCACCCTCTGCGCGATGCTTGTCGGCAAGTGGGGTCTCGACGACTACGAGTTTGGAATGATGTGCTCATTCTTGGCGAAGACTCCCGTATTGCGCACCATGGTCGGATGACAGATTAAGAGAGCAGGTTGTTATGGGTTTTCAAAATGAGCGCCAGAGGCTCTCCTATCCGGGGATCGACGTTGCGAAGCTCGTCATGGCCATCGTGGTGGTCGAGATACACACGCGCCCGTTCGGGATGCTCGGCGGGATTGCCGGCTCCCTGCTGCTCGCGGTCGAGAACATCGCCGTGCCGTTCTTTTTCATTGCATCTGGGTTCCTGTGCTTCAAGGGGCTTTCGGTAGCCGACGTAGTCGGAAAGGGTGCCCCCAAGCTCTTCCGCGTCAAGGGGACGGCGCTCAGGATACTCCGGCTGTACGTAATCTGGATGCTCGTGTACCTGCCGGTGGACGCCTTCGGTGCCTGGCTCAATGGCTGGGGCGTCGCCGGGTTCGCCGCCCGGTGGGCGCGGGGCTTCCTTCTTGTGGGGGAGTCGGTCTTCTCGTGGCCGCTGTGGTACCTGCTCGCTGCGGCGGTGTCGTTCGCCGTTATCTACCTAATGCTTCGGGGGGGGTTGGCCCGCGTATCATCCTCGCGGTCGCCCTCTGCGCCATGTTGGCAGGCTGGGGCCTTCTGCTGCTGCGCGGGTGGGAAGCGGCGCCCGCATGGGTGGCGTTGCCGGTCGAGCTCTACTTCGCGGTGTTCCTGAACGTCCGCAACGGGCTGTTCCTTGGGTTTTTCTACGTCGCGCTCGGGATGGTGTTCGGACTTCGGTCCGACGAGCTGCCGCGGCTCAGTCCCGCCGTGGCCCCCGCTCTGGTTGCTGTGGGCCTGGCGGGCTGTGTCCTCCTGAGCGCGGACCAGCACCTGCCCTTCTGCGCCGCCGCGTCGGTGGGCGTTTTCCTGCTCTCTGTCGGTAAGGTATCCCCGGGTTCCGGGCATCCCGTCGCCAGGAATGTCAGCACGGTCGTCTATCTGACGCACATGGCGTTCGTCGTCCTGCTCGTCTACGGGGTCTTCGGGGGAGGCGGTGTGTCGGTCTACAATGCCGGGGCTCAGATGGGCTTCGTCTTCGTGCTCTCGCTCGTCTGCTCGCTGTCATGCGCAGCAGTCGTCCTTCCCGTAGCTAGGCGACATCCTGCTGTAGCTCGATTCTTCGGGATTTGACCAGGTCCGCATTCGTATTTCAGGGTGTGTTTCGAGGCTGTTGCGTTCGCAACACTGCTGGTGATGGGCTCGTTGTACCCGATGCGGGCATCGTCGCGTCATGCTCGCGGGGCGCTCGACTCACCGTCACAGCTTGGCGGCTCGCACCGTGTACGACGCCGGTAAATTGCCTACGGTGTCTCACGCGTCTATAGATCCGTTGTGCTAAGCGCGCCCCAAGCACAAAGAAAGCGCCGAAGGTAGGTGTATTGCACACCGTTCGGGCGCTTTGCTAACTGTATAGTACCCGATTCCAACTTGACGTCAATCGCTTCAGCTCGAAACGGTGTTTAGCAATGAGTGGAACACTGCTCATTCTTTTGCTTCAGAACTGTCGTCTACGGAATCCCCTCGACCAAATAGTGGAAATAGGGGGCTGATCATGGAGATACGAGGCGAGCCAAATGAGCAGAATGTAAAATGGGAAACATGACAAAAGCAGACGGAAACATAGAAGAATCCAAGCCCTGCAAGCAGCCAAAGCCCAAGCTGACCGCAGATGAGCAGATAGCTCATCTTAAGTCCAAAGGCGTGAAGTTTGAGCTGTGCAGCGAACAAGAAGCGCGCACGTGGCTCACAACCCGCGCGTTCTACTTCCAAATCGCTTCTTATCGCGTGCTTTTTGAGAAGTACGTCGGCGGCAAGAACGACGGCAAGTACATCAACCTCGACTTCGGTAACCTGGTGATGCTCTACCGGCTTGACGGGCTTCTTCGGGAGACACTCTTCCCACTGACTCAAGATGTGGAACATGCCGCAGCCGTAGGCATTGTCAAGAGAGTCACCGAAAAAGTGGACGAGGACGGCTACGTCATCGTCGAAGAATACATGCAGAGCCTGTCAAAGCATGACCGTAATCGCCGTGAACACGAGCTTATTATGCTCAGTAAAGATGCCTACAGCGGTGCTCTCGTAGAGAAGTACGGACTGCGTCCTCCTGTATGGGTGCTCGCCGAGCTGCTTACCTTCGGGGCCTTCATCGACTTCTACCTCTTCTGTGCACGGCGGTGGGATGACAAGACGCTCCTCGACGAGCACTACCTCCTCCGGCAATCGAAGATGGTCAGGAATGCTACTGCACACGGCTCTGCCATTCTCAACGGACTCAGCTCCGAGGCAACTCGAATTCAAACCAACAACAACGTTAGCAACGCCCTGGCGGAGATCGGCATCTCACCCCGCCAGCGCAGTTCGAAAATGAAGAACCCGCGTCTTCAGCAGATTGCCTCGCTTCTCTACCTGCACAAGGAACTGATCAAGGACGGAGAGCTCCACACGAGGGCGACTAAAAACTTGGCGGCACTATGTACTTCTATGGCTGAAGCAATGAAGGCGATGCCGAAGAACGACGTAATCAGATCGTCACTCGGTTTTCTTGTGAACGTCACGCAAGCTTGGTTTCAGGATGTATAATGCATACAGATAGAAAAACCTTCGAGGTTTTGTAGGGCGGAGTCGCGAAAGCGGTTCCGCCTAGTTGTTTCCAAGGGTCATGCAGACCGTCCACGCCGATTTTTCAGTCAACCCCACACCGATGAACTGCGAAGCACCACACCGAGAGCAACGCAATAGACATCAGTAACATATCCAAAACACGTACGATTTGCTGGAATTGGTAAGAGAGTATTACGCTTGAGACCTGTCCATATGTCCACCCTCAGTGTCGTTTGAGGTGACAATCCGGCACCTCAAATTTTGGTACTCTTCTATGACCGCAAACTCAAACACAACGATTACCGAATGATCGACAATTTGCCGGGTTCCCCGAATCTATTCCCAATGCCGCCGACCACCTTGGTTTCCCAATGGCCTTCTGCTGCATGGTTTACGGTGCTGTAACCGGTGACGATCTGCTTGACCTTGCTGTGATGTCCAGAGCCAACCCCTGCAAGCATGTGCGCCTTGCCATGCGCCAATGTGTTGCCCGTGACGTTCGCGCCGCATACGTCGCAAATCGAGACCTCCTTGGTGCCATAAACTGGAACCTGCTCACTCCCTACATGAACCGAAACACTGCCTTGATGAGCCAGCGAACAAAACTACCGACCAACCTCATCGAGATCACCCCATTTCTCTTCCTCGCCGTCTTCTTCCGCTTCGCTTGCCAGCTTCGCCGCCACGAGCTTCGACGCGACGCTCCTCGGCACTCCGGGAACGCAGGGCTCATCTTCACCGGTGAGTTTTCGCGAATATGTGTACAGCTCGCAGATCCGCTCGTGCAGACTCTTCGATGACGAGCCGATGCACTCGTATGCCTTCTCGTCGAAGCTCTGAAGGTCGATGAGCTCCCCGAGCACGTGTTTCACGATCTCCTCGCCATCGACCACAACAAGCTCGACATGCTCAAGTTCTGTGGCCGATGCCAGTAAGAAGCGCCAGCCTTTGGTGCGCCTGGCAACGGGAACGTCGTTTTCGGCGGCATCCTTCTTAAAGGATCCCGTTCCGGTTCGCCTCGAAGAATGCCGGCACCGAAAAGACTCATGACCCGTTTGGTGCAATGGGCTGCGCGAGCGGTCAGAGGACTTCAATGTAAACGGAGGGCTCGACGTGCATCGTGAGCTCATCGTTGTTGCCGACCGTTCTGAACTCTATGTCCTCCCAACTCTCGCCGATGCGGCAGAACTCATAAGGGACGCCGTCCTCTTCGAGCTTGTCGAGCGCGTCGGTTACGTTCGTGACGTCGGCGAGAAAGCCGTCGTACCATTTGATGGAGTCCCAGCCGAAAACGACGCAGTCGCTGTCCTCTTCGTAGAACTCAGGGCGTCGCCCGGGGCCCATCAGCGGATAGGTGCTGAAGCCCGCGCTGGCAAGTTCGATGCGGTCGCACATCTGCCCGTAACCCTCTTTCGTGGTTGCGATTCTGACTTCGCTTCTGTATCCCATTGCGGCGATCCTTTCTGTGTGAGATGAGTTGGAGGATATGCCGCCTGCCCGTTCGGGCCGACGGCGTTTAGGGCGACCTACTTGCGAGGCGCGATCCGACACGTCTTCCCGTGCGGGTAGTTGTTGGGATTCAGGGAGTAGTCGCCGTTGCGACCGTAGCGCGCAACGTAGGCACAGCCCGTCCTGTCTGCCCCATTCACCATGTCGGTTCCGAACCCGATGACGGGATAGGTTCTTATAGTGCCGTCGACTTCGCGCATCCAGACCGTGTCGCCTAATTTCAGCTCGGATACGGGAATCTCGATGGAGTCCAGGAAGGCACCGAGCCGCAGACGCTTCGGCATGGCCTCATCGAAGCTTCGCAACATGTCGTCGAAGTCGTGCTCGTGCTGCTCGCGGGACTCAGGGAACTCGTGCCAGCCCGTGACGTTGTAGTCGTCGTCGAGCTCCTCCTCGATGCGGCCGACGATCTTCCAGCCGTCGATGACGTAGACGCCGTTGTCACCCTGATCGCCGAGCCGGTCGAACCGATCGATGCCCACGCTTAAGGCACCTCCGAAGAAGTTGCCCATGACCTGCGCCATCCGCGCCCATCCGTAGCTGTCGCAGCTCGGCGGTCGATACCCTTGAAGCTCGCAGTACGTAAGCAGCGGCTCCACCGTGTCGCGTCCGCCGTTCCAATGCAGGTAAAGCGCCAGATCCTTCTTCGGCGTTGTGATGACTGCCCTGTTTCCCATTGTGAAGACCTCCTGATCGTCTCGGCGATGCCCCTTGCTTCGCCTTCTGGGCGCAGGCGCGCCGGGGTTCTGCGGGAGGCGCAAGGGTGCAAAGCGAAAACCCGGAGGGTGTGAGTTTTGCAGGGAATGGAGTGTCGTTCATCATGCAAAAGTTTTTCGCGGCCCTTGCGGCTCTGCGGGTTCCCGGCGAGTCTTTGCGGCTGAAGGAGAGGCGGGGCATGTCGTACGGGAGGTCGCTTGGAAAACAGGCGGTGCACCGACTTGGAAAGGAGCGGCACTCGACCATCGAGGGACTTAGAACATGGGTTTGCTGGGCTTGAAACACTGCGTGGCATCGCGGGCCGCCTTCGGCGGGCGTCAGCGGCAACACGTTCGCTGGAGCTGGTGATGGCGGGTGCACATGCGGGCCGCTCCGACGATCACTCCCAATGGCCGCCGATGACCTGCGTCTCCCAATGGCCTTCTGCGGGATGCTCCACGCTGCGGTAGCCCTCCACGGTCTGGCGGACCTCGCTGTGGTGTCCTGATCCTTCCCCTGCGAGCATGTGCGCCTTACCGTGCGCCGACGTGTTGCCCGTTATGTCCTCGCCGCAGATGTTGCAGACGGAGACCTCTTCGGTGCCGTAGACGGGCACCTGCTCACTCCAGGCGGCCTTGTCCTCGATCCAGACTTGCGCCTCGTCTTCGACCCATTTCCTCTGGCTCGCCTCCTGCGGGGCTGGCTTGCTGGCTGCGTCTCCGCCAGCGTTGTTTCGGGGTTGCGCATCGGGCGGCGCGGCGCTGGCCTGCGCAGAAGGAGGCCTTGACGACGCATCTTGGCCATCGGCCGGAGGTATGGCGTTGGACGCCTCGCCGACGTCATCCGCAGGGCTGTCCTCCGGCGAGCTTTCTGCCAGTTCGGGCGGGCTGTCTTCGGCGTTCTCGCGAGCTGCGGCGGTCGGGCTCATGGCTTCTGCTTCCGCGTCGTGCGCGAGGTCATTTTCCCCGCAGCTTGAGGCGTACAGGGCCGCCGCGACGAGCAGGGCGCTTGCGCAGGCGGCAAACGCCACCGTGATTTTCCTTCCGGTTGGCTTCTGCATGGTTGCTTTTGTCCTTTCGTTTCAGGTTCGGCCATCAGTTGTCTTCTAAGTCGTTTAAGCCCGCGCCTCCCCCGAGGGCAAGCGCCGCGTCCATGGCGCGCACCCCGAACCCAAACGTTTGGGCGATTCCCAGCGGGGATGACGCCGAGAACCCTTGCGCCTCGGACAGGATGTCGTAGAGCTCGCATGCGCACGTCGCCTTCGACTTCCTGCCCGCATCGTCTACCAGAAGCTCCACCATCGAGCGGAAGCGGACTGCGTCGACGAGCTCACCTCCGATGCGGAAGGAGATCTCCTCCCCATCGGCGGTTATGCGCTCGACGTCGTCCAGCTCGCCCGCCTCTGCGAGGAGGAACCTCCAGCCGCGCTTGCGGGTGCCCACGGGCGGGTTCTCGGAATCGGCGCACTGCGGAGTGCCTGTGTCGTAGGTGTGCACCCACAGCCAAAGCCCCCGCTCTCCCAACAGGTCGCAGCGCAGCTCGTAGTTCACGATGGCGGCGGTCTTGGCGAAGGGCTCTCTCGGAGAGAGCTTGTCGGTGTCGAACACGTCAATGCGCGAGTTCGCGTAGAGGATTTCTATCTTCATCGACCGGCCCTCTCGTCCGCGTGTCGCTGCTGGTCCTTACTCGTCTGCGCGTGCGCATCTCGGCGGGTGCTCGCCGCCCATCCTGTAGAGCGCATGTCGCCGCCTGTCGCCTTGCGGGACCTAGGCGATGCGTCGGGCAGAATGCCCAGTCGGGCGAGGGTGCGCTTCGCCGTGTCGATCTGCGCGATCTGGGCGTCGAGGCGCTTACGCTCATGCGGCGTCGGAGCTGCCGTCGCCCGCGCGCAGAGCCTCGCCATCGCCTTGTCGCAGGCGTCTGTAGAGTCGAGGCGGTACTTGCAGGCCGTGTCCATTGCATCTGCCAGCTCATGGAGCCCCCTCAGGTCTCTGAGCTCGATGGCGCTGCTCGCGCGGCTCATGAGCTCGCGGCTGCGCGCCTCTCCCGAGAAGGCGACCGAGCGCCTGGGAAGCGAGCGCTCGAGGGCCGCGCGACTAAACGACGCTCCGAGCTTGCCACCGCAGACGCGCCGGGTCGGGTGGTTAGCGAGGGAAAACACCCAATCGGCGCTCGCGCCCTTTCGGCTGCTCTCCGACACCGTTACGCCGAGCGCTGCGAGCACGGAGGCGAACTCCTGGCTGCTGTGGGCGAGCGACCTGGCGATGACCACCCTGTCGCGGATGTCGGCCACCCACGAGTACTGCCCCTTGCGGACAAGCTCCGCCTCGGCGCGGCTTCTCATGCGCCGCTGCGACGTGCGCCCACGAACCTCGGTCTCGCCCCGCCTTTGCGCGAGCCTCGCGTACGCGCCATCGGGTTCCTTGTCCACCCCGAACGCGGAAAGGCCGCGCTCGCGTGCCATTCTCTGCAGGTCGCGGTTGAGCTTTAGCGCGTCGTCATCGTGCATGCGGCGTCCTGTTGAGAGGTTGGTGTTGTTGACTACGACGTGGGCGTGGGGGATGCGGTTCTCGTTGTCGTCGTGGCAGACGATGGCGATCTGGTGGTCGGCGTAGTGGGCAAGCGCCCAGTCCCGGGCAAGCGCCTTTAAGTCCTCAAGGCTCACGTTGTCGCTCGGCGAGGGGGATATGACGAAATGCTTGTAGGTGCGGGCGGGGCTTCCGTGCCAGGGCGTGTCGTTTCCGCAGGCGCGCCTGATAAAGTCCATCTCCGCGCCCCAGCGTACGGCGTCTCTCTCCGCAGGGTCGCGCCCGGCGCAGTCGCGCTCGTCCCATCCCTCGAAGTTGTAGAGCTCCTTGGCGATGGCGCGCATCTTGCGCTCCAGGTACCTGTGCACCGGCACGCAGCTCGTGTGCCCCGCTATCTGCTTTAACAATGCCATGTCTCACCTCACGATCATTGCGTCCTCAAGCGCATCGAGGCTCTCAGAACGCGGCTCTGGTTCTCATTTGCCTTGTCAAGCCGCGCGCTCACGCCGTCCAGCGCCTCGCTTATCTCGGGTGCTCGCAGCTTGTGCCCCCGCGTCTGCAACGCGATGGTGTTGAGCGCGCGCGTGGCCTGGTTGAAGTTCGTCCCGTACCTGCGCATCTCGCGATGGATGAGCGCGAGCGCCCTCTTGTCCAAGTAGATCGCGGGGCGCGCTCCCGGCTCGAGCTCTGCGACCGGGATCTGGGCGAGGTAGCGGACGAGCTCGGAGCGCGTGATCTTGAGCATGCCGGCAACCTCGTCGAGCCTCGCCTTCTCGTCCTCGGTCATGCGTATGTGGAAGTCCGATGTCCTCTTCGTCTTCTCGTCGCTCATGCGAACGCCTCCTTTCCCCAGGGGTGCGGGGCCTCCCCCGCTGAAGCGACTGCCCGCCGGCCAGCGGCGGCTTTGCCGTTTGGTGGCCTGAGGGCGCTTCCTGCGACCCTAGGCCGCCACCGTCGCGTGGATGTGTCCACGCGACGGGATACTTGCTATGACGAAACGAGGGCAGAGCCCTCGACGTATGCGGCACGGGCTTTGCCGGGGCCTTGGCTAGTACGATTCTTCCAGCTGCTGGATGTGGCGTCCGAGCGCGTCCAGCATTTCGCGGTCGCAGCCGCGCAGCGTATCGGGCTTGTTGCGGAGGAACCGGACGATCGCCGCGTCTGCCGCCTTGAGCCTCGGGTCCGCCTCCTCAGGCCCCGCCTCTTGCTTGATGAAGCAGGTGGTTGCCCTCTTTCCGAGCTTCTTTTGGGACCACTTCACGTGAAGGGCCTGCTGCTGCCGCTCGGGAAGCCCTGCGAGCATGGCGATGGCCTCGTCGGAGAGCAGCCCGCCCTCCGCAGCCCGTCGCCAGCCGAGCGACAGCTGCGTCTCGATGGCTTTGGCCGTGTCCTCGGTGCGCCTGATGGTGCGCCCGGACACCTGCCTGCCGGTCTGCTCGGATATGATCTTCGCCTTGATGTCCTCGGTGCGCATGCCCGAAAGCCCGGGATCCTCTTCGCGGAGCTGCTCGACCCTTCCGTCGAGGGCGCGCGTGGCCTGCGCGCGCTCGGTGACCGTGAGCTCGCGCGTGAAGAAGTTGGCGGAGTGCAGGATGACGAGCGCCTGGTCATCGTCAACGCCCTCGACCACGCGGCAGGGCATCCGGGAGAACGCGTCGTCCTCCTCGGCCAGCAGCAGGTAAGCGGCGCGCCTTCTGTGCCCGGAGAGCATCTGAAAGGTTCCGTCGTCTAGGCGCCTCACCAAGGGCAGGTCGGTAAGTCCGTCCCTTTTGATGGATGCCGCG
Source organism: Adlercreutzia sp. ZJ141 (assembly GCF_011038965.1). Classification (GTDB taxonomy): domain Bacteria; phylum Actinomycetota; class Coriobacteriia; order Coriobacteriales; family Eggerthellaceae; genus ZJ141. The sequence goes on along the minus strand of NZ_JAAKEB010000023.1, from coordinate 8,319 downwards.
AGCTGTACAATCGCCCGCTCGTCCATGGAGTAGACGGCATTTCCCGGGTGCTCTTCGATCTCCTTTGCGGGGATCTGCTCTACGGGGTAGCGGTTGCGCGTCTCGGTCATCTCGTCGATCACGCCCGAGAGGGTGAACGACCTCGCGAGCTCCTTAGCCGAGCGCATGGTCCACCTCGTCTGCCAGCGCGAGGTAGTCTTTCGCAGGCCGGCTCTTCGGCGCGAAGGACACGACCGCGTCCCAGGTCCACGACCCCTCGCCCACCTTGGTCGAGGCGTGTATCGAGGTTGCGAACTGGATGTTCGGGAAGTAGGTGTCGAGGATGTCCTCCCCGCATGCCTGGCACCTGGTCTGGCTGCCCGGCACCACCGTCCGGAGGAGCCGTATCGTCGGGGGTGCAAGCCTGCTCATGCGTGACGCGGCTTTTATCCCCTTTATGGTCAGGTCGACCCCGCGCATGACAGACGCGTCCATCTTGACCGGGATGATCGCGAGGCCCGCGTTGTCGGCGGCTGCGATGTAGCTGCAAAGGGACAGCCGCTTCATGGTGGTGGCGCAGTCCATGATCGCCACATCGTAGTTGTCGGCAACGTCTTTGAGGGCATACCTCAAGGCGTTCTCCGACAGCGCGAGCTCGTTTTGGTCCGCCAGGTCTATGACAGAGGGGACCATGAAGAGGTTGTCCACCTTGGTGCTGTATGCGACGTCGGCGATGGGGCGCCCCTCATAGAGCACTTCGATGGAGGTTCGGCTCTCACGCCTGCCTGCGTCGTAGAGCCCGAAGAAGTCGGTTGCGGACGCTTGCGGGTCCAAGTCGATGAGCAGAACCCTCTTCCCCCGCCCAGCGAAGATGGCCGCGAGGTTCACGGCGGTCGTGGTCTTGCCCACGCCGCCCTTGTAGTTGTTGACGGTGAGCACTCTCATATTCGGTTCTCCTTTGCATCGGAAGGGCGGTGCTGGGTTCGGAAGGTCCGCTCTTCCCGTGTATCCACATTATAGCAGAAAGTTCACTAATTTAGTGAACTTTCTGCCAATGAGAAGCTACTGGTGATCAGCGTCCTCCATCATCCCTAAGGCGCAGCGGGCGTTGTGTGTGAGCTGGCGCTGCCACGCTCCGGTTTTTCGCGACCACCGAAAGCCGCTCCTCTTCAGCAGGCTGCGAACCTCTTCCGAGGGCTTGTCCTCGAAGACGAGCTGCAGGCGCATCTCGCTTGCGTTTTCGATCACGCGGGCCTCTTCGCCGAGGATGGTTGCGGTGCGCTCGGAGCTGCCCGTCTCCTTCTGCCGGGCGATCGCCTCGAGCCGCTTCTCGGCCGCCCTCAGGTTCTGGCGGTTGTTGGAGAGCTCCCAGCCCGGGTGCGGGGCTTCGCGGCCCTCCTTGCGGGCGCGGGCGTTTTCCAGCTTCATCGTTTCTTGGCGCGCCTTCAGCCTCTCGACCTTCTCGGCGAGCTTCGCAACGGCCTCGGCGTCTCCGCATTTGATGACGTCGGGCGTGGTGGCGAGGCGCCCTATCCTGTCGATGATGGACATGACGTCGGCGCGCTCGGCCATATGCGAGTCGAGAGCCCGGCTCTGCCGCTCCTTTCTCGAGGGCGATACCCCGGCGGGCCCCGCCACGAGGATGCTCGGGCACATCGCCTCGATGCGATATCCCCGGTTCAGCCATTTGGCGTACTTGCGAGAGAACCCCTTTGCCAGCCTGTACGCCTCTTCCGCGTGCTCCGGCTTCTCGGCGGCGACCTTGCCGGCAAGCTCGTACGCCTTGTCCACTTCCGAGCGGTAATCCGGAACGTCCGATCTGTACCCGCGGAAGCTCTTCATCTCGTGCGCCGTGCGAGCGGCGCTCTCGTCGAGAGGATAGTAGACCGGCTCTCGCGACTCGCTTGCGGTGCCGCTTTTCGCCTGTTCGATGTTGGATATCATGGCGTGCTCCTTTCATGAGGCCATTGCGATGATTGGACATGGTCAAGCGGTGCGTTTCGTGCATTATGCAGGTGCTCTATTCCGCACCGCCTGTTCCCGAAGCAGTGGGCGTCAGCGGATGGTCATCCGACCGCCCTCGAACACGCATTGCCAGGTGCAGCCGTCCTCGCCCATCCAGCGCATCACCTGGTTGTCGGCGACGAATGGCGCAAGCGCCCTCAAGAAGCTCTCCTCCGCGCCGGTCTTGGAGTTGTAGACTCCGAACCTGAGGCTGTCCGCATCCCTTTCCACTGACTCGAACCCGAGCTCTTCGAGGAGCTCGTCGAGCGATCCGTAGCGGACGTCGTAGTCCCAGGGAAGCCACGAGAACCACTTGTTCGGGTTCATCGAGACCGACCTGGAGTCTCGGGGACGCTCAAGGGTCGCGGGATAGTGGCCGCCGTGCTTCAGGTCGTCGCGTCGGTTGAGCTGCTTGGCCGCCTCCCAGGCGGCGTCCACGTTGGCGAGGGGAATGGTGATGTAGTCTGCGGTTTCGACGTAGTAGCCCATGCTGGCCTCCTGCCTGCTCCTGCGGAGCCGCCCCTTTCCGGGCTCCGCCCTTGGCACGGGGCCGTAGGGGTTCTGGGCGCGCGCAAGGAGGGAGGCGAAGGGGCGCATGCTCCCGATTCGGTTGCGCTCCGGCAGTTTCCCTAAGTTTTCCGAGGGACCGGATGTGCGAGAGGCGGAGGAAAAGTTCGGGAAAGTGTCGCGCGCCCTTGCGCACGACCTGGTTCCCTGCGACCTTTTAAGGGACAAGGGAGCGGAGGCCGGAAAGGGTGGCGTGCCTTAGGGCGGGAGCTGGGAGGGCTACGGGTGCGCGCCGCCGCACCCTCGAGCGGGCGCTGCCGCATGGGCGAGCGCGGGGCATGTGGGCCGAGACGCTGTCGTGGCCTTCGACGTCATGATTACCGAAGTGGGTGTGACGATGACCGTGGCCGAGCGGCGAAACAGGCGAAGTCCGGCATCCTCTTTCACTTCTGCGACGGCAATGTTTGCTTGTCAAGAAAATCGACAATCAAGCTCACCGATTTGATGGCCTCCTCGTAGGCAACGGGCTCGTTCAATAGCTTCGAGGTCACTTCGCGATAGTCTGAGGCATAGTACCTGTTGTTGATAAGCTCGTTCAGTACCTCGCTCAATACCACCCCGTCCTCGGCCGAAAGGCAGTAGGGCAGGGATCTTCGCTGCAAGCGCACCTTCGCGAAAAGGTCGAGCATCTTCTCATCGAGGGTAACCACGGGTAGCATCTTATGCAGATCGTAGAGGTGCCTCGAGCAGCGCTCGGCGGGGCGCTCTCCCATATAGTAGTCGCATATCGCGTAGACCTTGTCGCAGAAGCAGCGCTCGAGCGACGTCACCGCCAACGGCAGCGGTGCTAGGTCGAAGCGCTCGAGAAGCTCCTCGCCTCCGGTCCTTTCCCTGAGGCACTCGTAGATGAAGCAGCTGAACGTCTTTTCGACGCTGGGGGAAACGGGAGTCATGAACGCAGTCTCGACGACCAAGTCCTCTTTCAGGCCCGCAGCGCTCAAAGGCTCGGGGAGCCTGACCAGGTACTTGTTGTATTCGCGTCTGCTCCTGATTTCGTCGAGGTTGGAGACGGCAAGCCCGAGATCTGAGATGGCGTCGACAACTGCGGCCTTGATCCTCTTCCTCTGGCCCTCCGTGAGGTGCTCCGCCTCGACGCCCAAGTCAACGTCTTCGGAGAACCGGTCAATTACGCCATGACATTTCGACAGGCTTGTTCCGCCTTTGAAGATGATGTCGGGATATCGCGCCGTGATCCCCTTGAGCACCATGTAGATGAAGTAGTCTTTGGTGACGAAGCCCGGAACGAGCTTCAGCTCGCTTGCCGTCGTCAGAACCGCAGCGTTGAACAGTTCGGGATCGTTATGCAAATACACCGAGCATCTCGCTTTCTACCAGGCGGCGGGTGGTTTTCTGGGGGTAGGCCATGGAGAGCGCCAGAAGGTCGTCTTTGGACAGGCCCTCCGCCAGCCTCTTCACGGCATCACGCTGGCCGTCGGTGAGCTCCTTGGGCTTGCGCCTGGTCAGCACGTCTAGGAACCGCAGGGAGTCGACGTTGTCCCGGTCGACGTCGACGCGCGACTTGTGCACCACGCACTTGACGTATCCGCCGACGGTGACCTCCCTTTGCGCACATGATGCGTTGTTGGTCACGACCTCGTAGCGCATGGGGACTTGCTCGGAGATGCCCTCGCTGTTGTCCAAGGTGGCCCCGCTCCAGAACCCGCAGACGCCGCCTTCCGGATCGCGAAGGTACTTCCTCTCGATCACCTTCAACGGGTTGAGGGGGGTCTTGCCGAGTATTGTCGTGGAGGCGATGTAATAGACGCCCGTTTCGTAGCGCTCGATCGCACCCGACTCGATCAGGCGGTTCAGCCTGGAATAGATGGTCCTCCTGGGTACGTCGGGGAAGGTCTCCTCCAGGTCGCACGCCAGAATGGGCGCGTCGTAGCCGAAACGCTCAATCAATATGTCGAGAGTCTTTTCCATGGGCCAGATTATACGTCATGCTGCACGAATTTAGAAATTTTGTAGTTAAAAGAGATGCAATATCAAAAGACCGCCACAAATAGACGGCCTTCCGGTGAACTTGCGTCTATATGCGCCCTTGAAAGCTTGTATGGCATGGGATGAGCCTGTCTGATCCTGCGCAGTAATTGCGCAGCTGCCCCTCTGCGGGAGCGCATGGTGGCAAGGCTTGTTCCGGCCGGTTCGCCAAGAGCGTGGTTGGTGCCGGCGAAAGCCTCGGGCCATGCGCTCCCGCAGAGGGGCGCTTGCAGGCGCGGTCGTCATCCTGCGCGCTTTCTGCTATTCCTCTCGACCATCTTCATGATCTCGCGATTAGCCGACTCGATAGAGTCCTTGGTTCCGAAGCGCTCGCGCACTTTTTGGCATTCCTCGGCTGAGATGTCTCGCAGCTCGCCCGCTTCGACGTCGAGCCCCACGCAGAGCATGTCGCCGAACACGATATCCACGGGCTCTTGGATGTCATCTGCGTAGACGGCCCTGTTCGGAAGACACTTGCTCCAGGGAAGCTTGTCCTCCTCGTTGACGTAGACGACCGGTCTGCCGTCGAAGATGCCGGGGATGGCCTCGATGGGCCCGCCGACGCGGGACTGCATGTCGCGCAGAAAGCTTCCGCTGCTGTCGGCTTTGAGCCGAGCCTTCCGGGGCATCTGGCCGACAGGGACGACCATGGCGTCGACGGCTTTCACGCCGTGTTTCTCCAAATCGCTTTTCATCGTCTTTCCTTTCATCGCGGCAGGGCGTATTCGGCCATCGACTCAGCCTCTTCCGAGGTCGCGCAGTAGGGCGCAAACGTCATGCACTCGTCGAGTAGTTCGCAGTTGGCACACGCCTCGTAGAGTCCGTAGTCGAGCAGGTCTGTCTGATCGCCTCCGAACCCCATGAAGGCGTCGAAGAGGCTCGGCTGTCCGTAGCAGCCCGAGTAGGTGTATCGCACGTGGTTGAGGTTGGAGTAGAGGATCCCGTCCACTTGGCTCCAGTCGCCGAAGACGCTGACACTGCCCTGCGCGTTCATGAGCAGGAAGCGCGAGCCTTGGGTGGAAGACGCGATCACCTTCTCGATCCACTTGTTGGAGAGGGGGTCGTCGTCGAGGTGAGTCAGGGGCAGCAAAACGTTGGCCGCAAACGCCATCGAGTCGGAGACGCCCTTTCTCGTGTCGAGGCCCGAGAGCGTGCCGTTGTGCATGAACCCGAGCTTGCAGACTCTGTCGGTCTTGCGCATCAGCTTGTAGTCCTTGCACACCGCGAACGGATGGCAGCACCCGGGCTTGACGCCGCCGTGGGTGGCGATGCGGAAGTGCAGCGCGACGGGAACGGCCTCAAGGTCCACCGTGCGCTCAAGCTCGTCGAGCGCCCTCTCGAAGTCGGCCCATTCCATGAAGCCCTTCCAGGTGCGCACGCCGCCGGCTGCGGGGTACATGATCCCCGCGCCGTCCGGGTTGTGCTCCCAGCAGGCGAGAAGGGTCTCGCGGGTCGGCATCTCGTGGTCTTCCGGCTTGAATACGATTACGCACATTTCGTTTCCTTCCTTTCCGTCATCAGTTCCTTCTCCAGCAGGTACGCTTCAAGCTCCTCGGTGCTCCCGGGGCAGTGGGCTATCGCCTCGTCGATAAGCTCGTACCAGTTGATCGTCTGAAGGCGACCCGGGGTGGCCTGCGCTGCGAAGTCGCACAGCCCCGCAAGGAGCTGGAACGTCGCCATCAGCGTTTCGAACCTGAGCGTGCCCCGGAAGATGCGAAACTCCATGGTGTAGCGGTTCGTGGTGTTCAGGGCGTAGTACCTGGTTCCCTTGGAGATCCTGCTCGCCGACCTCGCGCTCGTGAGCCAGTTGTCTGCCGTCTTCGGGAGCGAGAGGCGCTGCGCCCAGTGGCCAATCTGCTCGGGCCTTCTGCGCGAGAAGATGACCATGGGCTCGAAGAAGCGGTCCATGATCGTGAGCAGCTTGTACTCGGCGATGTCTCGCTTGGCGCCGCTGCTTCCGAAGAAGTCGCGGTTTATGTGCACGTGGAGCCCGCAGGTGCCGACGTCGTGGCTGCGCATGCCCTCGGCCTTCGCGCTCTCGCAGATGTACCTCCACATCGCCCGACCCTCGTCCGAGAGGATGTACGCGGGGCTTATGGGGTGCGTCACGAGCTCTGCGCCCTCGTTGAGCGACCCGTCGTGCTTGAAGTAGAGCCAGTCCTCGCCGACCTTCGAGGTGATGCGCTTGATGGCGGCTTCAGGGTCGTTGCCGTCCATCTCGAGCTCGATGCCGAAGACGAGCGAGTTGTCGTCCTCGCCGGGCAGCCTGTGGAATTTCGGCTCCGGCTTGAAGGAGTAGCTGTGCACGCCCCGGAAGTCGACGCCGTTGGTGCATTGCCAGCAGTAGAGGTCGCCGCAATCGTCCTCGACGAGGTCGTCGTAGTGGAAGTGCCTGCCGCAGCCCTGGCACTCGCGGTATTCCTCTGCGCAGCCAGGGCAGCGCAGGCGGCCTGCGTTGTCGCGGACGAATCGGGTGTTGGCGCTGTATATCTCGTGGCAGCACTCGCACTCGGTCGCCACGATCGCCGCGCAGCTGGGGCAGAGGACCTGGTCGGTGTCGTGGACGATGCGCGAGGTGTCTATGTGGTGGAGGCTCCCGCAACCGTCGCAGACGCAGTAGAGAAGCTCCAGACAGTCGGGGCACACGCCTTGAACCGCCTGCTCGTTTGCCGGGAAGGACTGCCCGCAGTGCCTGCAGAAGGCAAACATCGGGTCTGTGTTCGCGCGGTTCGCGCTGCGCCTAGGCATGATGCGCCTCCTCGAAGCGTCGGGGCCGGCGCGTCGCCTGCCGATGGGTGGTAAGCCGGATCACTTCATCCTCCTTTCCTGAAAGCCTCCCGCGCCTTCCGGGCGCGGCTCATCTGTCCGCTTGCGCGCCTGGGGTTCGGCGGCGCGGCAAGGGGGAAAGCAAAACCGAAAGGCCCGAGTTTTCTACGGTCGTGTGCTGTGCGTCGCTCCGGAGAAAAGTTTTGCGGCCCTTGCCACGACGGCGGTTCGCAGGCGAGCATGTGCGGACGATGAGATGCGCCTAGAAGCGCGGGGTACAGGAAAGGAAGGGGATATGGGAGGCGCGCTGTGCCGGCAGGTGCGCTAGGCCGACGCATATGGAGGGTTGGCGAAAGGCGCTCGCATACGCCCCGCCTATGCCCTAGACTTGCCCTGCGCGGGCATGAGCGCTCCGCTTGGTCGAGAAAGGCAGGGTCGAGGTGTCAGAAGAGCTCGGGAGAAACATCGCGGAGGCGCGGAAGGCCGCAGGGCTTCGTCAGCACCACCTCGCCGAGGCCATGGGCGTCGGCAAGTCCTACGTCAGCATGGTCGAGAGCGGTGCGCGCAAGCCGACCGACGAGCAGCTTGAGGTGATAGCGGGCTTGCTCGGCAAGAGCGTGTCCGACCTCGTGGACTTCGGCCTGTCCACCGCAGAGGACGTGCTGGGGCTGCTTCTTCGCCTTGAGGCCGCGGGATGCGGGGCCGTGCCGAGCGTTGACGACGCGGGCAATGCCGCCATGGGCGTTGACGGATCGGCGCAGCACGCTCCCAAGCTGGACGCCGCCCTGAGGCAGTGGGCCAATATGAGGAGCGCTTTGGACTCGGGAGAGATCACAGAGGAGGGCTACGCCGCCTGGCGGGATGCGCGCATCCTGTAGGACGGCGGATGGAGCAATCGAGTAGGAGGGATGCCATTAGTTGACATCCCGTCCTCTCACACCACCGTGCGTACCGTTCGGTACACGGCGGTTCCATTAACATACATGTACTTGTTCGTAGTAGTCAGAGAAAAACAGATAG
>NZ_JAAKEB010000022.1 GCF_011038965.1 Adlercreutzia sp. ZJ141 | reverse complement strand
CTATCTGGTACTTCAACTCTACTACATATGGCAAGACCATCCCTGGACTGATAGACAGGAATGCGAGAAGGCCCTCAACAACTGGATCATGAAGGCAAGTGGGCTTGAGGTACCTGAGATGCGACGCTTTGCCAAAACGGTCGCGAAGTACCAGCAGTACTTGGTAACTGCCACGATAAGCCACATCAACACCGCTCGAGCAGAATCGACCAACGACAAGATCAAAGAACTCAAGCGCGAAAGCCGCGGGTTTGGCACCTTCGATGAAACCAGAAGACGACTTCTTTTGGCCTTTGGTGCGCTGGATGCTGTTGAGGGTGCTACTGCCTATGAAAGAAGAAAGAAGGCGCGTGTAAGCGCTTATGCTTCCAAACCTTCCAAGAGAAGTAAGAAGAAGCACTAAAGGATAGACATGGCACACCTGTCTGTACCCAGAAGCCCGCCTGGACCTAGAGTCACATGATGTTGTATTTCTAGTTGTAAAGCTGCATCTCATAGCTTGTGTTTAAAGCCCTAAAATTCAAGGGTATCTGCCAGTGCGCCCAAAAACCATCCTGTTTTTTCTGAAACTGGTGTTGCCGCCTTAAAACTCACGCATATCGCCTGGTCAAGTTAATGTTTTAAGCCTATCGGCAACACAGATTTCGGAAAGGCCCTGAGAAACCGTCGGCAGGAGTGAAGATGCGCGAGCTGAACGTATTTGGTCAAGATTTTTGAGGTTTAACACCACTTTTTTGGAATTCCCCTGCAAAAGGTTAGGACAGGTGTGCCCCAATAGCGGGCTGAGTATCTAATCGCCAATTCTTTCAAAACGTTTCGTTTGCGCACAGTTGGGGTATTTGGATCTATCAACATCACTGAAAAACATTTCCGCTGGCCTAACATAGGTCTTCTTATCGTTTAAGGCAACATACACGACATACAACTCCCCCGATTCGGAGTGAGTTGCCATAGACACAACACGATATAAATTTCCTTTAAAATGTCGATACAGTCCTAAGAGCTCGTCCATGTTCTAGTCATTTCCCTTGGACGTAGCGGCCTTAAATACATCAATAACCTCAGAAACCCGTGAAATCATAAACCAACCGACACATGCAACACAAAGAATCAGCAGAACAGCGGTGCCCCCGAGCATATTCCCAACGTTCAGCCCCTCTGCTCCCTGGTAAATTACGACCTGAAGAAGACTGTACACATGATTACTCAGCAAGCCGACCAGCAACGCAAAACCAACGCATTGCAGAACTACAGTTTTCGCTTCCCGAAGAGCGGCTCGAGCGGACTCATTCGCACGGATTCGTTCTGCATTGTTCGCAATACGCTCAGCCTGCTCCTCGCATATTTCTTGAACTATTTCAGACTCAAGTCGTTTCGCGGCTGCATAAACATTCGCATCTGAAGACCTATCCTTATAGCCTTCAGCAAAACTCGAAATCAACCGGTCAAGCTTCTGTCCCATACTAGGCCATCAAATCCTGCATCATGGCATCGTATACGCGTCTGGCACCCTCCGAAAGAGAGTCATTACCAAATTGCGCGCCCATAAAAACCGACTCATTCTGATAAACCGCAGTTTCACTATTACGATACAGCTTCTCTTCGGTAGGATCCTGATCTAGTGTAATGAAAACAATCTGCGCGATCTCAAGACCCTCAACAAGCGCTATATTATTTGGCGACGCATTATACAGCCCCAATTGCAACCGCCCCGAATAGCTTGGATTACAATACTGCTCAGCAACGAGAAGTCCCAGACGTGTAAACCGCGTACGAGCAATAACTCTTGCCGCAAGGTTGTCGGGAAGATTCACTGTCTCACGAATAGAAGCGAGAACGTACTGCCCAGGCTTAACAATCACGCCCTCAGTAATATCGACAGGAACATACGACTCATCTAGCACTTCTTGTTGGGATAGATATACAGTCGAAGCACGCGACTCTATCGCAGCGATCTGCGATCCTAAAGTCAGGTCGTACGAGGCAGATTGGAGCTTCTTTTCATCAAAAGGAGTTATAAGATCATGACCACCGTCGAGTAAGGATCGAATTCCCTTATCGCTTAAAAGCACCGCATTACTCCTTTCCGACCGACGTGGCAGCATTTATCATCTACGACTCATAATCTGCCGAAGGAAGATGTTACCACTCAAACAGGAGTTTTCCAAGTGCAGCGCTCTTTACCCCAGTAGTGAATCAGCTCGGTGGGTTACTGGTGCATCGCTGCCGTGAAAGATAGCCTGCGACAGACCTAAATTTCCGTGTTAGGATGTGGCTCCGACATCACGCTCTAACGTTTTAGCTTCTTGAAGCATCCTTCGTTTGAACACTGCGTCGATATTGTCTTCCGTAAGCTCCCGAACAAAATCGCCGCCATAGAGCTGGAACAGAATCTCTCTTTTTCGTGAAGAGTCAATAGAAAAGTCAATCAGTTGAATATAGGATCCTTCGCCATTGCGATAGTGTATTTCATAGTAGCTCCTGCTAAATGTTGGAAGATCGTTTGGCAGATCAACCCCATATCGCTTTGCGAACTTTACCACTAGAGCATCCAGCTTATGAGGCAATGCTGCATCTGTCGATTGAGAGAAGTAGAAAAGCCAACCAAAACGATTAAACGAGACGCCGTCCTCAGTGATGCGACATCCTGTTATCCTCAAACAAAGCTTCCATTGCCAATAGCGTTTGTTGTTCGTATTTCGATACGCCCTCATATGCGACTCGAGCCATCTTGTCAGATTGAGTACAGACTTCTTTCGAGGAGCAATTCCACCAACCCTAAACACATAGCCCAAATATTCGTATGAACTTTTACCAATGAAACCTGATCGTTTTTTCTCAGGATGAAGTTCTAAACTCAGCCTTTTCACTAAGCGTTCCGCTGTTTGCTCTACTCGCTCAATATCATAGCTATTGCAAAGAACGATAATGTCATCGACATACCGATAATACTTGACTGCTTTGTCCGCTGCAAAAGCGGCATCTATACTCTCAACATAGATATTTGCAAGCTTATTTGAGATCGGTAACCCTTCGGGTATGCCTTCAGTCCTTCTCTTGCGGGCTCTCATACCTACTGGCGTTGACGGGGTTGAGATAGCGCGCTCAATAATTGACAGGAGCTCTTTCTTTCTTATCTTGCGTCTCAGTACACGAAAGAGCATATTGTGATCTACTGATGCATAGAAACGCTTGATGTCCAGCTTAACGTAACTGTCAAACTCTCCCTTACGAAGATTGTCAAACAGAGCCTGCACGATAGGTTGCGGTTGAGGGGTCTTGCAAGCCTCGCCATAAACATCATCCAGAACATTGGAGAGAGCTTTTAGTGTAACTTTATCACGTATGGTTGGGATACATAATTCTCGCGGTGGCTCTGCGGGCCCTTTCGTCATAAGAAGCTGCCGGTAGTTAGTGAAGTTATAGCTTCCATTAAGTGCTTTGACCGAAATCAAATCAATTTCGGACGTCAAGCTATCTCTGAACTTCTTTCCTGTCACTTTGTCAATACCCACAGCGGAGCTAATCCCCACTTCCGCCACAAATGTGGCGGTGAGTGCTGCGGGCTTGAAGCGCCTAGAAAACGATTCCGCAGCCTGCATCAGAATGACCAAACTGCCCACGAAAAAACAAAAGCTACTAAAACGGGAACTACGTAGACACATACCCTTAGAGCGAACCAGCGTAACTGCTCTTTCGTCTCATTATTAGACCCCGTTGCTAATAAATAATCACGAAGGAGATGATTCTCAGTGCGACGAATGATTTCGACGTAGCATTCGCCTACCTGATTAGCAACTTCCTGAGCCTCGCCATCTTCAAGGGTGCGCTTATCATCAAGCTTTAGAAGTAATTTCTGCAGCTCGATATAACACTCCTTCATTTGTTCGGCTCTAACACCATAGTTTTGCGTCGATGCATACACAGTACATATAGCGACCACAACAGCAGAAGCGACAGAAAGGAAGGGTAATCCTTTGTAATCCAAAAACACGGAGGAAAGAGATAATAGGGCAGTCAAACACGCGTAGTAAACACTTGCGTGTTTGGAAAGTGCATCGAGCCGAAGTAGCCGCCGCTCAGCCTCTATCCTAGATTTTCTAGTATTTTTGATAAGCCCTGGAAGATAATTGAATTTATTCTCAGCCTCTACCATACCCATCACCCTACAATTCAAGAGGCAGCGCCAAACGAACCTAACAATACCCCTAGAACATCCTAGGAGTCCAATGAGCCAATGGCCACAGCTAACCAATGACGCCAATCAAACCTGACGCCCGACATCACAACGATGCCAGCGCTGCCTCTCAAGATATGATACCAGCAGCCCCATATCTCGTGCACCCTCTGAACGCAGGTCGTTTTGGGTAACCGCTAATTCGTGTGGTCTTTTGCACGGTTTTCATCATCCGTCGCAAACTGCGATTTCGTTAGACCTCTGTACTCACCATTCGCCTCGGATCATAGCAATACTCTGGTACGTCCATCCTTCTTACGTCATACACAACAAGCTCGGGCAAAACAAGTCCCTTAGCAAACAAATGCTCGTGCTTGAAGGGCGTGTACCAGAGAAAATAATCTGCATTGGAGTTTCTGATGGTATTAAGAAACGCTGTATCGGCATAAAATGAATGCGGTCGGCCAAGCATGCAGTCCCCTGCACGTGCACCGTGTTTAACTGCGGTGGTACTTTCGAAATAGCCTGTCGATTCATCGAAAACATAGAAGACAAGTTTGTATCCAGGGTAGTTACGCCGATAATCGTTCGCGTGACTTGCATGCTTTTTGACGATTCGTTTGAAGCTGTTGAGATACATGCTGTAACTATGATCATCTTCCGTCGGCAGGTCGGTATTGCCCAGTACGGTCAACCTAGCATTGCCGGCTGCCGTATCCAACAGCTTGCCAAATTCGCGTTCATACCGCTTGATTATCTCGCCCTCGTGCGCCTTCGATGGATTGATGAGCCCTTTCTTGTCTCCCGGTCTCTCATGGTCATCTACCCGCATGGCTTCGATCATAACGCGCCGCTCATGATCGACGAAATCAGGCGGAGCGACTTCCTTTCCCGAATGATCCTCCCAGCCTGTTTCGTCCAATACCGCCTTAAGAATAGATTCGACAGCTTCATCCTCAGGAATAAGCGCGCATAACTCACTCCTAAAGCTAGTACGGAGGAAATTGAGCTGTTCAACCTCAATTCCGAGTGAATTTCGAATTCTCTTTTGTTGCTTCTTTCCCACACGAACCATCCGAAGTGTGCTCAATGAGTGGCTTTTCTGAATCTTGCATTCGGCTCACACGTGATGCTATTTGAGCCAGCCTGCATTCCTCAGTTCACGTTCGCACTTTTGCGCGAGTCCGACCCACTGGCTAGTATTATCCCCTCCATTTGAATTCCCCCAGATCGCACTCAACCAAGCTACCAGCAGGCAAGAGCGTGGTGCCGAAATCGAATTCTCCCACCAGCATGGAGAGCCACACTAGGTCGACGAAACCACCCGAAGAGACCCTAAGGGAAGATCGGGCGGCACCCTCACGAACAAAGCCCGCCTTGTTATAGAAGGCGAGGGCGCGCCCGTTGTCCGCGCGAACGTTCAGATAAACTCGATGAAGGTCGAGAGAATAGAACGCCAAGGCGAGGATGTCGCGTGTTGCTTTGAGGGCCACTCCTGTCCCATGAGAGCGTGCAACCATAGCTATAGCATACTCAGCGCAAGACTGCGCAACGTCAACGTGTTTGAGACTCACGGTACCTAGATAGCCGTCATCCTCCCCAACCACAGCAAGGTGAATAGATTCGTTATCATCCCAAGACGAGCGGATGAATGCCAAGGCATCTGCTTCATCCATGGACATGAAGTCGAACCGAAACTTATCAGCCACGTCGGGGTCATGCATCCATTCCAGCATGCCGGGCGCGTCTTCTTCTCGCAGCGAGCGCAAGCAACCCCAGCGAAAACTTCGGCCCGTCGGCAATACGGGTTCTTTCAATTGCTCTGTCATCTAGACGGACTCCTTCTTTCTAGCTTTTGCAAACCTTCGGCGCAGTCCGTGCAGTTCCTCGCGATACAGCCACGCGCAGAAGAGCGCGAAACACATGAACAGAACACAGAGTGCTGCGGTACTACCCATAAGGAGAAACCGCCATGCCAACAGGTAGACGACGAAGACCACGAACAACATGTGAAATCGACTGCGAACAGCCATAAGCTTCATACGAGTAAGGACAGCGAGAGCTATAACGACCGTCACGAAGTAGCCCGCGATGGTACCAATGGCCGCACCTTCGATACCAAGCAAGGGCACGAGCGCAACCTGTAAGGCAATGCAAGTAGCAGCGCCACAGACAAGCATGAGAAGCGATGGCCAGGTTCTCTTTACAACGATGAGCTGATTGGCTGCCACTTGGTAAAGCATGAGTAGAAGCGGTGCCAAGAACAAATACGGAACACACACAATGCCGCCAGCGTATTCATCCGAGAACAGTAGACGGTAAACTGGATCCATAACGGCAATCACCAACGCCGTAGCCAACAGCGAGATAACTCCGAGGTATTCGTAGACTCGGGAGTTAAGTTCCACCTGATCTTTATCTCTCATGGTAGAAAAGGCAAAGTACTGCCAGCCCTGTGCGAAGGCGGTGTAGATGAGCTGACTAACCTGACCGACCTTAGCGGCCACTGCGAAAACACCTGCAGCAGAGACCCCCAAGGCAGAAACAATCACAAGCCTGCTTGCGGAGTTAAAAGCCCAGTAGAACAGAAAACTCGGCATAAGGGGCACACCGATAGCAAGCATTGTCTTGAGCAGCTTTGAATCAAATCCCTTGAAGGAAAACCACTTGCGGTTAATAAGGCCGAAGATCACAAGCGAGGAAGCCGCTGCAATTAACGCCGCAACAGGAAGCGCCATAAGATACTCTCCAACAAGAAGCAGCGGAATAGATACCACATAGGAGAGAACTGAGGTTGTGAGGTTCAGGACAATGAAAAGGAGTCTTTTATTCATCATGCGCGTGGGTGCCTGAACAATCGAACCACCCCCCGACATAAGAACAGTCAAAGCGCTTACAACCACAAGATTGGTGAACTCAGCGCCGCCGAAGAATAACCTCGCTATGGGATCTTCCAACAACAGCATGCATGCCGCAACAAGAACGGTCATACCCATGACGAAAAACAGCGCAGTGGAGCAGACACTCTTTTTGAAGCCTTCATCATCACGGTCAAAAAACATCCGAAACATCGCGTCATACATTCCCATGATGGCCACAGGCTGCATGAGAGAGACGAGCGTATTCGCGAGATCCGAATAGCCGAAGTAGCTCGCATCCGGCATAAGACGCGTAACCACCGGCAGCATGACGAGCGGGATAACCTTAGCTACCATCGAGCCTAGGCCATAAACGACGAAGTTCTCTATAAACAGACGAGCACGACTCATGCAGCGGGCGCTTTCTTGGAGCTAGCTATTGACGGAAGAACACGCTTGGCAGCAAGTGCTGCCACTACAGATAGAGCAAGACAGCAGACAAAGGAGACTAGTGCTGGAAGTAGCACACTAAGATCCAGCGCCGTCCAGTAGCGAATGACGAGTTGATGAACCATGAAAAGCTCAAGTCCAAGTCCACCGAAGGTGATAACGGGGGTAAGTCGAAACAGTGCTCCGATCGGTGACTCTTCCAAGACTGCGAAAGAGCAGACCAAAAGACAGGACGGTATGAGCCATGCCGCCGACAAGAAGAAGGTATGTGTGCCTTCAGGAAGGAATGTCGTATACCAGATCAGCACGATCTCAACCATAGCAGCGAGCACCCCCCCCCCGAGCGAAATCTTGCAAAATACGGGTTCATTGTGATGCTCCACGTAGAGACGGCCGACCACAGCCCCAGCGATAAGCTCGAATACGCGAGCCGGAGGAAATACATAGACAAGCCAGTGCGAGGCAGGCACAGCAAAAGCCAGCAGACTCCACATGCACTCGGCAGCAAAAAGGACAACGCAAGCCATCACAGCAGACAAAGGAGTCTCAAGCCAGCGAGATCTGCCGACCGCCGTGACGACATAAGGGGCAACTAGCGCAAGGAATAGGTAGGTTGAGAGGTACCATGAAACACCATTGAGGGAGAAATAGATCTCCTTTACCGGAACCCAACTCTGAAGCAGCGTGACATTGAAAGCGAGTTCCACGAAGGCCGTAAGGACACTTCCGCCCTTTATGACAAACAGAGCAAGAAATGGCAGAGCTGCGAGAAGCGTTGCAAGGTGTAACGGATAGAAGCGTCGCGCCTTCGACAGGACGCGCTCGAAAGAACCCTTACCACCTATCGGCAAAGACCTGTCATGCCCGTTCACGTACCATAGAAACCCTGTCAGTACAAGAAAGATGGAAACTCCAGCAGCGCCCGCATAGTCTAAAAGCGCACCTCCTGAGACTCCCTTTATGAAAGAACAATGGCTCACGAAGACCATAAGGAAAGCAAGGGCACGGAGTGCTTGCAACGCCTGTATGCGCTTTCTAGGCAAGGCCAACCTCTCGCTGGAACTCTGCGAAATCCCGGATGTACTCCGTACCGTCGTAGTGCTCGCTCGCAAGTACGAGTAACACCGAGTCCTCTGAGAAGGCATACATGTCTTTCCATGTCATACGAGGCACGTAAACTCCCACGTGGGGCCGGTCAAGGTCAAACACTGTCTCCACACCATCAGGTTCTACCGTCTTCACCTTGCTCGTCCCTGACACATTCACAAGAACAAATTCGGTCAGCCGGTTGGCGTGCTCCCCGCGTACCACATCTGGGTCAGATCCGTACATGTAAAACGCCCTCTTGATCTCGAAGGGCACATCGAATCCACCCTCTACCACCACAAGATGCCCGCGCTTATCCCCGTGCTGCGGGAACTCGAGAAACCTTGGCCTCTCGCTCATTGATCTTTCTCCTATTCCTTTTTCAAAGTACTGCTTCAAACTATCTGGTTGATCTAGCCTTCAAACGCATTAACCGACTCGATGACCCAGCTTTGTTCCTCTGAGGCCATACCGTTATACATAGGTAGACTCAGCACCTCTCCGGCCGCGCGTTCTGCTAACGGAAACGAGCCGAGGCCGAACCCGAGGTAGCGGTACGCTTCCGAAAGGTGCGGGGGTATCGGATAGTGGATGATGGTTCCCACACCCCTATCAGCAAGGAACTCCTTGAGAGCATCGCGCTTACCACCTCTCACATGGATAACGTACTGATGCCAAGACGAGTCCGCACCAGGGCGCACCTTGGGCTTTATCACCAGCGGGTTCGATATACCAGAATCGTAGGCTGCAGCTATCGCACACCGCTCCTCATTCATTTCACCCAAGTAGCGCATCTTTACTCGGAGCAATCCCGCCTGAATCTCATCAAGTCGACTATTCATACCCACGACCGAATTGTGGTAGCGCCTCTCTGAACCATAGTTGCGTATAACACGCGCTTGAGCATCCCACTCGGGGCTGTTAGTACACAGAGCCCCGCCATCCCCAAACGCACCACAACCCTTCGAGGGGTAAAAACTGAAGCACGATATATCACCGAGTGAGCCCGCACGCTTTCCATGCCAATGATTACCGTGTGACTGGGCGCAATCCTCTACCACGTACAGACCATGCCGGTCAGCCACTTCTCTAATGGCATCCATGTCACAGCACTGCCCAAAGAGGTGGACGGCAAGGATCGCCTTAGTTCGCGGGGACACCGCGTCCTCTATGCGGGACACATCGATGTTGTCGTACTCGTCTGGCTCGACAAATACCGGCGTGCCTCCGTTTATGGTGATACCCATGACACAGGCGATGTAGGCGTTAGCCGCAACGATCACCTCGTCACCTTCGTGAATACCGAGGATACGAAAGGCTATAACAAGTGCATCAAGACCGGAAGCCACACCCGCGCAGTGCGCGGTCCCCACATAGCCAGCCCATTCGGACTCAAAGGACTCAACCTCACGCCCAAGCACGTACCAGCCCGAATCGAGAACCTCACAAGCTTTCTTTCTATACTCTTCCGCATGGAGGTTGTACTGGCGCTTCAGGTTGTTCGACATTATTTGCATTGACTTCATCGGCTCAGCCTTTCGTATGTTTCTTGATTACGTCAACGTATTGCCCCGCAATCTTGATAGAGTCATGGTATTTTTCGATGTACGCGCGGCTTCTAATGCCGATCCCTGGTATCTGGTTCCTATGCTCGATAACCCACTTGAGCTGTCTGCATATTTGATCGGAATCGGGCTCTATGGGCAGAATAGGACAATCCTTCCGTTTTATTCCGAATGCTTCGAGAGTCTCGTCCCTTGCCCCACTCAGAACGGCCTTCCCCTGCGCCATAGAGACGCAGGCGTTAAGGCCATATCCGTACGCACGACACTGATCGATGACAACATTGGCTCGTTGAATCACCGAGAGGTACTTCTCATAGGGCATTCGCCCATCGATTATGACCTCCACATCGTTGGAGTAATCTCTTTCGATACGAGCCAAGGCTTCACGAATAATTGGTGTACCTTTTTCTTCTTCTCTGTTAATACCATGGAAGATGACAATCTTGTCCTGGGGGATATTTGGAACGTAATCGCATTCAGAAACATCGACTGGAAGAGGGATGCAACTATCGTGGGGGACAGCCCAGTCATCGAAGCCAATCTGGTACTCCCACATGACAGGTATAACCTCACAAAAGTATTTTTCAACAACTCGACGTTCTCGTTCAATTAGCTTACTTCTAAGGCTGGATCCACATGCTACATAAGAGCAATCGCAAGGATTTCCATCATATGGTGAGTAATCAAATCTTCCACTGAGGTACGCCTGATCGTACGCAAGTCCACCTCCCGCTGCACTTAATAAAACAGACCCGTTGTTCTTTCTCAAGAACCGCACCATGTGCTCTGCCACAAACGGGTTGAATATCCTATACGCCACAAGAAACACAGCATCGTAGCCTATTAAACGCTCATCTTTCAGAAGGGAGAGATTACGACCGACTTTGTCGATGAGTCGAGATCTGTCACCCACCTTCAAAGGCCCGTCGGCACCCGGTATTTGCTTCCAGCCGTCGCCATCAGCAAGTAGAGTTACCTCGTGCCCCAATTCAATAAGGCCATGTTTCAAGTTCTTGTATAGGCCACTAAATTCTCCAAGTAGCAGAATTCTCATTTCTGGCCTTTCTGAATCTGGTGTTGTTTTGCCAATTTCTGCTCCATTTTTGGTTCAGCAACACTACTCTCGTGGAGAGTAGTGTTGCTCACATGACCTGAACTGGGGTATTGCGATTTCATGTGGTCACTTTCATGATTGTGTCAAGCTTCCGATTGCATCTATTAACAACGATTTCCGATAGCGTATCGGAAGCGAATATACGAGAGGTGTAAGGTGCTAGCACCACCCCACACCCCCCCTTGCGGCATCTGCGTCATCAAAGGATTAGAGAACTCCTATGAACGGCAGAGAGGCCAATAAGAAAAGGAGACTTGCGTACACACAAGGCTTACTTCCTGACACATACGCAAGTGAGTGTACAAAGCCCGATGGAAGAGTGCTTACCGCACACGAAGTCGAGCTTTCTGCACTTGGAAGGATCAAACAAAATGAGCATAGCGAATGGTACGCACTGTGCGCCAAGACGCTTTCGGGTCCTCATTACTATCTCTATTTTTGCTCCGTCCCGAAATCTGAATGTCTACCAGTTCTTAGATGACCACCATGCACGCTATAGCATTTTAGCGGGCAACTGGATTCTTTTACCAAATTCCAGATCAAAAGACTCTGGATCAAAAGGCATTAACCCACACCAATGATAGAAGGTCATCTCAGAGAATTTAAAACTGTCTGAGGTCTTATAGAAATCTATCCTCACAAACGGAAAATCAGACGCCAACTTCTCAGCAATATTAAACATATCACCGTAATAGGCAGGGATATCAATGGTCTTTGACGAATTTGGATATCCGTGTCTCAAGTCAATCTGTTCAAGTGTATTAGCATCAAAGAAATTTGCACAAACGTCATCGGTCTTATCATTAAACACTGTCCAGAAATAGCATGGTTTACCGTTAAAACAAAAGAACTCTAGTTTGTATTCAAAATCAATGAATTCTTCGCAAACGATTCGCGGCTCGATGTTTTTATACCCATACTCGAAACCGTGGTAGTAATGGTTCGTAGAAAGATCAACCCATGAGGCGATTTCTTCCCTGATCCCCTCAACGTCAACGTTATCACCGCTTCTTACAATCAGTTGCCTTCCTGATCCCCAGTTTGACTTTAAAACATATTCATCGGGCAGCAAAGAGAAGTTGATTTCGGATGCCGAACGAAATACACCAATATTACGCACGATATAGGAATCGCCAAGACCAGTTTGCTCCTCAAAGTACTTTGGGGCCGTCACCTTGTCTGCGCATTCGGTCATCCTATCATCGTGATAGAAGCATTTGAGCCAGTTGAGCTTTTCGTTGAAAGTACTCACATTGTCTAAGTCCAATTTCTTCCGCATTCTGAACTCATACAAGTGCCTGACGCAACATTCCAAATCGCTCTGACTGAAGGAGGGCAAAAAGCGATTTGCATATTTCTTGGCATAATCCGGATGACAAGCGTCATAACAAGACTTGCGTAATCGGTACTTCACCCTTTCGAACAGGGTTCTTTTCATTGCAGGTATCCTTTCTTCGATTTCAGGCTCCTCCAAGAAGTCGATTATGGCTTTTGGAGTTACTCCCACTTGAACAAATCCCGCATGTAGACCTTTTCCATCTCATCGACACTCAGAGAGGTGGTCTAGCGGTTGACCACTATCAAAGCGGGGTTTTTGGGTGTTCTGGATTTCATGTGGTTCAGTTCTCATTTCTGACCTTTCACAAGCCATACACAGCTTTCCCATAAGGTTTTGTGTGTACACCCAACCCTTCTGGATTGAGTGTGTGCGAAATCCTCATCATGCGACCTAGCATAAGACACAGGATGCAGGCTTAATATCACCATTTGAGAACAAGGGATGTAAGGCGCCATAAACCTGCATCCTATAATTGATTCCGCGGCAGCGGACAGCACCCGCCGCCGCGGGCTGGCACCCTGCATCCCGGAAAAGGAGCCCAATATGGGACGCAAGGGAACCGTCAACATTAAGAGCCCTTGGTAACTGGATAAGCCAGGCTCAAAACTGCGGAATCAAAGAGTTTGCTACTGCTGCAAACAGTATCAAGGGCGTAAAGGAATACATCGTAAACGCTTATATGACGGGAAAGACCAACGCTTATGCCGAAAACGTCAACCGCAAGATCAAGGACATGAAACGCCGAGCTTGCGGGTTTACAAACTACAAGAACATGAGACGTCGCCTTTTGCTTGCATATGGCTATCCCGCACTCGATAAGGGAGGAGTGGCACTGCCCAACCACAACAAGTAGGCCGCAAATTGCGAACCCTCCAACCTGTTGGAGGTGAGGCATTTGGTCTAGATTTTTAAGGTTTAACACCACTATTTTGAAATTCCCCTGCAAGGGGCTTAGGTAGGTGCGCCCTAATAGCGGGCTAATTTAGGTGACTCTCTATCGACTTTTATGTGTTTTGCTTTCATCATCGCAGATCAGACTAAGCTTTTGTTCAAATCGTCCACACTAAATCCTGGATACCCCCAAAGCCAGTTTATCACTTTCATCCTCTCTCGAAAGCAGATCTAAAAAGCTCATGGGTTCGAAGCATCACACTTCAGGGACTATTCACTAGAAGTATAACTAGCCCCAGGCCTGTCGAGAAATACAACGGGTACACAGAACCAGAGGGTCAATCCAGGAGAATATGGCCATATATCGATCCTCAACCTTGTCATCCAATAATATATGGAAAAACAGATGAAAGCTTAATGACTGACACCGTATTTTGAACCGCCAGCAAAAGTACTAGTGCAATCAACACCAAAGACACGCCTATTCTTTTAATATGATCCGGTCTCCAACAAATGCGCATATCATGAAACGTCATGGCGACGAGAACGGCTTCAGGAAGCATCATATAATTCAGATACCTGTAGCCACCCAAATACACGATTGCGAAGACTAGGCAACATCCAAAAGACGTATAATCTTGTATAGTTGATCGGTCAACTTGTTTAGCAGAGTTTGCAGATTGGAACACAGTCGAAGCAAGAAATACAATGCTAACAAGCGGCACGACTGTCGAGAAGCTCAATGGATCTAGTGAGAAATAGTAGACATATTTTGTATTCTGAAGTAGGAACAACAATATAGAGCTTGCTGACGCCAGCACGCCATTCGCCAAAAGTACTATTGTGACTTTTCCCTTAATCCCGCCGCATCTTCGAAAGAACTTAGCGAACAGAGGAAGCAGCAGCATCACTGCAGCCGAGTAATGAATTAGAGTTGCAGCTGTTGTATATAGCTCATATTTGAAAGGTCCTTGCTTCTCATACTTGGTTAGCGCAACCAAGATAACAGCAATCGCCATCCAGCTACGCATAGCGTTAAAACAATGTATATACGCAGGGAACATGACGATTAGAGGCCACAACGGATAGCCTTTGCGAAAGTGGTTCGAAACGAAGTATAGGATACCCCATATGATAATGCCGTAGGTCACAACAAAGTACAGGTGGTAATTCTCCGTAAACGTCCTCACAACAATCATTATCAATTGGTACAGAGGCTCTCTCGAAAGATCACATAACTGAGCAAACGCCGATCCGGAACCAAGTACGGACGAGGACTGGAACTCTCTCACATACCCCCAAGCATCTCCACCACCATAAGCTATAGTCACCTTCCTTAAGGCCGCGAATCCAACGAGGACGACAAACGCGATCGAAAGCATGATTCTCTGATTGCATTTTTTTTTCGATCTGGAAGCTGCAGCAATAAAAATCAGAGCGACACCAAATGCAGAAATTAAGACGCCAATACCTTCTGTGGAATACCCTTGTAGCACTATCTCAACCTATCAGGCCAAACCTCATCGCAGTAGTTTATATGCACTGATCCTTTTCGAGAAAGCACTTTGGCAGGAACACCGCCCACGCTGACATTTTTCTCGCAAATTGTTTTATTCACAACTGCATTTGCGCCAATCGCAACACCAGATGGAATGGAAATAGCCCCAAAAACCTTCGCACCCGGTCCGATATAAATATTGTCTCCCATAACGGGGGCAGCCTTTTCACCGCCCCATGCACCAATATTTACGCATACGTGCATTCGGCAGTTCTCGCCCACCTTTGTGTGAGGGCTCACAACAACGGTTCCACGATGAACCACACAGAGCCCAGGCCCGAAGACATTAGGCGGAATCTCCCACCCAATGTCTTCACCCAATTGACGAAGACGAATCCGACAAAATAAATACAGAATTGAAGCAATTGGTGTTTTACCGCAGTTATACCAATACTCGCATTTTCTTAACCAAACGTTATAATTCCAACATTTTCCAGCCTTTAGCTTTTCAAATACTGAACCCTTATGACCAAAGCGGGCGTACTCGTCGCATTCCAGATAGTTACGGTATTCGCGCCTACTACTAATCATGGGCGACTTCATCTATCAATTTCAGCCATTGTTCCACAATTGCAGAAGAGGACAAATCCCTACGCAAATCATCTATCTTCGATAGATATGATTCATATTCAGTCCCTGAGTAAATCAGCTGTTGCATTTTATTGCACAAATCCGCGGGATTACCAACCTCTGCCAACAGGCCATTTTTATATTCTCCAACCACATCTCTAGCACCACCACAGGGACAGTCAGTACAAATCACAGGGAGACCAATTGCCATTGCTTCAATCATAGAGTTCGAAAGCCCCTCAAAGTTTGACGAAGAGACAAAAGCAACAGCATTCAAAATCTTCGAATGAACGCTCTTTGAGAAATCTAGAAAATGAACCCTTTCGCCCAAACCGAGAGATTTCGCTTTTGCTTCTAGAGCTTCCTTTTGCGAACCTCGCCCATAAATAGTCAAGTTGTATTCGCTGTCTTCAATGCAAAACAACGAAAAAGCCTCGAGAAGCATCATTATATTTTTCTGAGGTTCAAGCCTCCCGAAGCTTACAAACTCTTTATCGCGAAGAAAAAGTGGATTCAGATTCTGCGGCAAATTGTCCATCAAAGGATTCCTAATGATGAAGCTCTTTGATTGAACTCTACGCGAAAAATACTGTTTGGCCTCCTGTGTCTGAAACACAACTGCATCAGATGCGCTAAACGCAGCTTTATATACAAATAATCGACCTAGATGACCTTCAAATAGAAAGGACGGATCGTTTCTCAACGAAGTTATTAATGAAAACTTGTTAAACAAACGCGAAAACAGAATGTACTGATAGCCTGCGCCCAAACTAACTATCACATTCGGACGAAAGTCACCAACAATACTATTTACAGAAATAAGCTTAGAGATTGCTCGAGCAGTAAAAGAGCCACTTGTATCGATACATTCATGATTAATCCCCGCATCCAAGGAGTAATCCGCCGAGCGATCTTGAAGCGAAACAACAGAGACAATCTCACCACGCCGATGAAGCTCGTTCGCAATGTTCGCTGACACCCGCTCTGCGCCCCCGTTAGATAGAGAATGTGTCAAAAACAGTATTCTCATCAACAGGTCTCCTAGCTTTTCACCCAAGTAACATATTGCACCCACTGCCTATATATCGATTCCGGGCTCAACCGCCTGTATATCGTTTTAGCCCTTTCTGACATTTGACAAGCCAAACTAGCGTCATCCGCAATTGTTGCCATCGCAGCGGACAAATCCTCGGGTGAGCCCACAGGAACAAGTATTCCGTTCTCTCCATCTCGAATCAGCATTCTGGCAGCTCCTACAGGGCAGTCAGTTGAAACAACAGGAACCCCCATCGCTAAAGCCTCCAAAAGAGAATTTGACATTCCCTCGTAATCCGAAGAATTAACAAACATGGAACAATTCACCATCGCTTCATGTGCATCCTTTGTGAAACCCATCAGAGATACCGAATGAGATAATCGCATATCTTCTATCAACTGAGCCAACTCAGCCTCCAGCGAACCTTGGCCATATATAGCAAGTCTGTAATCTGAGTGGTGCTCGTGAAACAGCCCGAATGCTTCGAGAAGCAAAGGTATGTTCTTCTGCTGCTCTAATCTGCACAAAGCAACAACTTCTTTGCTGCCTCGATTAAAACCCCAAGAAGGAAGGTTTGCAGTTATAGGGTTACAGATAATCGTGCTCTTGGATCGAATCGAATCCTTGAAATAGTCGCGCGCATCAGGAGTCTGAAAGACAATTCCATCAGATTTTGCGTATGCCTTGTCCCTCAAACACTTTGCTAGCCGATTCCCAGGCTCTTTGCTAGGGTCAGTACGCTCCGAGACGATGACAGTATTATGTGTATTTCGGCAACCAACTACCGTGCAAAAATTCACCCAATCAATAAAAGAGATAAACGTCGCTTCACTCGAGCCTCTTGCCACCCGAGAAACCAGCCTGATGGACTGAGCAATTCGAGAAATATTACGCAATGACTTTCGACCCCATTTAATTGGATCCAAAAAAGTCACTTTAATCGAATCATTTAACGGCCTGTCGATTTTAGCATTATCATGCAAACACAGTATTTCGACATCAAATCCGTTTTCGGAAAACTCATTAGCCAAAATTGACAAAACACGATCCGATCCACCGCAGCCAACACCGCCAAGCTGGTTAATAACAAAATATATCTTTTCAGAATTCATTACGAAATGCTTTCTTGTACCGCTTTAAAGCAAAATACTGAACGGTTGGTTTGAGGACAGAGTGCACGAAGCCAAACAAGCGAAGGGAAACGGCTCTCGGCATGGCCGAAAACAATATTCTTGATCTGCTTCCCCAGTTAGACCAATTAACTCTTAACGGAACATCGCGAACTAAACTTATCGCCCTATAACAAGAAAAAAAGCGACCATCAAATTCGTCATACCCTTTGTTCCAAGGTCTCCCATTAAACGCGAAGAATGATGTGTAGTGAACAATAGCGGGGTTATTCTTAGCCTCTTCAACAAGATCGCTGCTGTAATAGTTGTCTGGATTCCTAAACACAAGAAGCTCGGAAACACTCAGCGCACGAACGACTGAAATCAAATTGTACCTAGGATGCAGTTCTTTTATTTTACCGGCCAATTCCCTGCAAATTAAATCATTATCAGGAAACTCGAGCAATCCATCAAATTCAAATATGGCCGCCGCAAATCTCTCTTCAATACCTTCTTTACGATATAAATCGAGATCTATTATTAGAACTCCCGAATTGAAATAAACGTCGTTTCTAGATAAACCAAGATTTGTTGAGTATCTGTAGCTCCGACAATCATTCACAGCGCCCATAACAGCACCCTGCAAATCCGTATTCCACAAATCACCAAGATCCTCGCAGATAATTGTGTCACAGTCTAAATATAAAACCCTTGTGATTTCAGGTGGCAACATTGAAGATACAAACAACCTAGAGAACGCACTCAATGCATATCTTTTTGCATCAATCACTCGACCAAACATTGAGGAATAATCAGGTATTTTAATAAACTCTATTTCCTGGCAATAATGAGTTGCTAGATCTTCAAGCATGTTTATAGACTTTTGAGAAAGCCCGTCTTCTATGACAAACACTCGAATAGGCCTGCAACTATTTTCAAACAACGAGGTCAAAGACACAATAAGGACTTCAACAAAGCCCTCATCTGTCGCATACAAAGCATTGAGTTTTCCTTGTTTATCCATTTTGCATCCCAGATTTGGCGAAATATCTGACATTAATGTCCAGTTATCTCAATCAAGCGGATCATTTCCCCGACCGCTCCTTTCCAAACATCACGACGAAAGTCTTGGCGAACACCCAGGCATCCGTAGCAAGACTCGCATTGCGGACGTACTCCATCTCAATCGCCTGGCGCCGGCCGCTCTCGAAGTCAGCACCGTTTCGTTCATTCACCTGCCACCATCCGGTGATGCCGCAGGGAACGCTCAGAAGCTCTCTCTGCTCCTCTGGCGAGAAGTGTTGCTCTAGCTCGTCTTGGGTAATGGCGCGAGGACCCACGACCGACATGTCACCCTTGAGCACATTGATAAAGTTCGCTGTCTCATCAAGGCTAGTCTTCCTTAGGAAACGCCCGAGAGACGTGATGCGCGGGTCGCCATCAACCTTGCGTTCACGGTGCCACTGGAAGAGCTGTTCTGCACTGAGGTATTTCTCCACATCGTCGGAGTCAGCCACCATCGTCCTGAACTTATAGATACGAAACACACCCTTCTGCCCTACGCGGTCTTGGGAGTAGATCGGGCTTCCCTTGGTGTCAATCGCTATAAGAATGCTTAATATGAGACCAGGGACAAGGCCGACCATTATTGCTGCCAGGCTAAACACCACATCAAAGAAACGCTTGGCGATGCGGTAGCCGAGAGGTTTATTCGCGACCTCTTGGCAGACCTCGTGGGGACGCCCCTCAATCCGTTCAGAAACGCCACTATCGAAGCTCTCGCCAAGTTCTTCCCACTCTTCGGGCGTGACGCAGGTTTCCTCGATCTCTAGCGCGAGACTCACGCGTAAACCCTTCTGCCTTGCCAGGCCAGCTGATTGATTGGCAAACCTGCATACATGACCCCGAAATCGGTGTCGAACTCATTGCAGGACAGACCCGCACGCCAAGTCGTTTTGGGGGTCATATGACCACTGTCATTCGTATAGGGAGGTGCAATCTTGCGAGCATCCAACGAAACAGCTGCTTCTTCAAAGTGCAAGAAACACGGTACAACGTGCCGTGTTTCTTCCGTAGGCTCTATCACTATCGTGCACTCCCCGCTCTCAATGAGAGCCCCCCCCCGAGCGATGTCTGGATCATGCGTAGCCTTCGCTATCTCCAAGTTCACGCTCGCAGGAACATCGTTGCTAAGAAGTGCTGCATCCTGTATGGAATTGTCAAACGTTTGCTTCAATCCTTGCTTTCTTCTGCGTCATTCTGGGAGTATTCCCAGGCCGACGGTTGTTTTTATTCTCATGTTGCCTACGTGGAATTCGAGCATTGCCAGGCTATCAGCGCGCTTTACTCCTACGATGCGACCTTCGTAGCCTTTCAGGGGCCCTTGTGTTACTTCGAGCACGCCGCCTACCTTGTGACCGAAGCTCATGGGCACCACGCGGTTACCTCGGCTTGTGCTGGCTTCCAGCCATTCGCGCTCGTAGTCGCTTAGGGGAACGTACGTCTGACCGACCTTGACCACCCGGCAAAAGCCATTCACATAGCGCAGTACCCGCGCCAACTGGGAAGGGTCGTTTACCACCGCTATAAGGTAGCCCGGCATAAGAGGGCGCTCCACATTGCGCCACTCGCCACGCATCTTCTTTTGGGTTCGGTAGCGGGGCGCGAAACACTCGTCGAGTTTGAGCGGTTCACTCGGATCGTCGGGTTCGCCATCGCCATCAGACTCGCAGGTGTCACGCAATCCGTTGTCCCTGATAATATCGCTGGATTCAGCGGCCTTGTCGAATGCGCCGCCCGCTTCCCCCGCGCCATTATGCTCACCGACACCGGATTCCCCGGTTTTCCCAGGTAGCTCGCCTGCTTCGGCACATGCGGCTGTTATCAGCTTCACCATTTTGCGTTCCTGACCAGACATCACCTGTACCGGATACCAGTCGAGTCGGGGCATAGCTTCGCCGCTCCTTCCTTCAGGAAATCACAGAACCTCCCGCGAGCGCGGCTTCGCCACCCTCTTCGCCGGGAGCTGGGCCATTTGTGGGCACAGCTTCGCCATTGCCGCGCAAGGCCCTTTGTCAGACGTATTGTTCCCACGTCCACTGGCACTCTATGACAGGAGCTGCCAGCAGTCGCGCTGGGAGTATGTTCATGTTCGGGCCGCCACCATCAAGGCGGCTTCCCTTGGTGAGATCGCTCGCAAGCGGCCCCGCCAAGAGAAGCTGGCACCTACACGCCAGCCACCGTTAGCTTTTATTCGGCACCTCCATGGGCAGAAGCTCACAAAAGCCACTGTTCGGCCCGCCTACGCGCACCGTGCAGCAGCGGTGGTGCCGGTCGACCTTAAGCACGCGCGGCTCTTGGCCCACCAAGGGGCCGCTTTGTACGTGCAGCTGGCCGCCCTCTATCACCGCCGTGCTGTTGCGCAGCACGCGGTTAGCATCCATCGCAGCCTCAAGCCACGACTGTGCTTCAGCTGGCATCGGAGCAGGATCCGTGCCCGGCGCCCCCGCCATTTCAACGGGAAAGCTCAGCCGCGAGAGCTCGCGTGCCAGCGCTCGCCCATCGCGTGATGCGGCAACAATGTAGCCTTCGTGCATACGCACGGGTTCGAGCCGCCAGGTGCCACCACGCTTGAACCAGCGTTCCTTGCGAGCGACGAAAGCATCTTCCACCAGGCCGTTTGGCACGCACGAACGCACGCGCTCGCACGTGGCCGC
The DNA here is from genome assembly GCF_011038965.1 of Adlercreutzia sp. ZJ141. Classification (GTDB taxonomy): domain Bacteria; phylum Actinomycetota; class Coriobacteriia; order Coriobacteriales; family Eggerthellaceae; genus ZJ141. The sequence continues at coordinate 15,107 of NZ_JAAKEB010000022.1, read as the reverse complement.
CTCGCGCCCTTCGGGCACGCGCACAAGAAACCACCGTGCGCGAGTGTGCGGTACCTCAGCTGCACCGAAGTTACCAGCAAGCCTTTCGGCAGCAACAGCTGCGTTCGCACTCAACCCGATACACCTCCGTCCCGTATCGGAAACGCCTGTGTGAGATAAGCCCCTTTAACCGACGTCGTCAAAACGTACACGTTTAGAAAACGGGTGAAAGAGGGATGACAAAGCGCTGCCGCTGTCCGACTTTACGTGTGAAAAAAGCCCTATTCTGGGCTTTTACAAGAGGGGGAATATGTATAATGGTCAAGCTTTTGCGAGTTGAAAACGTGTACCTTTTGACGACACAAAAAGGCTATTCTGCCTGGGGTTTTAGTGTTTCTTTTTCGTAAGTTTGCCACCAATTTCGCACGCGCCTTTGTAGGTCGTCCGACGCGCCGCTGTTATCGAACACCACATCTGCTTGCGCAATGCGTTCTTCATCAGATATTTGCCGCGCGATGCGTCGTTGCACGTCGGCTTTGCCCCACCCATGCGCAACTGCACGCACTACACGCAACTGAACAGGGGCAACAACGGCAACCACCACATCGGCATCGCGCGCTATGGCGTCATCGCGGCTTTGAAATGCCGAAAACTCAACCGCTGCAGCCGCGCATCCCGCTGCTTCAAGCTCACGCAGTCGGCTTACACACGCCGCTTCAATACGCGGGCGGGTAATGCGGTTCAGTGTTTCGGTTGCTTCATCGGTTGCAAACGCTTTTGCCGCCAACACGGCGCGATCAACTTCTCCCTGGTCATCAATAACGCTGCGGCCAAACGCATCCGCAAGCTCTCGCTTCACATCCGCATATTCAAGCACCTCGTGACCCAGCTCATCCAAATCGATGCGCTGCGCCCCTGCATCGGCCAGCGCGGCACACACGGTGGACTTACCTGCACCCATGCCGCCCACAACAACAATCCGTTTCATGCGCCCGCATCCTTCCTCGCCCGTAGCGCTACACGATACTGGCAATCTTTCCCGCCACGTCAACGTTGCCCGCAATACCGATGTTGTTGATGATGATCAAATCGCCCACCCCGTGTTCCTTCATAAAGTCGACCACGTTGGTAGACGTGTAGCGGAAGTCGGCAATATACACATGCTGATAATGATCAACCAGCCATGGCACGAAGGCGTTGCCGTACGATTCCTTCACCACCACGCATGCCGAACCGTCCGTAATGTTTGGGTTGTGAATTTCGGCCCACGGCTGATCGCCGCCAATGAAGCAGTTGTACTTCGATCCCTGATTCCACGCCGACACGTCCTCGATAACGTTCCAATCAACCACGTTGCCCTCGGTGTCCGTAAACGTCATGTCGTTGGTGCCCTTCGGTGCCCACGTTTGCACCACATCGGGGTTTTTGGCCATCGAATCCAGCTTCAGCGACCCGTAATACGTTCCCAAGAACCCATCGAAGTCAACTTCCTCATAATCCGCAATGTTATGTGGCTCAATGCCCTTCTGCTCGCAGAAGTTACGGTAAATGTAGTAAGCCCCAAGCGCCGTCCAGTGATGGTCGGTGCGGAAGTACAAGTACTCGGAATTATGCTCGCGCAGCGTGTCGGTGGTAGGCACCGTGCGCACGCGCTCGTCATAGAGGCTGTAGTAGTACGAAATGGCGTCAGCTTGGTTCGACCCGCCAAGCGCCGCAAGCTCGTCATCGGACAGAAGCGCCCCCGAATTGTTGGGAATAACGATGGAATACACCATGCCCGCATCGCCTAAGTCCTGCACTGCCTTGTTCACAGCCGCAGAATACGCGTTCGCCGCTTCCTGCGTGAAGTAGTAGCGGCTGTAGCACGCCCCATCCTTCACGTACGTTCCGTTCATGATTTCGCCTTGAATGTTGGTCTCAAGTTCGGAGCTGTCGTAGTCCTCAGGCGGCTTCGCTTCGGGTGCAGGCGGCGGCGTGGTGGGCGCACTCGCTTGGTCGGGAATGTCGTCGGCCTGACGCTCACCGCCAATAACCTGCTCGTTCGGCTCGATGCCGTAGAAGCCGCGCATCCAATGGTTTACAGCCATCAGCTGATCGCGAAACGGGAACGTGTCGGCATACCACGTGGACACGTCCGCCGTAAACGAGCCATCCCAAAATGTTTCCCAGGTGATTTGCGGGAATTCCGTTAGCTTGCGGTTTTCCGCCTCGGATACCTGCGGGCGCAAGAACAAGCACAGCCCCAGTACGAAGCCCACGCACATTACTCCGTTGAATAGCTTGATGGCAAGCGTCCACCAGGTGCCCATGGTGCGCCGGTCGGCTTTCGAGAGCAGCATGGCTTGACGGGGCAGCAGATCGACGTCGGTCGCGCGGCGCTTACGGGCGCGCGGCGGTCGCGGCGGTTGCGAGGGACGCTGTGCTTGCGTGGGCTGTGCTGGCTGCGTGGGCTGCGGTGCTTGCGGCGTCGGTTCTTCCTGCGAAACTTGTTCTACCTGCGACACAAGCTCCGCTTGCGGCGTCTGTTCTTCCTGTGGCACCTGTTCCACGTACGCATTCTGTTCTGCTTGCTGCACTCGTTCCGTGTACACTTCCCGCTGCGCAAACGCTTCCTGTTCCGCATACGAGTTCTGTTCTACCTGCGGCGTCTGTTCCATATATGCGCTCTGTTCTGCCTGATCTTGGCCGATTTTGCGCTGTTGTTCCAAGTTACTCATAGTCACCACCCGCCGCTAGAACCTGAAATAGAGGAACGGATTGTAGCTGTCGCCCACCAGCGCCACCACCGACAGCAGCAACAGCACAATGGGCGTGGCAACCTCAATTATGTTGAGCGCCAGCAACGCCGCGGGCTTCTCGGCCGCAAACTCGAACATTTTGCCGCGCAGCCACTTACCAAACGGGAAACACGCCACAATGGAAAACGTCAGCAGGAACATATTCGACAGAAACACCGTGCCCACCTGCATGGTGTACAGGCCGCCGCCCGCGAATCCAAACATGCCCGCGAGCGCACAACTTAGCTGGGCAGGGTCGGTGTAGTAGAACAGAACCCACCCGAAGAACACCACCAGCAAAGCGTACACATGCCCAATTGGCTTCGGCATGCGGTCTTTAATAACAAACCGCTCCAACATCAAAAACACGAAATAGTACAAGCCCCACAGCACGAAGTTCCAGCTGGCTCCGTGCCAAAAGCCCGTAAGCGACCACACCACCGCGTAGTTCCGCACGATCTTTGGCGTTGAACAGCGGCTACCGCCGAGCGGAATGTACACGTAATCGCGGAAGAACGTGGACAGCGAAATGTGCCAACGCGACCAGAAATCCTTAATAGAGCGCGCCGTGTAGGGGTAGTTGAAGTTCTCCAGATAATGGAATCCCACCATGCGCCCCATACCAATAGCCATGTCGGAATACGCCGAGAAGTCCAGGTAGATTTGCAGCATGTAGAACAGCATGCCCAGCCACAGCCCCGCAGTCGATTGAAGCGACAACTCGTCAACGCCCGCAGGCAGAAGCGTGGCCACCGCCGCCGCGCACGAATTTGCCAGAATGGCCTTCTTCGCCAAGCCGATGCTGAAGCGCCGAATGCCAACGTACATGCCCATGCGGGTGAAACGGCGGTTGTCTATTTCGTCGGCAATAGTTTCGTAGCGAACAATAGGACCAGCGATGCACTGATGGAACAAGCTCGAATACAGCAGCAGCTTCCAAAAGCGCGGTTGCGGCTGAACCTGCCCACGGTACACGTCAACCACGTAGCTGATCAGCTGGAACGTGTAGAATGAAATGCCGATAGGTAACACGAAATCTGGAATAACCTCGGGCACCCCAAACACAGCCTGCACGTTACCCAGCAAAAATCCTGCGTACTTAAACACGCCCAGCAGTCCCAGCAAAATAACCAAGTGGGTAACAAGCAGCACCTTGCGAGCCTTATCGGTTGACGCGCGGCTAATCAGCAGCGCTATCAGCCAGCTCACAAACGTTTCGCCTACCAGCAAAAACAAGAATTTCGGCCCACCCCATGCGTAGAACACCAGCGAGAAGCCCAAAAGCACCGGATTGCGGTACTGGGCGCTCACGCGCGCGTACACGAACAGGTTCAGCGCCAAAAACGCAAAGATGAAAAGTAGGCTCGAGAAAACCACCGCTACGACCTTACTTCGAAGGAAAAATCTGCTTGTCTGTAGCTCGATTCTAGCACCTTTTCCTCGCATTACATCGCGGAAGCGCAACCGGATTCAATGCCGTTGTTTTCGGCAACGAGCACTTCGTCGCCGGCGTGCTTGACGGCAGTCGACGCACCTTCGCGAACTCCTAACCGAACCTAATTCGGTCCAATTTTTTGTCGGCGCTCCCCTCCCCATTCTCCCACACTGCGATTCTGTGCCGTAAGTGAAGCATGTAGGCGTACAATAGCTGTGGGGAGCTACAGAAAGGTGCGCCCATGAACTCGCGAAACACGCCAACAAAACGCCCGTCCGTCCGGAGGGATCGCGCTGCGCACGGAGACTACAACATACACGAGGACCGCGCTGCACGCAGGAGTCACGCTGCCCACGGGAACTACACTGCGCGTGGTGGCCGTTCTTCACGCGAGGGCCATACCGCACGCGAGGGCCGCAACTCACGTGGGAGCTACGGCACGCTCGGGGACCACAACTCGCTCGGAAACTACACTATACGTGGGGGCTACAGCACTGCCACGCACCCTTCCCTTCCGTTTAACCCACGCCTTGTCGGTTTAGCCGTGGCAGCCGTTGTGCTTGTTGTTGCACTCGCATTCGCGTTTTCCACCTGCTCGAAAGAAGACGCGCCGGCCGACAACGACGCTGCTGCTGCCAGTACGGCAGAAGCGGGCAACCGCGTGAGCTTCGTTGCCGTGGGCGACAACCTGCCCAACGAAACCATCGGCCAATACGCCGATTCCCTTGCCGGAGAAGCAGGCGACGGCACCTACGATTACGCACCCATTTACGAACCTCTTAAACCCTATGTGGAATCGGCCGACCTCGCCTACATCAAACAGGAAACGCATTTAGGAGGCGACGATATTGGGCCGCGCGGCTGGCCGTCGTTTAACACCACTGACGCCATGGCCGATGCAGTGGTGTCAACCGGTTTTGACCTGGTAGCTTCGGCGACGAACCACTCCTACGACTGGGGCACCTTCGGGGCTATCGAGCATTCGCGCAGCGTATGGGACACCAAACCCGTCGCATTCACCGGCACGGCCGCCAACGAGCAGCAGGCAGCCGAATTGGCAACCGTCGAACGAAATGGCATTACGTTCGCGCTGCTGGACTACACCTACGGCGTGAACGGATTTACGCAAGCCGATCTGCCCCCGTACGCTGTGAACTTCATCGACGAAGAACGCATCCGCACCGATGTGGCGCGCGCGAAGGAAGCTGCCGACGTGGTGCTCGTGGCTATGCACTGGGGAACCGAAAACCTGATGGAAGCCGACGAAGACCAGCTGCACTATGCGCAGCTTTTGGCCGACTTGGAAGTTGACGTGGTTTTGGGGTCGCATCCACACGTTATCGGGCCGCTTGGCTGGGTCGAAGGATCAACAGGACACAAGACGCTCGTGGCGTATTCTTTGGGCAACTTCCTGTCGTGTCACGAAACACCTGGTCTTGAAAACGAGCTGGAAGGCATGCTCTGCTGTGACTTCGTGCGCAACGACGATGGCGCTGTGAGTATCGAGAATGTGGTGTGGCGCCCCTTGGTGAACCACACCGCCGAGAACGATTACCGCGTATTCGCGCTTCGGGACTACACCCCCGAACTTGCCGGCTCGCATGTTGTGCTTAGCGCGCTGGACAACCCTATTGACCAGCTGCGCTCCACCACCACCAGCGTTATCGGAGATGGCTTTACGATCGACATGTAGAACGGCGCGAAGGTGTCGCGAAGTTGATGCGAATGTAAGCATGCCGACCTTCTGAGCACGCCGCCCTCCTGATCATGCCGACCTTCTGAGCACGCCGACCTCCTGAAAGCATCTCCTGAAAGACTCCATCTGCGCAGCCCACCTTTGTCGCCCTTCGACCACATCATGTGTGCCTTACGCAAAACGAGGGCCAGGACTTTTGATCGTCCCGGCCCTCAGCCTTTATGCGATATGACGCGATAGAGCGTGTGTGCTATTCAGCAGCAGGAGCTTCCTCGGCGGGAGCTTCGACCTTCTTTTCGGCCTTCTTCTTAGCCGGGCGCTCTTCAACCTGAATGCTCTCGTCAACTTCAATCTCAAAGCCCAGCTCAGCAGCGGCAGCCTTCATGGACAGAGAAATGCGGCGACGGTCGGGGTTGATCTCCATGACCTTCACCTTCACCTCCTGGCCAGCCTTCACAACCTGAGCGGGAGTGTCGATGTGGCGCATAGCCATCTCGGAAATGTGCACCAGGCCCTCGATGGACTGACCCAGCTCGATAAACGCGCCGAACGGAACGACCTTGGTCACCTTGCCGTCGACGATGGAGCCTACCGGATAAGACTCGACGAGCTTCACCCACGGATCCTCGGTGGTCTGCTTCAGGCCCAGCGAGATGCGCTCACGCTGCAGATCGACGTCGAGAACCTCGACCTCAACCTCGTCGCCAACCTTCACAACCTCGCTCGGATGGTTCACATGGTTCCACGACAGCTCGGAAATATGAACCAGACCGTCAATGCCGCCCAGGTCGACGAAGGCACCGAAGTCAACGATGGAGGAAACGGTACCCTTCAGGCGCATGCCCTTGGACAGCTTGGCCAGAATTTCGGCGCGCTCGTTCTTGCGGCCTTCCTCAAGCAGCACACGGCGGGACAGCACGACGTTGTTGCGGTTGCGATCCATCTCGATGACGCGAGCTTCGATCTCGGTGTTCAGGTACATGTCGAGATCCTTCACGCGGCGCAGGTCAACCAGCGACGCCGGCAGGAAGCCACGCAGGCCGATGTCGAGAATCAGGCCGCCCTTGACGACCTCGATAACCTCGCCGGTAACAACTTCGCCAGCCTTGAACTTCTCTTCGACACGAATCCATGCGCGCTCGTACTCGGCGCGCTTCTTGGAAAGGATCAGACGACCGTCCTTGTCTTCCTTCTGCAGAACCAGCGCCTCAATCTTCTCGCCCAGCTCGACGATGTCGGACGGATCGGCGTCCTTGCGGATGGACAGCTCGCGGGAGGGAATAACGCCCTCGCTCTTGAACCCGATGTCGACCAGAACCTCGTCATGCTCGATCTTCACCACGGTGCCGTCAACGAGATCACCCTCGTCAAACTCGGTCAGCGTGCCATCGATCATGGCGTTCATCTGCTCGTCGGTGACGTCCTCGAAGTCGATGACGGACGTGTTCTTGATTTCGGTCAAAACGGACCCCTTTCGGAAAAACGGGGAACCCTTCGTCATGATTGCTTACAGTTACCATGTTCGCCTACATACGGCTCGGCGCTCTGCAGAAAACATGTCTCGGGGGCCAACATTACTGCGCCTGCGGACCTTTCCCGCAGGCCCGACTAGTTTACCACGCGCGCGCGAGCGACTGACGGCGAATTTGATCGCTCGCACAGTTTTTTCGCGGATATGTTGCCGATGCGACACGCCTTTGTTACCAAGCGTGACATCTTGCAGATATTGTCACGCCTACATGGTGAAATGCAGGTTGAAAAGCGTGTCGAAGAGCCGCGCGAGAAACGTGTCGAAGGGTCACACCAAATGACGCACTTCAACACACTTCGACACTCTTTACCACGCGAGAGAGGGCCGAAGTCACGCTTCTTATGCGTTGGAACCCTGGGCACACTTGGCACACACGCCGTTAAACATTACCTGATGCCCCTCGACAATGAATCCATCGGGCACCTGCGCACAGCCGGACAACTGCTGCACTTCGGGCACCTCAACGTCGACCACCGCTCCGCACACCCGACAGCGAGCATGATAATGCACATCGTTGCGAAAATCGTAGCGATCAGCGCCTCCGGGTACTTCCACACGCAGTACGTCACCACGTGCCGCCAACACACCCAGGTTGCGATACACCGTAGCGCGCGAAATGCCGGGGTGTTTTCTGCTCACCACGTCGTACACGTCAGCCGACGTGGGATGACTGCGAAGCGAGCGCACCGCATCAAGCACCAACGTGCGCTGAATAGTGTTGCGCGTTGCAGCATGCTCGGTCATCTTTGTTCCTTTCTTCGTTATTAGGATTATATATCAATAAGAGGCTGTGGCTCCACACTTCCCGCTATCGGGCGCGCTCGGGGCTTTCACCCGTGAGAAACGTGCGTATGCTCGGCACACTTAAAAAAGGAGCCGCAACAGCAAACCCGTTGCGACTCCTTTGTGCCTTAGTAAGCGTTAAGAGCAGGTGTTTTGTTCCAAGCAAACCCTTACTTGTGCGGCATGCTCCAATCGTGATGATCGCTGTGCAGCAAGTGATGCGGACGCTCGCCACACGGCGCTCCAAAGTACTCTTCGTAAGCCTGCAACACCGTGGGGTTCTCATGCGAGAAGCGCAGGTCGGCATGCTTGTCTAAGCCGTACAGGATGTCGCCGCGAACACCAGCAAGCTCCTGCCCGTCATGGATGGGCTGCCCGCCGCCACCAGCGCAGCCGCCCGGGCACGCCATAATCTCGACGAAGTCGTACTGCACTTCGCCCGCATCCAGTGCGGCAAGCAGGCGATTGGTGTTCGCCAGACCAGAAGCCACGGCAACGCGCAGCGGAATGCCAGCCAAATCGAAGGTGGCTTCCTTCCAGCCGTCCAAGCCACGCACGTCACGGAATGCGTCCGGGTCGGGATTCTCGCCCGTTACCAGGAAGTACGCGCTACGCAGCGCAGCTTCCATAACACCGCCCGTTGCGCCGAAGATCACACCAGCACCCGTTGCGTTACCGAGCGGATTGTCGAACTCTTCTTCCTCAAGCTCACGCGGATCGATGCCACACTCGCGCAGCATACGAGCCATCTCGCGCGTGGTAACCGACAGATCGACGTCCTGACCAGCGCCTGCATCGTTCATATTCTCCAGCGCGCACTCGTGCTTCTTGGCAACGCAGGGCATAACCGACATGCAGAAGATCTTGTTCGGGTCGATACCTTCCTTCTCGGCAAACCACGTTTTGGCAGCAGCGCCAAACATCTGCTGCGGGCTTTTTGCCGTGGACAGCTGATCAACGTACTGCGGCCACTGGGCCTTGATATAACGAACCCAACCCGGGCAGCACGACGTGAACATGGGGAACGTCTCGTTCTCGGCATTCTTCACACGCGCGACGAACTCGCTTCCCTCTTCCATGATGGTCAGGTCGGCAGACCAGTCGGTGTCGAACACGTAGTCGAAGCCAATGCGACGAAGCGCGGATGCCATGCGACCCGGCGTGGCCTCTTCGCGCGGAATGCCCCACGATTCAGCCCATGCGGCACGAACAGCCGGAGCAACCTGAACTACCGTAATGGTGTCGGGATCATTGATGGCGGCGAACACGCGGGCCGTGTCGTCACGCGCCGTGAGCGCACCAACCGGGCAATGAGTGATGCACTGGCCGCACAGCGTGCACGGCGACTCTTCGATGCTTGCTGCAGCAACGTCGACACCGCCTGCCGGAGTTGCCTTCCACACGCCGCTTGCCTGCACGCGCTCGCAGATGTTCACGCAGCGCATGCAACGGATACACTTGCTAGCATCGCGGATAAGCGGGAAGTCCTGCGGCCAATCCTGAGCTGCGGGAACGCCTTCAAAGGAAGGTGCCGCAAACGCACCCATGTTGAAGTCATTCGACAGCGTTTGCAGCTTGCAGTTGCCGCTGCGAATACACGTGGTGCATTCGACGTTATGGGTGGACAGAATGAGTGCGAGGTTTTCCTTGCGAGCGGTGCGCACGCGAGATGTGTTGGCGCGCACCACCATGCCGTCAACCACGGGCGTGTTGCACGCAGCCACCAGCTCGTCTTGCCCCTCAACTTCGACCACGCAGATGCGGCACGACGCGATTTCATTCACGTCCTTCAGGTAACACAGCGTGGGAATATACACGCCTGCCTGGCCGGCTGCCTCCAGAATCGTTGTTCCTTCGGAAACTTCGACCTCGCGGCCGTTGATGGTTACCTTAAACATACTGGATCCTGCCCCCTTCCAGAACGCCGCAGCCGTAATGGTCGCAGCGCAGGCAGCGGCCGCACTCCTGCACGGCCTCTTCGCGGCTCATCGGGTTCTCGATATACTCGAAATCGCGCTTACGCTCGCGAGCGGGACGCTCGGTAATGTTCACGCGACCACAAGCAGTGCGATTGTTGGGCTTGGCGGCGGGCGCTTCTACGCCGCAGTCAAGCGTATGGTTGTACCCCAGATATGCGTCGATGTTGCGTGCGGCAACTTTGCCGGCGCCAATTGCCATAATGGCAGATGCGGGGCCAGTCTGGCAGTCGCCACCAACGAACACGCCTTCCAGACCTTCGGCCTCTAGGCCTTCGCTGGCCCTGAAGCAGCCACGCTCGGCCGGCATGCCGAATTCCTCGAAGGGCGCGGACACGATGTCCTGGCCAACCGCAATGAGGATGATGTCAGCATCGATGTGGTTCTCGGGTTTGTCGGCTGTCACCGGCGCGGGACGACCGCGCTTCACTTCGCCGATCATCTGCGGCTGCGTGCGCAGTCCGCACACCTTGCCTTCGCCGTCAACTTCGATAGCAACTGGTGCCTCAAGCGTGACCATCTCAACGCCTTCAGCCATGGCACCCTCAACCTCGGCGGGAAGCGCCGTCATGTCCTCAAGACGGCGGCGATACACGCACGTAACCTCTTCGGCACCCGCACGCACGCTCGTACGACAGCAATCCATGGCAACATTGCCGCCGCCGATGATGGCAACCTTCTTGCCGGTGAAGTCGGGATAATCGCCGTCACCGATGGCCCGCAGCAAATCAACCGCCGACGACACGCCCTGCGCGTCGATGTTTTCCAAGCGCAGGCTCTTGCCCGTGTGTGCACCGATAGCAACGTACACCGCATCGTAAGAATCGGCCAGTTCGCGCATCTTATCAGCGTCAACGTAGCAGTTCGTGGTAACGGTGATGCCGCCCACGGAAAGAATGGCGTTAACGTCTTCGTCCAGGCGCTCACGCGGGAAGCGGTATGCGGGAATGCCGTAGCGCAGCATGCCGCCCAGCTTGTCGCGCGACTCGAACACGTCAACGGCGTGCCCCATCAGCGCCAGGTAGTAGGCGCAAGTAAGACCCGAGGGGCCCGCACCCACAACGGCCACCTTGCGGCCTGATTCCGGCAAGCGAGCAGGAACGGGGGCCTTGTCGGCAGCGCAGCTGTCAACCGCATACTTCTTGATGCCGCGAATATTGATAGGAGCGTCGATGAGCGTACGGCGGCAGCGCTCTTCGCACGGATGCTCACATACCAAAGCGCATGCCGTGGGGAACGGGTTGTCCTTGCGAACCATCTGCACGGCACCCGCATAGTCGCCCTCAGCCACCAAGGCAATGTAGGCGGGCACATTCACGTGCGCCGGACACATGGCCTCACACGGCACCTTCTGGGCGATGTCGTCACAGCACGTGTGTGCCATTACATGGCTTTCGTATTCGGCGGCGAATGCATCCAGGCCATCGAGCACATCCGCAGCGGCATTGTAGCCGATCGCGCAGTCGGCGGAATCGCGGATCATGGTTGCCAGCGAGCGAATTTCGTCAAGCGCCGCCTTATCGGCGTCGCAGTCGAGCACGCGCTTGATCATAGCTGCCAGTTGCGGCAACCCATCGCGACACGGCACGCACTTTCCGCACGTCTGCGAAGCACCAGCTTCCAGCAACGTCAGCTGTACGGCAACCGGGCACGTGCCCGGAGGCGTGGCTTCGATGCGGCGCTGATACCTTTCCATGAAACCAGCGATCTTTGCGTCGGCCCTCGACGCGGGCGCGACAGATAATTTGCTCATCGCTTACCCCCCAATCTCGTCTGCTTATCTTCGCAGCGCGCGAAGACTTATCGCGATCAATTATCGCACAGGCACCCATGAACTTCTTTGAGGGAATCTGCCGAAATGCAGTTTTTTTGCAGCCATGGGGTAGTCATGGGGAAGTTGTCGAAGAATTCGCGTTCAAATGCCAATGTCGCAGCTAGCACGGCCTGCTCGCTACAGCCTCCCACACGGGCGATTTCACTCGCAGTGTGCGCAAGGGTATCGGCATGACGGCGCGCGTCAACCATCGCACCCGACGCTGCCGGCTCATCGGTTTCCAGCAACAAGCGATCAAGCGGCATGGCCTTCACGTACTCCCGACCCCGACGCGTTTCGAGCATACGCATGCTCACCGAAAACCAGCACCCCATCTGCTTGGCGCGATGCAGTTCGTCAGAGGTACCACTGAACCAATGAAGAATGCACACCTGACTGCTTGCACAGCCGGTCTGTTCAAGCACGTCGAGCACACGGCTTGCCGCCCGCACCGAATGCAGCGACACAGCACGCCGACAACCACCCTCAGCGCACGGCTTCGCACATGCGGCAATCGCCCGATCGAAGGCGAACGTCATCAGGCGCTGGCGTGCAGGCGTTGCCTGATCGAAGCGCTTGCCAAAATCGAGTCCGATTTCACCTACAAACCTCGCTCGCTGCACCACGTGCTCAAACCGCGTCACGTCGTCTTCTCCGCACGTTCCGTCAAGCACCCACCACGGATGCAAACCAACGCCCACCCGCACGTTCGAGTGAGCGCCAAGTTCTTCGATGAGCCGCTCGTACTCGGCCGGCTCAACTGTATTCGAAAAACAGCGCACACCCCATGCTGCTAAATCGTCAGCAGCTCTCACGGCGTCAACCGCAAACCCCAGATGACAATGCGCATCGAGTATCATCTGCGCCCTCCCTCTTCCATACCGGCAAGCCGACGGATCACCCATCCCGCAAGCATCTGCCCCATGATCGGCGGCATGTAGGAAACCGTACCCAAATTCGATCGGTCGCTACGAGACGCCCCTTCGCTTACGGGAACAGGAACGGGCTGTTCACGCGAATACAGCACATCGAGCTTTCGAATGCCACGCTTGCGCGCTTCTTTACGCATAATGCGACAAAGCGGACAGTTCATCGTGTTGAACACGTCATCAAAGCGAAGCGATTCCGGATACAGCTTGTTCGCAATACCCATGGCGCTCACCAAAGGGAAGCCCTGATTGTCAGCGAGCTCGGCAAGGGCAAGCTTCACCGCAACCGAATCAAGGGCGTCTACCACGTAGTCAACCCTTTCGAAGGAATCAAGCAGCGCACTAACATTGTCAGACAACACCAGCATATGACGAGTATCAACAGCGATGTCTGGGTTGATATCGCGCACCATGGCCTTACACACGTCAACCTTTCGACGTCCCACCGTGCTCTGAAACGCAATAGCCTGACGATTGATGTTACTTGGCTGCACCACATCGCGATCAACAAGGACTAGGTGGCCTACACCCCCGCGCGCCAGCGCTTCAACACAGTTCGACCCTACGCCCCCTAAGCCCAGCACCATCACCGTTGAGTTGGCAAGCCGCTGGAGGCCCTCATGTCCCATGATGCGCTCGAGCCGTGATGTTTCGCGCTCATCATTGCTCGCAACCCCCTGACATTCGCAGCTCTCGCCACAGTGTTTTGCATGCTGCATATCCATAAACCGACCGTGCACCCTTTCCCTTCAACCAATCATGTGGCAATTCTATCCGCTTCCGCTTCATTTCGAATCGTTTTCTCGTTTTTCCGCCATCGTTTTCCAGCTTGCGCAATCAAAGGGGTAGACTTGCCCATGGTAAGAACATGCACTCGCATGACGCGAAGGAGGAATCGTGTATAAGGTTCATTGCCTGAACAACATCTCGAACGTCGGTCTTGCGCTACTGAGCAGCGATTACGAACTGACCGACACCATCGACGAAGCGGACGCCATTCTGGTTCGCAGCGCCAACATGCACGACATGGACATTCCCGAAACGTGCAAGGCCGTCGCACGCGCCGGTGCCGGCGTGAACAACATCCCACTTGAGGCGCTCGCTGAACGCGGTATCCCGGTGTTTAACACTCCCGGAGCAAACGCCAACGCCGTGAAGGAACTCGTGGTGTGCGGCATGCTGCTGGCAGCTCGCGACGTAGTTGGTGGTATCGCATGGTGTCGCGAAAACGCTGATGACGAAAACATCGGCAAGTCGGCCGAAAAAGCCAAAAAGCAGTTCGCTGGCGGCGAAATCAGCGGCAAGACCTTAGGCGTCATTGGCTTGGGAGCCATCGGCGCTCTGGTCGTTCAGGCTGCAGAAGCGTTGGGTATGAAAACGATCGGATATGACCCCTTCATCACGGCGGAGCGTGCTGCTGCCATATCTTCTGAAATGACCTTTACTGCCGATCTCGCCGACATCTACGCTGCGAGCGACTACATTACCATTCACGTACCGGCGCTTGCCAGCACCAAAGGCATGATCAATGCCGATGCCATCGCTCAGATGAAAGATGGTGTGGTGTTCCTGAATTTCGCGCGTGACACGTTGGTGAATGACGCCGACATGGCATGTGCCCTGAAAGAGGGCAAGGTAGCCCGGTACGTGACCGACTTCGCGAACCCCGCCGTCATGGCTATGGACAACGCACTGGTTATCCCCCACTTGGGCGCAAGCACCGCAGAAGCCGAGGACAACTGCGCAAAGATGGCCGTCACCGAGATCATGGAATACTTGGAAACCGGCAAGAAGACGCACTGCGTGAACATGAAGGACTAATGCAAAGGGCGAACTATCCCGCATAATCGATCCCAAAAGAGTCCGAAAATGCCCCTTGAGCGTCCACCCCAAAAGGGTGGCAACACTCAAGGGGCTTTGTCATCTATGCCAACCGATAAATTCCCCATCCAAACCCCGCCACGCACGTCCAAACAAGCAAAAGGCCCCGCATGATACGGGGCCTTGTTTGTTGTTGTGAGATAAAGGGGCCAAACACACAGGTGGCACTAAAACACACATGTGCCCCCCGCGAGCGCGGCACCCTATCCTCCCACGGGCTTGCCCCGCAGTACTTTCGGCGATGGCGGGCTTAACTACCGAGTTCGGAACGGTATCGGGTGTGTCCCCGCCTCCATGGCCACGCTCG
>NZ_JAAKEB010000021.1 GCF_011038965.1 Adlercreutzia sp. ZJ141 | reverse complement strand
CGTTCTACCTGCTCGCGTCGCATTGATCTTCTTTCTTGCGGTGCCATCGTCACTTCCTTCCATCAGGTTGCAACAATTGTGGCACCTATCGGCTAGAAGCTAAATATGCGGGTGTTTTGACGCTCACGTTTAGTCGGGAAATAATATACTGTACTTCAAAACCTATTTTAGAAGTAGTAACATAAACTTGTTATCCGAACTTAGAAGTTACGCCATTACGCAAAGGATACCCATATGACCGATCTCTCTTCCATCGTGCGTGAATATCGAGAAGCCTCCCTGCCCGCGCTTATCGAACGGGACGAGGTTATTCGCGACCTCCCCTCACCACAGCGATTCAATTTAGTGGAGATCATCACTGGCATGAGGCGCAGTGGCAAGACGTTCTATCTCTTCCAGAAAATGAAGCAGCTCTTAGAGGCAGGCGTGCCACGCGAGCACATGTTCCATTTCAACTTTGCCGATGACCGCCTCAGTCCTATGGGTCCTCACATCATGGATGACGTGTTGAACGAGTACTGGCGGCAAGTGCCCGAAGCCAGAGAAAAAGGAGCCTACCTGTTCCTTGACGAAGTGCAGGAGGCTGACCAATGGCAAGGCTTCTGTCAACGTGTAGCCGAAATGGAGCAGGTAACGCTCGTTATCACAGGTTCGTCTTCGAAACTCTCGTCCGATGAGATCGCTACGCAATTTCGAGGGCGTTCTCACTCTCATGAAATACTGCCTCTCTCCTTTCGAGAGTACTGCCGCTTCGCCGGCATAGAGCGCATCGACATCGATCGGGGCGTATCTCCTCGAATGCAAACGCAGCTCGAGGGGATGTTCGACCGCTATCTGGTAGAAGGGGGCTTTCCCGGTGTGCAGGGCAAACGGGCAGAAGACAGGATAGAGCTTCTGCAGGGCTACGTGCGTGACGTAGTGGCGCGCGACGTGGCCGACCGGTTCGGGCGCGAGAACATTCGCCTGGCAAATCAGTTTGCTCTGTGCGGATTGCGTAACACTGCCTGTGAATTTTCAACGAACGGCCTGGTAGAGACTATGAAGGAACTCGGTTACACAATTTACTGGGAGAAGGCCAATCGTCTCGTTACGCTTCTCGAGCAGGCTTTCCTCTTCTTCGAGATGCCTGAGTACGCTGTCTCTCTCAAGCCTCAATCGACTGCGCTGCCGAAAGTGTACGCCATTGATCCCGGCATCACCTACGCGGTATCCCGAGCAAATCAACAGGATATCGGCAAGCGCTTCGAGACCGCTGTGTTTCTTGAGCTGCATCGCCGTCTTGTGGGCCGACGCATCGACACGCTCACCTCTTATACCATCCCTGACGCTTCCCGCCGAAAGGTCGATTTTCTTTTGGGAGACGCCCTCTCATCAGAGCCCTACGCGCTCATGCAGGTCTCGCTCGCCCTTGAAAGTGGGAAAACACGAACGCGCGAAGTCGGCTCCTTGGCAGCTGCGATGGGCGCAACCCGGCTTGAACGTGGCATCATCGTCACCCTGCGGGAAGAAGAGCGCTGCAAGACCGATGAGGGTAGCATCGACATCGTGCCCGCCTGGAAGTGGTTCTTGTCTTCGGAGTTGCCGTAGGGGTCGAGGGCTCTGATTAACGTTTGGGCACTAAAGCGCGATAATCAACCCCCCATCAGACTAGAACATCCAATTATGATTCATAAAGAAGCTACGCAGTAAAGTAGAGGACGATCCAACTGAGCCTCGCATTATCGAAACCGTTTGGGGGATTGGTTATCGTCTCGATCCAGAGGCGTGTTAGTGGCAGTCGTCAAGTGCCCTTTTCGGTCGCTGTTCGGGAAAAGTGAAACTTAACCGCCACTGTTTGGGCCTAATTACAAGAAAGTCCCGTTTCCGGGACTTCTAAATTCGATGGCGGGATGTACGAGACTTGAACTCGCGACCTCCGACGTGACAGGCCGGCGCTCTAACCAACTGAGCTAACACCCCGTGCTCAAACAGCTTGTACATGATACCCATCCGGCTCGTATCGCGCAAGGCTTTTCTTCAACTTTTTAGAATCTTGTTTAACAATGGCGTAACAGTGAACAGCTCGGTAATTCTCTCATCACGTTAGGTGCTACATTACCTTCTCGATAAGAGAAACTATAGTCATGCTTTGAGAGTCCTGTGGGTTGGCGGGACTCTTTGTATGCTGTAGGAAATCGAAGCGAGAGCGAAATGGGCAAGTGGAAGCGGGTGTGCCTCCAATCGAGTGCCCAGGCGAAAGGGGAGCGTGAGTAATGAGGCTGATCCGCTACTTGAAAGGGTCGGTGGCAGCCGTGCTTGTCATCGTTGCCTTGCTGATCGTGCAGGCTTTCACTGACCTGGCTATTCCGCGCTTTACATCGGACATCGTGGATGTTGGCATCCAACAGTCAGGAATAGAGCATGCGGCAGTTGAAGAGATGCGTACAGAAACGTATCGGGTTGTTTCACTGTTGGTTGATGCGTCCGATGAAGCGCTGCTACAAAGCTCGTATCGTGAATCGAGTGAGGGAACCTATGTGCTCACTGACGAAGGACATCAGCGCATAGACGAGCTCGATCGCGCGCTGTCGGTGCCCATGGCTTACATGGGTATGCTCGAGCGTGCTGACAGCACCGATATCGACCACCTCAAACAAGCCTTTGAGCAGGGAACATTATCGCGTGGAGACGCTCAAGCCAAGGTTGACAAGATGCTTGCGGAATTGGGCGACGGAAGCGACGCTCTTGTGTATCAGCAGGCACTGGCGGCAGCGAAGGCCGAGTACGAGGCGCTCGGATGGGATGTGGCCGGAATACAGTCTGCCTATCTGTGGCGCGTTGGCCTGCGCATGTTGGCCTTAGCGGCCCTGGGCATGGCGGCGGCAATCGGCGTCGGCTTCGTTGCTTCTCGCACGGCTGCGGGCATTGCCGCCAATCTTCGCGCGCGCCTGTATGGGCGGGTGCTATCGTTTTCGCACGCCGAGGTAGCGCGCTTTTCGCCCGCATCTCTTATAACACGGGGAACGAACGACATCCAGCTCATCCAGATGGTGGAGGTCATGCTACTGCGTATGGTGCTCTACGCGCCGATTCTCGCTATCGGCGGCATCGTCATGATCGCAACTACCAACGTGTCAATGGGTTGGGTTATCGCGCTTGCCGTGGTGGCCATCTTTGTAATCATCGGGCTTTTGATGAGTATTGCCATGCCGAAGTTCAAGATCATGCAGTATCTGGTTGATGGGGTGAACCGTACTGCTCGCGAGATGCTTGTAGGCTTGCCAGTCATTCGCGCGTTTAACCGACAAAACCACGAGCAAGGTCGTTTCGATAAGGCCAGCCGAAAGCTCATGGATACGCAATTGTTCACGAATCGGGTCATGACGTTCATGATGCCCGCCATGATGCTTATCATGAATGCCACGTCGGTTGCTATCGTGTGGGTGGGTGCGAGCTACGTTGATGCCGGCACAATCCAGACAGGTGACCTCATTGCCTTCATCACCTATTCTATGGTGGTTATCATGAGTTTTTTGGTCATTGGCATGATATCCATCATGCTACCGCGTGCCAATGTGGCAGCCGAACGTGTGGACGAGGTGTTAGGCACACAGGGAAGTATCGTTGACCCAGAAAAGGAAACCCAGGTAGCGAACATACCTGCGTCTGCCTTGGTTCCCTTAGCCGCCCGCATCGAGTTTCGCGACGTGAGCTTCCGCTACGGCGAAGGCAGCGAGCTTGCGCTCGACCAGGTGAGCTTTGTGGCTGAAGCCGGCAAGACTACTGCCATCATCGGATCAACCGGGTCGGGAAAGAGCACCATCTGTCGTCTCATTGAGCGTTTCTACGATGCGACGGAAGGACAGGTACTATTCGACGGCACTGACGTGCGCAATATGGCACAACGCGATCTGCGCCGTCAGATCGGCTACGTTGGACAGCAAGGCTTTCTGTTTAGCGGCACTGTTGAATCGAACGTTGCCTATACCGACGGCGGCCGCGCGCTTGAGCCACAGCGCATGCTCGACGCGCTTACAATTGCGCAAGCCGCTGACTTCGTGTCAGGCATGGGCGATGGCATTGCGGCTCCCATCAGCCAGGGCGGCACCAACGTGTCGGGTGGGCAGCGCCAGCGTCTCTCCATTGCTCGCGCGCTGTACCCCAAGGTGCGTGCCTATGTGTTTGACGATAGCTTCTCGGCGCTCGATTATAGAACTGAGGCGGCGCTGCGCCGTGAAATGGCGAAGCGTACAGACACAGCAACGGTGGTACTTGTCGCG
Organism: Adlercreutzia sp. ZJ141; assembly: GCF_011038965.1. GTDB lineage: Bacteria > Actinomycetota > Coriobacteriia > Coriobacteriales > Eggerthellaceae > ZJ141. The sequence goes on along the minus strand of NZ_JAAKEB010000021.1, from coordinate 32,985 downwards.
CAGCGCATTGCGTCGGTCATGCATGCCGATTCTATTGTTGTGCTCGACGAGGGGCGCGTGGTGGGGCAGGGCTCCCATCGCGAGCTGCTGGAAACGTGCGAAGCGTACCGCGAAATAGCACAGTCGCAGCTTTCTCCCGAAGAATTGAAACCGCACGTCGTGCTGGCGAAGGGAGGTGACGCCCGATGAGTGAGCAAAACGTGCGCCCTGTACAGCGCCCCCACAGGGGACACGGGCCGATGCGGGGTATGATGCCCGGCGAGAAACCCAAGGACTTCCGTCGAACGTTGTCCCGCATGATTGCATTTCTCGGCGCTTTTAAGGTGCCGCTTGCTGCAGCGGTGCTGTTTGCCATTGGGTCGACGGTGTTCAGTATCGTCGGTCCGAAGGTGCTTTCGACAGCAACCACTGAGCTGTTTAGTGGTTTAGTAGCGAAGGTTGATGGCACGGGTGGTATCAATTTCGATACTATTGGCTCCATCCTGTTGGCTACACTCGGGCTCTACGCACTGTCAGCGGCATGCTCGTTTGCGCAAAGTTGGCTGATGACAGGCGTGTCGCAGCGGGTGTGCTACCAGCTGCGTGGCGAGATCGCACGCAAAATCGATCGCATGCCCACTTCGCGTTTCGACGAAACCTCTACCGGCGATGTACTTTCGCGCATTACGAACGATGTCGACGTGCTGGGGCAGAGCTTAAATCAAGGTGTCACGCAGCTTATCACCTCAAGCGTTACCATCGTAGGCGTGTTGGCCATGATGTTGTCTATCAACCCGCTTATGACACTCATTGCGCTTGGTATGCTGCCGATCTCTGCGGTGCTGGTAGGCATGGTGGTGAAAGTATCTCAGAAGCACTTCGTTCGCCAGCAGAATCTGCTTGGCAGGGTGAACGGGCTGGTTGAAGAAACGTTCTCCGGGTTCGAGGTGGTGAAGGCGTTTGGCTCCGAAAAATCTTGCGAGCAAACGTTTGAGCAGGTGAACGAGCGTTTGCGCGAGTCGGCGTGGAAATCGCAGTTCCTCACGGGCATGATGCAGCCGATCATGGGATTTGTGGGAAACTTAGGGTACATCGCAGTTGCCATATCGGGAAGCTTCTTTGCTGTTCGTGGTGTTGTGACTGTTGGCGACATTCAGGCGTTTATTCAGTACGTGAAGAATTTCACGCAGCCCATCACCCAGCTTACTCAGGTGTCGAACATGCTGCAGCAAATGGCTGCTGCCGCCGAACGTGTTTTCGAATTCTTAGACGAACCTGAAGCCGATGGTGTAGCAGATGACGTTGAAGCGGCGCGCATACGCGCCGAAGAGCTCACCTGCGACGTTGAGTTCGATCACGTGCGATTTGGCTACGATTCGGATAAGCCTGTCATCGGCGATTTTTCCGCGCACATCAAGCAAGGGCAAACGGTGGCACTTGTGGGCCCGACAGGCGCTGGTAAAACCACACTCGTGAAGTTGCTCATGCGATTCTACGACGTTCAGGCCGGTGCGATCCGCATTGGCGGTACCGACATTCGCGATCTTCCGCGAAGCTGCGTGCGCGAGTTGTTTGGTATGGTACTGCAAGATGCATGGCTGTTCGGCGGAACCATTCGGGAGAACATTCGTTACGGCAACCTTGACGCTACCGACGAGCAGGTAGAGCTTGTGGCACGCGCGGCGTACGTACACCGCTTCATTATGACGCTGCCCGACGGCTACGACACTGTCATCAGCGAAGATGCCGGGAATATTAGCCAAGGCCAGCGGCAGTTGCTCACTATTGCGCGGGCGATTCTGGCAAATCGGCGTATGCTCATTCTCGATGAAGCTACGAGCTCGGTTGACACCCGCACCGAAGAGCGTATCCAGAAAGCCATGGACAATCTGATGCAGGGGCGCACCTCGTTTATTATCGCGCATCGTCTGTCAACCATTGTGCAGGCTGATCTGATACTGGTTATCAACAATGGCGACATTGTGGAGCAGGGCACACACGACGAGCTGCTTGCGCTTGGCGGTTTCTATGCACAATTGTACAATTCACAGTTCCAGGGAAATACTGATTGATTCTCTGGGGAACCACAAGAAAACGTCGGAAGGCTTACGTTGATGATAAGCGATGCGCCGGTACGTCTGGCGGTATTCGACTTCGATGGAACCAGTATCCGGGGAAACTCCCCGGTTTTGCTGGTGCGTCATCTTGTGCGAAAGCGCATGCTTCCGCCAAGTGTGGTCGTGCGCATCCTGCTGTGGGCGGTGGCGTACAAGCTGCGCTTGCCGCAGAATGAGAGCTGGGTGCGCTGTTTGGTTTTTCGCGCGTTTGCGAGAAAGCCTGTCCGTGAGGTTGACCAGTTTTTACGCGACTTCTACGACAGTACGGTTGAAAGGCGCTTTCGGACGCAAGCCGACGAGGCAATGCATCAACATACCGAGGCAGGTGAAGTTGTGGTGGTGGTGTCGGCCACCTTCGAACCGCTGGTTTTGCGCGCTATGGAAAGCCACTCCTTTCAGTATCAGATATCAACACGAATGAAGGTGGCTGCCGACGAAACGTACACAAACGAGGTCGAAGGTTTACCGGTTGAAGGCGCCCGGAAGCTTTCAGCAGTGCGTGAGTTTGCTAATGCACAGTACGGGGAAGACGGTTGGAAACTGGCTTTCGCGTACGGTGACCACCATTCCGACCGCAGTATTTTACAGGCAGCTGAAACCGCCTACGCGGTTAACCCTGATCGGCCGCTTGCGCGTATGGCACGTCGATGTGGGTGGCCGGTGCTTCACTGGCGCTAGGGAAATACTGATTAAAGCCGTCTTGTCCTGCGCGGGCGGGGCGGATGCCCGAAGGTCGAAAACCGAGAGCGCGCACTGACGTGCGTAAACGAGGTTTTAGACTTTCGGGCGCTGCCCCGTACGTGCAGGGCTGACGGAATTAATCAGTATTTCCCTAGGGATTATCTGCGTGTGTCAAGGGTTTTTGTAGCACGTCGCTCGGTCACCGCGTAGGCGTACAGTGGCGCTTGCAGTCTTTGTGCAGTGGTCGCATTGCTGTAACGCGTCGGATACAATGTTAGTTTGCGACACTTCAGTTACGATAGAAGCATACGAGTCATGCGTATAAGCAAAGGAGGTTGGGTATGTTTGAAAACGACGGATCTGCGTCACCCAGCCAAAACGATGAATACCGGCAATCGCCCCAAGACTATCTGATGCAAGCCGAGTGTGCTTGCGCAAGCGGCGATGAGGTGCTTGGCATGCATCTGTATCTGGCGGCGTTCGAGCGGCTCTCGCACGAGGGAGGCTCTCCTGCTGCTACTGAGGCAGCGCTTGCCAGCCTGAAGAGCGCGTGGGATCTTGCGTGTAAATTGCGTGAGCGTACCATCGCTGAATATGTATTCGAACGCTTAGGACACTTCCTTAAGCCCGATGAGGTAGATGCGTGTGCGTTACAGCTTCAAGACCTTGCGTTTGACAAGCTACAGGAGTTCGGGCTTACGCGTGAGGATTTGCAAGGAGTCACCGATCTGATCGCACAAGAGGCGCGCGCAGCTGTAGGCGACGTTCTCGCGCAGGATATCGATCTGCGCATGGATGAAACTGATGCTCTTCGCGCCGCTGTACAGGAAGGCGAAAGCGATACGACAGTGGTGTCTTCTGCGGTGTCCCCAATGGTACCTGCAGCGTCGTCTACGTCAGACACGTCGAGGGTATCGAAACCCCTCATCAAGAGCATCACGCCCCTCACAATCAATGTTCCCAAGGCTACCACCTCTGCCGGCGGGCATGCGCAAAGCGCAACGACTGTCGAACGCGTGCGATACAGCGACCTTGTTGGGTTCGACCGCGCTATTGCGGCTATGCGCAGCCATGGTGTGGGCATGCAGAAAGACCCTCAGTTCCAGCAGTTGGTTGAGCTACTTAACAAGCGTCACGGCGTTGAGGGCATGCCCGTCTGTGACGCACTCCTGTTCAGCTCTCCTGCTCGTGAAGATGCTGCCCGCTTCATGGAGGCAACGTTTGGTGAGTTGGAATTGCCGGGCGTTCGTATGCGCATGGATGAGGGCATTTCTGGTATGCCAGTCTTGTGTGTGATGTCGCAATCTGACAACCAACCAAAACTCAACGCTGCGAAAAACGGTTTCGACGGCGAAGGGGTGCTGTTGCTCGAAGACATCGATTTGTGGGTGTCGCCGTTTGTTGACCAACAACCTGCTGAGGACTTAGGCGGGCTTCTTATTGCGAGCCTGTCGCGTGGTGCTCGCGAGGCTATGAATCTTATCCGGTCGGCCGTGGAGCACCCAGGTGTTCACGTGCTTGCTTCGATGTCGAGCATTGGCGAGGTTGACCCGTTCTTCCTCGATATGCTTGAACCGCTTACTGTCATCGACATTGAGCTGCCTAATGCTAAGGAGCGTGCCGACATTTGGATGGAAATCGCTCGCAAACATCCCTCTATGCGCGGCATCGACCGCGCCGCACTCGTGCGACATTCGGCGAACCTTCCTCGTTTCGATTTGTATATGGCGGCGAAGGAAGCCGTTGATGAGGCATATCGCGATAGCTTAGCGGTACGTGGGTACGTTCCCGTCACTGCGAGTAACCTGTTTGAGAAAATTGCAGCCTACCAGCCGCTCGAATCGCCTGAGTACCGCCGTTTAGAAGATGAGGTGGTGGGTTCTCTGCGCAACGACTTTGATGAGCTTGAGCGCTATATGAACGGGGAGATTAGCTGACAATGGATATAACCAAGCGTTCCGATTACGCATTCCGCATGCTGAGAGCGGCCTACGATAATCTTGGTACGCTCGTGTCAGTGGCTGACGTTGCTAAGACCGAGGACATTCCGTACTCGTTTGCGCGCAGCATTCAGCATGATTTAGTAAAAGGTGGCCTGTTGAAGACCGCCCGCGGATCGAGCGGCGGATTTTCGCTTGCGTGTGATCCTCGAACCACTACGCTCCTTGACGTGGTTGAAGCAGTGCAGGGTCCGGTTGTTGTGGCGCCGTGTTCATCACATGCCGATATGTGCGCCTTCAGCGATGGTTGCGCGTACAATCAGCTGTGGGCAGGTGCGAGTGCGATGTTAAACGCCTACTTCGCTTCTATCACGCTGCACGATCTGTTTTGCTTGAAGGCCGACCATCCGTCGATCCGCTGTGCGAAGGCAGGGGCTGGGTTTAAGGCGTGCACAGGTTCCGGCGTTGGTAATTTCTCGTGTGGGGACGTTATGGCGGTTGGTACTCCGAATGGCACCAACAGTGACTGCGCATAAGCGGGAAGGGGTGGCTTGCTCGCATATGTCCGCACAAGACATGTGGCCGTCGTGTGTGCTCACACCCGATCAATTCGCCGAGCGCGTACTTGAGCAGGGCGAAGCCCATTTCAGAGAACTACCGTGGCGCTTTATTGACGACGCGTATGGTGTGCTTGTGTCTGAGGTTATGCTGCAACAAACCCAAGTTCCGCGTGTGCTTGCGCGCTGGCCTCGTTTTATGCGAGTGTTTCCTTCCATTGATGCGTTGGCAGCTGCCGCCACCTCTGATGTGCTGGCGGAATGGCAGGGGCTTGGTTACAACCGCCGCGCGTTGGCGCTCAAACGTGCTGCCGAATTATGTGCAGCGAACTATGCCGGGAAGCTGCCCGAATCGTATGAGGAACTGTTGGCGTTGCCCGGCGTAGGGCCAGCGACAGCGGCGGGGGTCATAGCATTCGCTTTCAATCGGCCATCCGTGTATGTGGAAACCAACGTGCGAGCGGTTTTCCTACATGAGGTGTTTCCTGACCGTGATCAGGTTCCCGATCGCGAGATTGCCCCGTTGGTTAAGCTCACGTGCCCGACACATGATCCGCGGCGTTGGTACTACGCGCTGCTCGACTATGGTGCACACCTGAAGGCGACGTTGCCGAACCCGTCGCGACGCAGCGCCCATTATGCCAAGCAGAGCGCGTTTGAGGGGTCGCGTCGCCAGAAGCGTGCAGAGCTGGTGCGTATTGTACTTGCAGGTGAGTCGGTTTCGCGCGCGAAAGCTGCCGCTGCGCTGGATGAATTTGAGCGATCGCACGGACGCGGTCCACTTCATCCCGATCACTTCGAATCGCTGGTTGCTGATTTAACTGCCGAAGGCTTTTTTGCCGATGAAGGCGGGGTTCTTTGCGTTGACGGTACGGAAAGCGAGGGTTGATCAATGGGATTCGTGGAGCTGTTTTTGATAGCCATTGGATTGTCGATGGACGCGTTTGCCGTATCGGTATGCAAGGGCCTTTGTATGAAGCGGGTCAACTGGGCGCATGCACTCGTGATAGCGGTGTTCTTTGGGGGCTTCCAGGGGCTTATGCCCGTGATCGGTTGGGCACTTGGCACGCAGTTTGCTCCATTTATTACGCCGGTTGACCACTGGATTGCCTTTGGTTTGCTTGCTTTCATTGGCGGTAAGATGTTGTGGGATGCGTTCCATGAAGACGAAGAAGCACTGGAATGCCCGGCTGAGCAGCGTCTCGATCTGCGTGAACTCGTGATGCTCGCCATCGCCACAAGTATCGATGCGCTCGCCGTGGGTATTACGTTTGCGTTCCTTGGCGTGAATATTGTTGCCGCTGCAGCGCTCATCGGCGTGACTACCTTCGCGCTCTCCTTTGTGGGCGTAGCAATTGGCAATCAGTTCGGTGCGCGCTTTGAGAAGCCCGCAACCATCGCAGGCGGTGTAGTACTTATTCTCATTGGCGTTAAAATCCTGCTCGAACATTTAGGTGTGCTCACCCTGTAGGGAGTATGCGCACAAGCTGGTTCACGCGCAGACGACACACCCTGCTCATACAGGCTTCGCTTTGTGAAACAGCCCACTGGGCTGTTTCAGTCGCTGCAGAACTGCGCGTGGTGTGTCGTCTGCGCGTGAACCAGCTTGCACACAACATGCGGTAGGGTGAGTGGAAACTGGGTGGTGCTCATAAAGCGAGTTCCGCACGAGCCGAAACGCCCGGTGGGCGTTTCGTGCGAGCAGGACTGTTTGAGCGACTGAGTGCTGCCCAGCTTCCACTCACCTGGACAACTGCATGCATGGTACGCCGTCTGCGCGTAAACCACCCCTGCGTTCTAATCCATGGGGTAGCTGCCGATAACCTTTACTTCGCGCAGTTTCAAGCGCAGGCAATTTAGCGCGGTTTGTACCGATAGATCATTGACGCTGCCCTCAAACTCGATGAAGAACATGTAGTCGCCGAGCACCTGCTTGGTGGGTCGCGACTGGATCATCGACAAGTTAATGCCCGCATAGGCGAATTCCGACAAGATCATATGCAACGCACCCGCCTTATCTCGCTGCAAGAACAGCGCGAGCGTAGTCTTGTAGCGAGATCCGGTAAGTTGCGGTGCGCTGCCGGGTTGCCCGATGAGGGCGAACGACGTCTGGTTTCCGCAGTGATCTTCAATGCCGCGCTCAACCACCTTCGCGCCGTAGAGTTCAGCGGCGTACGCGTTTGCTATGCCGGCAACACATTTGTCGCTCACAGCCAAGCGTGCGCTTTCTGCAGTCGACGACGTAGAAATAGTCGTGCGTCCTGGCAATTTTGCGGCGATGAACTTGCGACACTGCGCGAGTCCTTGGGTATGCGATGCGACGGTAGTCACGTCATCAATGCATGCATCCGGGTGAAGCACTAAGCAGTGATGAATGTCTACCACATGCTCGGCGAGGATGTTTGCCGACGTGTTAAAAGCGAAGTTGTCGAGCGTGGCTGTGACTGGCCCCTCGATGGAGTTTTCCTTGCCCACTACACCATAGGTACATTTTCCACGGTTCACGTAATCGAACACGTCATCGAACGACACGCATTCCACAAACGTGGCGTCTTCAAGGCCCATGCGTTTGGCGAAGGCACAGGCTGCTTCGTTGCAGTAGGTACCTTTCGGGCCAAGGTATGCGATAGAAACCGGTTGCGTGCTCATGCGTTCTCCTTGATTGTTCGATGCCTTCGGTATGTCCGACGTCACTTTGCGGGCTTGTTCGGAATTTAAAGCGCTATGATAGCCCACTTTTTCGCTCGGGTGTGTGCTCGACGTTGCGCGAGCGAAACATTTCCCATTCTGCGGCTGGGTAATTTGTGTCCGTGAATGGTCCGACCCGAAATATGGTCGGGCCGTTTATCGAGTATGACGCCCGAAGTGTCCCGAAGTGCCATCCGCTGGGGTTGTTTGCGTTTACAGCATGCATAATTTCAAATAGACCGCATGGTGTTTTACCGCGAGTTGGGTCGCCGTTATCGCATGCTCTGGCAGGTTCTGTCAGGTGCATCGTATAGACGGCGTGCTCGATTCACGAAAAACATTTTCTTCGGAATTTTGAGGGGATGAGCCGAGGAAGAGGGAGGCCATGCGTACATACGGCGAAAGCCGACAATAAGAGGAGGGAGAAACAGTATGGACCTGACACGCAGGGGCTTCTTCACAGCAACTGGTGCCGCCTTCGCTGCGAGTATGGCGTTTGAGCTGAGCTCGCAATCGAGCGCGCTCGCTGTTGAGCCCGCATCCGATTGGAAACTCGTAAACACCGAAGAACGCACCAATGTTTGCTGCTATTGTGCTGGAGGATGCGGTTCCTTGTGTTCGGTGCGCGATGGCGAGCTAATCAACGTTGAAGGAGATCCAGATCATCCAGTCAACAAGGGCGGATTATGCCCGAAGGGCGCTTCGATGTTCCAGCTGCGCAACATCGTCGACCCGAAAACGCGCGAGGTGATGAAAAACCCTGGTCGTGTGACGAAGCCCATGGTGCGCCGCCCTGGCGCATCTGAATGGGAGCCGATCACCTGGGATGACGCCGTCGCAGAAATCGCGCGCAAGGTGAAGGAAACGCGTGACGCCACCTTCGTAGAAACCGAGGACGGCCTAACCGTCAACTGGACCCCTGGCATTGCAAGCCTGGGCGGTTCGCAGCAGAACTCCGAGGAAGAGTACCTCATCACGAAGATGATGCGCTCGCTTGGTGTCGTTGCGATCGACAATCAAGCCCGTGTTTGACACGGCCCAACTGTCGCCGGTCTGGCGGCATCATTTGGTCGTGGTTCGATGACGAGCCATTGGTGTGACTTTAGAAACACCGACGTCATCTTGCATTGCGGTTCAAATTCTGTCGAGAATCATCCGGTTGGCTCTAAGTGGCTGAACAAGGCACATGAGCTTGGAGCGAAGTGGATCGTGGTCGATCCTCGTTACACCCGCACAGCTGAAATGGCCGATATCTACTGCCCTATTCGATCGGGTACGGACATCGCGTTTTACGGTGGCATGTTTAACTACATTATCGAACGCCTCATCGAGCCCAATTTGGCCGATTACCTGGCGGGCAAGGAAGTTCCCGACTATAACTTTGAGTACTTGCTCAACTACACCAATGCCAGCTACTTACTCGATCCCGAATACGATTTCGACGTGGAATCGGGCTTGTTCTCAGGCTTCGACGAGGCAACCAAGAGCTATTCCAACAACTCGTGGCGCTACCAAACCGATTCCGTTGAAGAATGGGATACAACTGGCGCATACGCATGGGCGGTTGCCGATGGCGTGCCTGAATTCACGCCGCCTGTTGTTAAACATCCCAAGCGAGATATGACGCTTGCCGATCCGATGTGTGTGTACCAGCAGCTCAAAAACCACTACACTCGTTACGACCTGGACACCGTGTGCAACATTTGCGGCATGGATAAAGAAACACTCGAGCTTGTATACGAAACGTATTCGGCAACGGCGGCTCCCGGCAAGGCGGGCATGATCCTGTACGCGCTCGGCCAGACGCAGCACACCTATGGTGCTCAGAATACGCGCGCCATGTCGGTTATGCAGCTGCTGTTAGGAAACGTTGGCGTGCCGGGCGGTGGAGTGAATGCGTTACGCGGCGAACCGAACGTTCAGGGCGCAACCGACATGGGCATGCTCGTTAATGAGCAGCCGGGATACCTGAAATGGGCAAACACCACCGATCGCTCGTCGTTGCGCAAGTGGCTCGAGTCTCAAACGAATTCGGACGGTTATTACACCAACAAGCCCAAGTTTATGATCTCGGCACTCAAGGAATGGTTTGGCGACGCCGCCACGGTGGACAACGACTACGGCTACGACTGGTGGCCAAAAGTTCCTTCCAAGAAAACCGATCCGGACTACACACATGTTTCCACGTTCGAGCTCATGAGCCAAGATGTCATCAAGGGCTTCTTTTGCTGGGGTATGAACCCGTGCCATTCCGCACCGAATGCATCCAACGTGCGTCGTGCTATGGCGAATCTCGATTGGCTCGTGGTAGCCGATCTGGTTGCCACTGAGTCTGCCACCTTCTGGAAGGCACCCGACATGAACCCGGCCGACATTAACACCACGGTGTACTTCCTGCCGGCTGCACTCATTTATGAGAAGCCGGGTATTGTCGTAAACTCCGGCCGCTGGCTGCAATACCGCTACCAATCGTTAGAGCCATGGGAGGAAGCCAAGCCCGACTTCGAGATGTGTGATCTTCTGTGGACCGAAATATGCAGGCTCTATGAGGACGAGGACGGCGCAAACCCCGACCCCATTCTCAACACTAAGTGGGACTACTACATCGACGGCAAGATAGACCCGCGCACCGTTGCGTGGGCGCTGAATGGCTACCGCATTTCAGATTCCAATCTCGCCGAAGGCAAGGTTGACTTGCTTCCCAGCTATTCGAAACTGGCCGCCGATGGCTCCACTGCGTGTGCTATGTGGATCTATTCCGGCTTCTGGAACAACAACAACGCCCCGCTCGACCCGAGCGCTCAGCCTGTCGGTCGGCGAGACAACAACGACGAATCGGGTTTGGGCTTGTACTCCAATTGGGCGTTCAGCTGGCCGGCAAACCGCCGCATTCTATATAACCGCAATTCGGCTGACATGAATGGCAAGCCGTGGGCTGCCGACAAGAAGCTTGTGGAATGGACGGGGGAGAAGTGGGATCTGGTGGATCAAGCCGACTTTGTTGCCGCCAATAACGGCGTACCCGTTCCCCCCGACGATAAGTCGTTCTTCATGCTGTGGGAACAAAACGCCCGGCTGGAAAGCTATGGCATGGTGGACGGACCCTTGCCGGAATTCTATGAACCCTTTGAGAGTCCAGTAGGCGAAAACTTGCTCAATGGCGCTTTGTCTTCACCGTGCATGTCGTTTGCCGAATACGAATCGACCAAGCACGGCGATGCGTCCGATTACCCGATTGTGGCCACCACCTATTCGGTGACTGAGCAATGGCAGGGCGGAGGACAAACTCGCATGTGTCCGGCGCTTGTGGAGGCTATGCCCGCACAGTTTATTGAAATATCCGAAGAACTGGCTGCCGAGAAGGGAATCGAGTCGGGTGACAAGGTGCGCGTGTTCAACAATCGCGGATCGGTTGAAGTTGCTGCAGTTGTCACCAAGCGTGTAAAACCGTTGCAGGTACATGGCGGTCAGCAACATCTGGTGGGACTTACGCACCACTACAGCTGGGCCGGCGTGTTCGGAACTGAGGCTGCCACCGTGAATGACCTGACTCCGAATGTGGTCGATCCTAATTCGTTCACGCCCGAGTACAAAGCCTTCCTCGTCAACATCGAGAAGGCCACGGGAGGTGAGAGGTAATGGCTGAGAAAGCGATCCTATTCGACACATCACGCTGTACAGGCTGCCATGCGTGCCAGATCGCGTGCAAGTGTTGGAATGTTTTGCCGTCCCCGACGAGACTCAACGAGAATACGTTTAGCGGAACCCATCAAAACCCGCCCGACCTTAATGGCGCAACGCGGTTGATTATGACGTACAGCGAAGCGGATGGTGCGCTGCCGAACAAGCCGGTTGCCTGGGCATTTGGTCGCCGTTCTTGTCAGCACTGCACCGATGCGCCGTGTGCGTCCATCTGTCCGTCGGGAACCTTGTACGTGCACGAAGAAAGCGGCATGGTGACTGTTGATGCCTCGAAGTGCGTCGCCTGTCACTATTGCGTTACGGCCTGCCCCTTCGACGTGCCACGCTACAATGGCATGCAGGGTAAAGTGAATAAGTGTACGGGGTGCGTTGATCGCATCGAACAGGGTATAGCTCCGGCTTGTGTGTCCACGTGTCAACCCGAAGCACTTTCCTTTGGCGATCGCGACGAGATGCTGGCCGAAGCCGAGAAACGCCTCGCGATGCTGAAAAGTCGCGGGTACGAACATGCCGTCATCTATGGTGCCGAAGAGATAGGCGGTCTGCATGTCATTCAGGTGTTTAAGTACGGCGTTGAGGCACACGGTCAGGTTCTCGACCCGAAGGTAAGCCCCATTACCACACTTACCAACATCATGAAGCCCGTCACGGGCGTGGTGGCAGGTGCTACCGTGATTGGTTTGGCTGTCATGTTCGGTTTGGCCGCTGGCTACAAGCGCGACAAGTTAGCGTACAACGCCGAAACCGAAGACACGATTAGTCTTGAGACAGGTGAGGTTATAAAGCACGGCGACGGCCAAGACACCGAGTCCGTTAAAGAGCACATCACCTGCAACCTGCCTATTGGCAAGAAGGGGGGCGACCATGAGTAACGCACGTGTTCAAGTTACGCCCGAACAAGCTGCGAGTGATCAAAGGTTTTTAACAGCTCGCAAGCAGAAGGGGACCGAGCGCTATATCGTTCGCCATTCCAAGCAGGCGCGCATCACGCATGACGTCACTATCATCGCATGCCTGTTGCTGTGCGTCACGGGCTTGTTTGTGTTCGTGCCACCTCTTACGCAGTTGGTCGGTGCCGATGTGGTGTTTGTAATACGTATGAGCCACCGCGTGATCGGTGTGGTATTCGTGGCAGTTCCGCTCATCAGTGCCATCATGGCACCGAAGGGTGTGGCGCACATATTCAAGAACCTCTTTGCCAAGTGGGATTCCGATGACAAGAAGTGGATGATTCTGTTCTTCCCCTACCTATTTATGGCGAAGTGGATTCACATGCCCGATCAGGGTGAGATAAAGAGCGGCCAGCGTTTTGCCGACGGCATGCTGTGGTTTGCAGGCGCACTCATGGGTATTACCGGCATGGTGATGCTCTTAGGTTCCACTGTGTTTACCTTGGGCGGTGACGCGTACGCTGTCGTGTTGCTTCTGCACGACATTGGGTTCTTCTTGATTGCCGTGTTCGGCATGGCACACATCTTTTTGGGTGCAGGAATCTTCCAGCCCTACCGCGGCACCCATAAGCTTATGTTCGGTGATGGGCTCGTGTCTGAGTCCGACGCTTTATACCACTGGGGCCACTGGGCTCGCAAAGAGCTGAAAAACGGAAAGAACGTTGTCGAGAAGTAAACGTCGCACCAACCCCGCTCGTTCCCGCAAGGGGCGGGCGGGGTGGTGTACCTGTCATGTGGTGTGCCTACGATGTGGTTTGCCGGTCGTGTGGCGCGCCGTAGTATAAAGGAGCTGCCCTGTGAATTTGAAACGTATCGACGCAGCTATTGCCGCGTACGCCGACAAGCTCGACACAGCTGACCTGGCGCGATTGGCGTTCTTCCGCACGCTGTGGGGTGTACAGGCAGCTTGTTCGGAAGAGATGCCTGTCCAGGTTACGTGGGAGGCACCGGCTCCGGTTGACGTTCTTGTTGCCTACAGGGAAGGTCGCGCCATATTTGATCTTGCACCGGTACCTGTTGATGCCGATGCGCTCATTGCGACGCTTGGTAAGCTTGCGGAAGTGTTTAACGATACAGGCGGTTTTCCCGCCGATACGATAGCGGCGTTTGCTCGTGTGAAGTGGGACTCTGTGGTGCTTCAATCCGATTGTGCGCTTGCGGGTTCAAACCCAAGTGCGTGGCTCGCCAAGGTTGCAGCTGTACTTATTAGTGGCAGTATGACCGGAGATCAGGCGCTCCTTGGTGCTTTGACGGCAAGTTTGGCTCTTAAAGTGCAGCTTGAGCAGCCTGCCCAGGCAGCCATGATCGCATTACGCACAGCCGGTGTCACCGAGCCACGTCCGCTTCTGTGCCCTGTGTGCGGTAGTGCCCCTACGCTTGCGCATGTGGGCGCGAACACGTCATCATCAGGTCGTGGACGCGTGCTGGTTTGTCCGCAGTGCGCCTGTACCTGGGAGTTCGAACGCGTTCGCTGTGCACAGTGCGGAAACCGCAGCCAAGAGCGCCTGTACTTCTACAGTATTGCAGGCGATGATGCCCACCGCCTTGCCACATGCGACGAATGCGGTGGCTACATTCGCACGCTCTATTCCGAAGAGGGGTCTCTCTTGCCGTGCTCCTACGAAGTTGAGGACGTGGTGATGGCTCGCCTCGACGCTCTTGCACGAGCGCGGTAGCGGCCGATACGTTGCGGATGCTTGTATCCGCATGCCGTAAGACATCGTTTCCAATTTGTTACCTGTGAGTGATATCGTAACATTATTGTGCCTTTTACAGAATATACCATCCTTTTCATGCATTGTTTCGCCTTCTTTTTCACAAATTGCGTCACAATACCTTCGCAATTGGAAGACGAGAACACCTAAAGGAGGTGTGCACATGGAAACAGAGGCCACTGTCTCCGAGTTTCAGAATCTGCTTTCCGCGCGGGGGGTATCGCGCCGCAGCTTTGTGAAGCTTTGCGGAGCCGTTGCCGCCGCTGCTGGCCTGTCGGGTTTGACCGGTCCACACGTGGAACGTGCCCTTGCCGACACCGTCATCGGGGCGAAGTCGGGAAACCTCTATCCCGTCATTTGGATTGAGGGAGCGTCTTGCACGGGCTGCACCGAGTCGTTCGCGCAGGTTGAGACGCCCGATGCGGCAAGCATCGTGCTGGAGATGATTTCGCTAAACTACTCCGAAACGCTGTCTGCGGCTGCGGGTCATTCGATGGAGGAAGCAAAAGCGCAAACCATTGAGGCTGGAAACTACATCCTCATTTACGAGGGAGCCGTGCTGAAGGGCTGGGAGGGCCAAGCGCTTCGCGTTGCCGACGCGCCGGGAACCGAACATCTGGAGGAAGCCGCTCGCAACGCAAACGCTGTCGTTGCGTTGGGTTCTTGCGCCGTTAACGGTGGTTGGATGAGCGCTACGCCGAACTCCGCTGGCGCACTTGGCGTGCAGCAGTACCTCGAAGAAGTGGGCATTGATGTTCCCGTGGTGAACATCCCCGGATGTCCGGCGAACCCTGAATGGCTCGTGTCGGTACTGGTTGACGTGGTGCTGATGAAGCTTACGCCCGCAGAGCTCGATCTGAACTCGCAGGGCAAACCCGCCGGCATTTTCGATCAGACCGTACATGATAACTGCGAGCGCCGTGGGCACTTCGAGAACGGCGAGTTCGTGTATGAGTTCGGCAGCAAGGAAGAGGCGTTGGGCTACTGCCTGTATCCGCTTGGCTGCCGCGGCCCGCAGACCAAGTCGAATTGTGGCGTAACGCTGTGGAACAACCGCCGCAGCTGGTGTGTGCAGGCGGGTGCGCCCTGCATCGGTTGCTGCGAGGCTAATCCAGCTAACATCAACGACAACTGGGTCGAGATGAACACGCCCTTCTACAAGCGCCATCGCGATTTCCGCATTGGCGACTGGGCAATTCGCCCCGATACCATTGCGCTGGGGCTGACCGGTTTGGTTGCTGGTGCGTTGGTTATCCATGGCTTCGGTATGAAGATGACCGGGCGTATGGATGGCGGCGCTGACTTCGAGGAAATCCGCGCATGGGACGCCAAGCATCCCGACAAATCCATTGGTAAGTACGATCCCGAGGTTGTCGCAGCTGCCCGCAAGGGCAAAGGCGGTACCGCGGCTAATGAAGAAGAGGGGAGGTAAGCTGGTATGACCCGTTCGGTTATCGACCCGATCACCCGTATCGAAGGCCATCTCCGCGTTGAGATGGAAGTCGAGCATGGCGAGGTTACCGATGCGTGGGTGTCGGGCGGCTGCTTCCGCGGCATGGAACTTGTCGTGCAGAACCGCACTCCGGAAGATGCCGCGCAGATTGTTCAGCGCATCTGTGGCGTGTGCCCGGTGTCTCACGCGCATGCTTCCAGCATTGCCGCCGAGAAGGCCTACGGCATCACCATTTCCAACAATGCTCGCATCGTGCGCAACCTCATCGAGGGCGCGCAGTTCTTGCATAGCCATATCTTATGGTTCTACAACCTGGCGGCACTTGATTACGTGAACCCCTTAAACGCGCTCAAGGCCGATCCCGAGGACGCCGTGGCGCTTGCCATCGAAGCGGAAACGTCCATGAATACCGATTTCTTCCAGCTGAAGAATCGCTTGAAGACGTTCGCCGACAATGGCCAGCTGTCTATCTTCTCGGGTAACTGGTTCGAGGCTGATGGCGGCAAGGCGTACAAGCTTTCGCCTGAACTCGACCTCATCTGCACTGCCCACTATCTTGAAGCGCTGAAGATGCAGGCACGTTCTTCTGAGATCGCTGCACTTCTGGGTGGCAAGATGCCTCACATCATGACGCTTGTGCCGGGTGGTACGGCGTTTGTGCCCACCGAGCAGAAGCTCGATGATCTGAAGGCGCTTGTGGACGAGGTGTACAACTGGGTGTCCACCACCATGATTCCCGATACGTTGGCTATCGGCGCAAACTACATGGAAGCACTGGAGTTCGGCAAGGGCTGCGGACGCTATATTGCTTGGGGTGTGTTTGAGAATCAGAGCATGCAGCTGGCTGACCGTTATCTGCCCATGGGTGTGCTCGATGAGAAGCTTAATCTGAGCGATGTTGAAGAGAGCAAGATCAAAGAGTACATGGGCCGCTCTTGGTACAAGGGCGACGAGGAATATGAGTCGCCGTACTTCGTCACCGAGCCGGAGTTTACTGGCTACGACGTGAACGACCGCTACACGTGGGTGAAGTGCCCCAATTACGACGGCAAGCCCATGGAGGCGGGTGGTCTGGCGCGTATCCTGGCAGCTTACAAACGCGGTGTGCCTTTCATCAAGGACGGCGTCGACGACATGCTACGCGCGCTGGGTGCTCCGGGTGATTTGTCTGTTGCGCAATCGACGCTTGGTCGTACGGCATTGCGTCAGCTGGAAACGCTCTACATTGCCACACTTATGAAGGAATGGGTTGATGAACTGATTGAGGCTGTGAAGGGTGGGGACAGCGAGTACTTCCGCGCACCCGAAACCGACACCGGTTCCGGTACAGGCTTCTGGGAGGCTCCGCGTGGTGCGCTCTATCACAGTGAAAAGGTAAAGAACGGTCGCATTGAGGGTTATCAGATTATCATTCCGTCTACGTGGAACCTTGCTCCTATGAATAAAGATGGCGAACATGGCCCCATGGAGCAGGCACTTATCGGCTGCCCGGTGGAAGATGTGGAGATGCCTATCAACGCGCTGCGTACCGTGCATAGCTTCGACCCCTGCACCGCCTGCGCGGTTCATGTAACCGAGCCGGCTACAGGCAAGAGCTTCGAAACCGTGACGAATCCTTGGGGGGTGAAGTAGCATGGCGCATCTTGCTCATTATCGCGAGGCTCATCCATTGGTGTTCGTCGTCACGCACTGGATCAACCTCGTCTGCATGATCCTGCTCATCCTGTCGGGTATTATCATCCATTATCCGGTGATCCCTGGCATCATGGGACTGTGCCGCGGCCTACACATCTTCTGCGGCATCGTTCTGTTTGCGAACTGCTTAGCGCGCGTGATCATGGCCTTCTTTGTGAAGACCGCACCGACCGGCGGCACGCGCAAGCAGGTGCCCGACTACAAGACCTGGCTGCCACAGGCTGATAACCGCCATCAGGGCATTCAGTGGGTGAAGTACTATCTGTTCCTCAAGAAGGATCATCCGCTGGGCGCTAAGCTGGGTGTGCCTCAGAAGATCAGCTACTTGCTGATTCCAATACTTATCGTGCTCATGTTCTACACGGGCTTGGCTCTGTGGGCTCCCACGATGAACTTCGGCATTTTCGCTGCAGGTACTACGCTTGTTGGTGGCCTGATGAACATGCGTATCATCCACTACTTCCTGATGTTCGTGTTCATCATCTTCATGTTCATTCACGTGTACCTGGCAAATGTCGAGGGCTTTGCTCCCACGGCACTCATGTTCATCCGCAAGGAACATGGTGGCCTGGTGTACGATCCCGATCGTCACGTGATCGTAGGCGAAGACGACCTTGGTCACAAGGAATAAAACACGTCGTGGTTGACATGTGCGGCGGTCGTCGGAACACCGGCGGCCGCCGTTTCTTGTTAGCATAGGGTAGTAACTTCGCTCGTCAATATCTGGTGGCAGGGTCGATGCTCGGCAGTCCTCGCTTTGGGAAACAGTCCGCTGGATTGTTTCCGTCGCTGTGAATCTATGCGTTTTTGTTCGTCAATATCTGGCAGCAAGGTCGATGCTCGGCAGTCCTCGCTTTGGACAACAATCCACAGGATTGTTGTCGTCGCTGCGGAACTGCGCGTCGCCCCCGCTACCAGATATTGACAGGTGAGGTCAATGCTAATTAAAGGCTTAATGTGAATGAGTGCTTTGGGGAAGGAACGTTAATGGAGCATGCGAGAAGTGATGCTGAAGACGAACAAGATGTCGAACGAGTGTGTGACGTGCGTGTTGCGGTGTTGTTTGTAGGTAACAAGCTCATGCTCGATGATG
Source organism: Adlercreutzia sp. ZJ141 (assembly GCF_011038965.1). Taxonomy (GTDB): domain Bacteria; phylum Actinomycetota; class Coriobacteriia; order Coriobacteriales; family Eggerthellaceae; genus ZJ141. The sequence continues at coordinate 14,415 of NZ_JAAKEB010000021.1, read as the reverse complement.
GCGTGGGGCCGGCCGCTTATGAGCTGTTCTGTGAGCGGTATTCTGTTCCCGAAAACGTGCAGCTCTACGACATCGGTTGCCTGAGTATGGATATGTTATTTGTCGTGGACGAATGCGATGTGGTCATAACAGTGGATGCGGTTGATGGTACGGGTAACCCCGCAGGTACGGTGCTGCGTTTCGCACCTGACGCTATGGCACGACACACGGGCGCTACGGCATCGCTACACGATTTGAAGCTTATTGACTTGTTTGATGCTGCTGCATTGCTTGGCTATGAGGCGCGTGGTCTTTGCCTGGGTATGCAGGTAGAAAATCCTTCTCCCGAAGTTGCGACGGTAGGGCTCACGCCTGCGGTTCATGCCGCACTGCCGCTGCTGGTGGAAACGGTGGCGGCCGAACTTACGCGTCTCGGTTGCTACATAGAGCGCCGGTGAACCTTGTGGTGTAGACGTATGTATCACGTTCCTGTTTCATCTGTAGTTCCCTGTATCTTTGCGTAGAGTGGCTGGCTTTCGCGCGTATAATCGCAAGAGAGCTGTTCGGCTGTTGTTTTCTGCGCGATGGCCGATTCTGCAAAGGCTCCCGCTTTCCAGCTGCACATGCGTGCTGGAAGCCGTCTGAGGCGCGCGACGAAATGGCCGCCCACCTTCATCACATACGTTCATAGAGACGAGAGGAAGTTCTGCAATGGAGCTTGTAAAATCACTGCCTGATGTGTTCGATGATTTTGCCGAGGCGCGTCAGCAGGCGTTTCTGGGAGTGAAGGCCCTGAAAGACAAAGACGTTCCCGTGGTGGGAATCTACTGCACGTATTTCCCGCATGAACTGGCCATGGCGTTTGGCGCTTCGGTGGTTGGCTTGTGCTCGGTGTCGGACGAAACCATTCCCGACGCCGAAAAGGATCTGCCGCGAAACCTGTGTCCGCTCATCAAATCGAGCTACGGTTTCGCCAAAACCGACAAGTGCCCGTTCTTCTACTTTAGCGACCTGGTAGTGGGAGAGACTACCTGTGACGGCAAGAAGAAGATGTATGAACTCATGGCACAGTTGGGCAAGGACGTGTACATCATGAACCTGCCGAACTCGCAGGATGCCGACGCATTGGCTCTGTGGCGCGCCGAGATTGTGAAGATGAAGGAGTACCTCGAGCATAAGTTCGACGTGACCATCACCGAGGAAGCGATCGCTGAGGCAATCCGCGTAAACAACGAGAATCGTCTGGCTATGAAGAAGCTAACCGATGTGATGCTGCATGACCCGGCACCCATCACGGGTGGCGACTTGTTTAACGTCATGTATGGCGTAGGCTTCAAGTTTGACAAGGCTGAATCGACAACTGAGCTGAATGCTATTGCCGACAAGATTGAAGCTGAATACGCTGAAGGCAAAATGCAGCCCAAGAAGCCGCGCATTCTCATAACTGGCTGCCCGATGGGCGGCGTGACCACCAAAGTTTTGAAGGCCGTAGAGGACAACGGTGGCATCGTGGTGGCGTTTGAAAACTGCTCAGGCACGAAGTCGTTCGATCGTTTGGTCAACGAGGATGATCCTGATGTGTACCATGCGCTCGCCGAGCGTTACCTGAATATCGGGTGTTCGGTGATGACGCCGAACCCGAACCGTTATGAGCTTATGGGTCGACTCATCGATGAGTATCACATTGACGGCGTAGTGGAGATGACGCTGTCGGCATGCCACACCTATGCGGTGGAAGCGAAGTCTATTGAGAAGTTCGTAAACGAGGAAAAGGGCTTGCCGTACCTGCAGATAGAAACCGACTACTCGACCTCCGATGTGGGACAACTGAACACGCGCGTCGCTGCGTTCATAGAAATGCTGTAGGGGTTATTCTGCTTATTTGCGTGGCGATATGGCCTGCTGATGAGCGCTGTGTCGTCACACGTGTTAATTCTGCGACTCATTGAGCCGCAGAATGAGGGTCTCGAGTTGCCGTTTTGGACGGTTTCTCGGGGCCCTTCGGTTTCTTCGAGCTTTAATCAGTGCTTATGTGGGCTTTCAGCCTGTCTGAGTACAGGTTGAACCTATTCAACACAGAGTGCTGCGCCGATAGCACCCGCGAATCGAGCGCGTGGGTCGGTGGTTACCGGCGCTTTTAGGTGTGATGAAAGCCGTTCGATGATGTAGTTGTTCTCACACAGGCCTCCGGTGAGGAAATACTGCTCGGCGCTAATCTGAGAAGCGAGTGTGCACACCTTCGACACCACGGATTCGATAACACCGTTGGCAATGTCTTCGCGTGCAGCTCCCTTCCCAATAAGGCTGATAACCTCGCTCTCAGCAAACACAGTACACATGCTCGAAATGGTGGTCGGCTTGCCATTGCGTGCGAGTGCGGACAGTTCGTCTTGAGTGACGGCCATACGGTTGGCCATGATTTCCAGGAACTTGCCCGTACCGGCCGAGCACTTATCGTTCATGAGGAATTTCACCACGCGCCCGCCGCGCAAGTTGATAATCTTGGTGTCCTGACCACCAACGTCGAGCACTGCGCCGTCGCCCCCGAACAAAAACGATGCTCCCTTACCGTGACAGGTGATTTCGGTAACCACCTTATCGGCATAAGGAACAGCCACTCGGCCATAGCCAGTAGCGATAACGGGTAGTTCCTGCACGTCGTAGTCATGGTCCGCGAAATCCGCTGCCACATGTTCGGCGGCGTCGACACTGCTGAATCCGGTTGGGCATACGAGTGTGTAAGCGAGTTCTTCTCCATCGAGTGCGACCGCCTTTGTGGCGGTTGATCCAATATCGATACCAATGCGAATCATGGTTCTCCTCAAAGGGGTGCAGGAATGGTTAATACAAATCGACGGTGTGAACACCTTCGTAATCAAGCTGGTGGGTAGTGCATGCACGAAGCAGTTCGTCGCGTTTGTCGGTGGGCGCGCACCACGACAGGCCACATCCGGCTGAGATCGCCGAGGGAACGGGAATCATCCTGCCGGGTAGGTTGTAGCTGCGGGCAGCCTCTTCGAAGGCCATGGCGGCTTGCGTGGTGGGGAAGGTAAGCACCGCGTGCGGCGTTTTCTTGCGCAGCGCCATAAGCTATTCCTCCGCCGCAATCTCGCGCAGCGCACGCACGGCTTCGTCGACGTCGGCGTCGGTGCTAAACCAGCCGAAGCTAAAACGCACAGCTCCGCGGTCGCTTGTGCCGAGTGCCTCATGCATGAGTGGGGCACAGTGGGCACCTGCACGTGTGGCGATGCCGTAGTCCACAGACAGGGCGTCTGCTACTTCAGACGAATCGTAGTCACGCACGTTCAAACACACGATGGCCGATGGGCTGCCGTCGCCATACACAGTAATGCCGTCGATAGTTGCTACCGCTTCGCGCAGACGTGCGGCAAGGCCGTGCGTGTGTTCGCCGATTACTTCAACCCCTTCGCGCAACACGAATTCGACACCGGCTTTCAAGCCAGCAATGCCATGAGCATTAATGGTGCCAGCTTCCAATGAGTCGGGCATAGTGGTGGGGTGATGCTTGTCGTAGCTGTGTACACCGGTGCCGCCAACCTTTAGCGGGCGGATGTGAACCCCTTTGGCAACGCATAGGCCACCGGTACCTTGGGGGCCATAAAGCCCTTTGTGACCGGTGAAGCACAGTACGTCAATGCCGTCTGTTGTCATGTTAATAGGCGTACTGCCGGCCGTTTGAGCGGCGTCTACAACGCAGAGCGCCCCATGTGCATGCGCCATAGCTGCCAAGCGTGCGATGTCATAGGCCTGACCAGTGAGGTTTGAGGCATGGGTGACAGCAATGAGCTTCGTGTTTTCTTGGAACAGCTCTTCGAAGCGCTCATAGGATAAGGTTCCGTCGGTCGCGATGGGCGCTATGGATAGTTCAACGCCAGCTTCCTCTTGCAGGCGATAGAGCGGCCGAAGGACGGAGTTGTGCGAGGCTGCGGTGGTGATAGCATGGTCGCCTGCGCCTAGAAGGCCACAAAGGGCGATATTGAGCGCCTCAGTTATGTTCGATGCGAAGGCGACGCTCGACGCGCTTGGCGCACCGAAGAGTTCGGCGCACCGAGCGCGCGCTTGATAGACGGTGACACCAGCATCGAGCGAAGCCTCGTGCGCTCCACGGCCTACGCCACCGAATCCGTTAATGGCAGCGCATACTGCTTCGGCCACCTCGGGCGGCTTCTGCATTGTTGTCGCTGCGTTGTCCAGGTAGATCATGAGTGCCTTTCGTGCGTTTGTTGATGCAGGGCGTCATACGGATTGGTGCGGGCGCATCCGTTATGGACGGATGATGGCTCCGGCTTCCATCTGGGTTTCCACGATGACGTACATGTTGGTGGGTTCGCCAACAGCAAGTTTGTCGGACAGCTCGAAGTTTTGTAGGCAGGTGCCGCACGACAAGATAGTCACGCCGGAATCGGCGAGGCTACGCAGGTCATCGAGCGATTCGCTGCCCTCGCACGTAAGCTTGACGCCACTGTTATAGAACAGCACGGCGCTCGGCAGTGTGTCTTGCTGCGTGAGAGCGAAGATGAATCCCTTCATGAGCGTTGCGCCCAGCTTGTCGTCACCTGAGCCCATGAGGTTCGATGAGATGACCACAACCGGCTTCTTTGCCGGCGCAGTCGCATCGGCATCGGCCTCGGGTGCTGTTTGAGCGCACAGCGATTCGGCGGTTGCCGTAATGCGCACGGCGTATTTGGCTTCGGCCAGCTGCTCGCTTTCGGCGGTGCAGCGTTTCTTTGCGGCGAAGTTCTTCAGGTTGGTGACGGCGGTCTCGTTGTCGACAAGTACCTCAAGCGTTCCCTCACCCATAACCTCAAGGGCGTTTTTCGCCTTTACTACAGGAAGCGGGCACTTGTCGCCCAATGCGTCAACAGTCATGTCCATGATCATCAGGTCCTTTCTTCTTGTTGCGGCAGCATAGTTGCGGCCAGGTTTCCATCATTATCGTGCACGGCGCTTTTGTACGCGCTTTTGTATGGGACGTAGAGAATTCGTGCGTCTTGACAAGTAGTGCATCAGCAATAACGATCCCTTGCAGGATCGATAGCGTTTTGTACACGTACAACCCCGTTCGTAGCGATGCCGCGCTCGCTTGCAAGCGCGAGCACGGCATCGGAAGTATCGCAGGGAACCAAAAGCGACGTGCCGCATGACGCGTGCGTGTCTGCTTGGCGTGGTGTGGGCGCAATGCGCGCTTCTACACCAGCTTCTTTGCATGCTTCGAAGAGCGCCCACACGTCGGTGTGCGTTTTCAGAAGCGCGTAACAGCGGACGTTTCGCGAAAGCGGCATTGCGGCTCTACCCCAGCATCTCCACAAATGCGCCGATGCGGGTGCGCAGCTGCTCAGCGTCGTTGTCAGCGTAATCGGTTTCCAGGCTCAGGCACGGAATGCCCTCTTCGGCCAGCAGATCGGCCACACTTTGCTTTTCGATGTTGTACAACGTGCAGAACTTGAGATTGCAGTCGATAACGCCATCGACATGGTATTCCTTCGCCTGACGGACGATGTCCTCAAGACGGCCTGGATTAGGCGTGAAGCATGCGCAGTTATTCTTCATGTAGCGCTCAGATAGCGCCATGAACTGCTCATCGAGCGTGGTGCCCGACTCATCAACCTGGTTCTCGAAGTAACGCGATCCGGTGCACATGTCCTCGCACACCACCACAGCGCCGCTCGTTTCGATAATGTGGTGCAGCTTCCAGTTGGGAATGGCCAGCGGTGTGCCGGTAACCATGATACGCTTGGTGCCTGCCGGGAACACGCCTACGCCGTCGGCGATGCGTTGCTCGAGCTCGTCGGCCAGTTTGTTGGCCATCTCGGCACAGCGAACCGGATCGTCGAAGAAGGCGATCTGAATCATGAGCAGGGCATCTTTGCCACTGATGGGCACCGGATCGGCCTTGCGGCAGTCGTAGACACGCTTGAGCGCTGCACGCTTGGCGTTGATCACCTTGATAGCTTCAGCTAGATTCTCAGGCGTGAGCGTAACGCCGGTTACCTCTTCGACCTTCGCGGCGAAAGCGGCAATTTCTTCCTTCCATTTCACGATGTCGCACGGGCGCTTCATCTGTGGCATGTCCATGATGTAGGTTTCTTTGTCGGCGCCCAGCACCTCGTAGGCTTTCTTCTTGCCATCACACGTGGTTTCGCCCACGTACATGTCGGATACCATGAAGTACGGGCAGGTCTTGCCGAAATGCGCGCCCAGAGACGCCTTGATCAGCGGGCACGTGTCGGAAGGAATGTGCTTCTCGCCATCAGGCACCCAGAATTGCGATCCGCCACACAGGCCGGTGACGGCACCGTTGCAGGCAACAACCACCTCGTCGGGCACGAACACGCAGAACGTGCCGAACACCTTGCGGCCCTCTTTCTTCATCTCGATAAACTCGGCGGGGCGAATGCCATGGATACCAGACACCACGAAATCATAGAACGCCATGTTTTCGGGCCGGTTTTCCTGGGAAAGGTACGTGTCGCCGAATGCTACGGGCAGCGCGTCGCACAGCAGGTCGTGGGTTTCGAGGTCCATACCAAGTTCTTCCCACATCGGATGGTAGTCAGTCATGAGCTTCATCTCTTTCATTGTTGTGTGCCGGGCGTTGCGCATCGTTGCAACTGCCGCTTCGGGCGGCCCCGGGCGTCTCGTCTCGAAATGCAGAAAGTAGGGTGGAGGCACAGGCGTACCTACGCGAGGCTTCCGGCGCAGAATGGCAGCGCCGCAACCACCCGCGCCGGACTACGCAGAATTTGCCGACATGGTGGTAGCTTGCTGCTGCATGCCAGTATAGCCGCATTAAAGGTGCTGTACAGGTTTGAAACGCTCGAAACGAGAAATCATTCACGCTCGTAGTGTCTCATGGTGCTTATGGTTGCGCCAGTTGATTAAGAGGTGGCTGATTAGGCTGATTAAGTTGTGATACGCAGATGATTCGATGCAACCTTTTTAGAAAAGAGCTTCTCCTGTGTGTTTCGTTGTACAATACGACACCTTAAAGCCGCGCATTCGTGCGGCTCTTTGTGCTGTCTTGATACGCTCCGGAATGAAAGCAGGCCGATTTGGTGCCATTCAGGGCTGCGCTGTGTTATCTGAGGCTACTTATCGCGATCCGATGCTTCTCATATGAAAGGACGCTCATGCTCATAGATTCGCTCTCCTTTGTTCTCGAGCAATCAGGTTGTCTTGAGGATTTCTGGGGCAAGCTCGATGCAGGTGATGACGCTTCCATCGGTGTTGCCGCATCGGCGCGTCCGTTCATGGTGGCGGCGCGCTTTGCCGCGCATCCCCAGACGACGCTTGTGGTAGTTGCCGGTGAGGATGCGGCGCTGTCGTTCTTCCGTGGTGTCGTGGCGTATTTGGGGGAGGGTAGAGTACTTCGTTTTCCTGAGCGCAGCGATTATCCCTTTACACCGAAGCCGGCAAACATGCGTCAGGTTGGCATGCGCACTGAATGTATGCATGCACTCGCCTGTGGGCGTAAGGTTGTGGTAGTAGCATCGGCTCGAGCGCTCCTGCGCGCGTTGCCACCAGCTGCAGATGGGGCATGGCAGCCCATAACGCTTGCATCGGGGTGCGAGCTTGCTAGCATGGAAGATGCTGGCTCGCTTTCTGTGTGTGATCTCGACGATTTAATCGACTGCCTTGAGTCTATTGGCTACGCGAACGTAGGCGAGCTTGACGGCCCCGGTACCTTCTGTGTGCGTGGCGGCACTATTGATGTGTTCCCGGGCAATATGGTGTATCCGGTTCGGCTCGACTTCTTCGGCGATGAACTTGAGGAAATACGCCGTATCGTGCCGGCAACTGGACAGACGATATCGACGCTTTCGAGCGTGAATATCTATCCAACGCGTGAGTTTAAAGCCGATGCCGCAGGCATTGCTCGCGCACGACACCGCCTGAAGAATCCTGCGCGCACCAATCCTGCGCTGCGCGATGTACTGGAGAAGCTTGACGGCGGACTTCGCTTCGATGGAGCTGATGTGTTGCTTCCCTACCTGTATGATCGTACCGTTTCCTTGGGTGATTACCTGCCTGCCGAAGCATGTACCGTGCTGATCGAGCCCCGGTCGCTCGTTGATGACGCAGCGCATACGAGAGAGGACATCGAAGGGCGCGCACGGGGCAGCCACATCGCGCTCGATGGACTGTACTTGCAACCTGCAACGCTTAGTTTCGGCACGAATCAGCGTGCGACGTACGTGAGCATCATGACAGCGGGAAGCCAAATCGATGCCGACCTTCCGGTGAAGCGCACCGAAGTGGCGGGGCACCCTGACAAGCTGTTCGGTAGGCTGCGGACGCTGCTCGATGGCGGCAACATGGTGGTGTTGAGTGTGCCGAACCCCCGCGCTCGTCACGACATGAAGCTGGCACTTGTCGATCACGAGCTTCCCATATTAGAGGTTGCTAACGTGGACGAACCTGGTGAACCAGGTGCGGCGAAGCGCAGGTTGCGCCGTGGCGTGGTGAACGTGGTGGATGTGGACGTTCCTTTGGGACTCATCATTCCGAAGGCGCGTTTGGGGATTGTGAGCATCGCTGACACACAAGGCAGTGTCGCACGCGCACATCGTCACATTGACATGACCGAAATCACCTTCCCGTACAAACCCGGTGATTATGTGGTGCATGCTGCCCATGGTGTGGCGCTGTTTAAGGAGCTTGTGCGCCGAGAAGTTGACGGCACCGAGCGCGATTACCTGTACCTTCAGTACGCCGAGAGCGACAAGTTGTTTGTTCCTGTCGAACAGCTCGATCGCGTGACCCGCTATGTGGGACCTGAAGGTGCAAGTCCGCGCCTTACGCGGCTGAACACAAGCGACTGGTCACGCGCGCTTGCAAAAGCGCGTAAGGCCACGCGCAAACTCGCGTTCGACCTGGTAGACGTGTACACGCGGCGCGCGAGTGTGCAGGGTTATCGTTTTTCTGGCGACACGCCGTGGCAGCGCGAGATGGAATCGGCCTTTCCCTACCGCGAAACTCCCGATCAGCTTGCTGCCATTGCCGATGTGAAGGCCGACATGGAATCGGCAAAGCCAATGGATCGCTTGGTGTGCGGCGACGTAGGGTTCGGCAAAACAGAAGTTGCCCTGCGCGCGGCGTTTAAGGCCACGCAAGACGGCAAGCAGGTGATGGTGCTCTGTCCGACCACTATTCTGGCACAGCAGCATTTCGCAAGCTTCAAAGACCGTTTTGATCCCTTCGGTGTGCGTGTTGAAGTGCTCTCTCGTTTCCGCACGCCACAGCAGCAGGCAGCAGCGCTTGTTGGGTTTGCCGCCGGCGAGGTGAGCGTGCTCGTGGGCACACACCGCCTGTTGTCGCGCGATGTGAACCCGCACGATTTGGGACTGGTGGTCATCGACGAGGAACAGCGGTTCGGCGTGGGGCATAAAGAACAACTGAAAAACCTGCGAGAAAGCGTCGATGTGCTTACGCTGTCGGCCACGCCCATTCCCCGTACCATGCAAATGTCGCTTTCTGGTGTGCGTGATATGAGTCTCATTCTCACGCCGCCCGATGATCGCCGCGCTGTTGAGGTACATGTGGGGGAATGGGACCCCGACCTGGTGAGTGCTGCCATCCGTCGCGAACTGGCGAGAGGTGGCCAAGTGTACTACGTGAGCAATCGTGTGCGCTCTATTGAGGAAGCGGCTCGTCGCGTACAAGAGGCTGCTGGCGAGGCGCGTGTGGGAGTTGCGCACGGCCAGATGGCAAAAGACCAGCTGGAGCACGTGATGGAGGACTTCGCCGCTGGAGAACTCGATGTACTGGTGGCTACCACTATCATTGAGAGCGGTATCGACAACCCGCGTACAAATACGCTGGTAATAGAAGATTCACAGCGCTTGGGGTTGGCGCAGATGTACCAGCTGAAAGGGCGCGTAGGTCGTTCATCGGTGCAGGCGTACGCTTACTTTATGTTCCCAGGTAAGGTGACGCTTACCGAAGAGGCCACGGCACGTTTAACAGCACTTTCCGAGCATCAGGACTTGGGTAGCGGTATGCGCATTGCCATGCGCGATCTTGAGATCCGAGGGGCAGGCAGCCTGCTAGGAGCCGAGCAATCGGGAAACATGTCGGCGGTTGGTTTCGACCTGTTCGCGCAGATGCTCGAAGCAGCTGTTACTGCCACGCGTGAAGGCGATCCGAAGGCAGGCGAGGGGTTGCCGCCGGCGCTTTCCGACATTACGGTAAACGTGCCGGGACATGCGTATCTTCCCGAAGAGTACCTGCCCGACACCGACGAGCGTGTGCTGTGGTACCGCAAGTTAGCGTATGCGAGCACGCTTGCTGCAGTTGATGATGTGGAACGCGATTTGATTGCCAAGCACGCCGACATGCCCGCAGCGGCACGCAACTTACTAGCGAAAGCGCGTATTAAGGCGCTTGCCGCTGAGCGGCACATCAGCATGGTATCGGTTGTTGCCGGGCGCTTAGTGGTGGAACCAATTGACGTTCCACGCGATCGTATGACGGCGCTGCGACGCAGTGGTGGGCGGTATATGGCTGACAAACGCAAGTTGCAGCTACCATTACGGTATTTCAAGCTCGAAGAGGGCGATTGCCTATTAGGCCCCGTGTACCGCTTTCTGTGCGAGCTGGTTGGTGAAGAAGGTACGGCAATACGCTGATCGGTGTTGTCAGCAAAGGTTCATCGCGTTTGTTTCAAAACGACAACGTGCATGTTCGTGGCTTGACAAGCGATGCAACCTCGGTAGAATGAATGTTCGTACCCCGGTTATTTCGTGGTACAGGCACGTTGACAAGGTGGAGCCACGCTGTTTCCGCTCGTGTATGGCACAACGCCGATTCATGGGGGCGACTGGTTTCGACATGGTATGTTTGAGATGAGGAGCAGGTCGTGGTCTCCTCGCCACGTTAAACAGGGGTACCGTCAAGTTAATTGGCAAGAACAACACTCAGAGCGCACCTGCGCTCGCCATGGCCGCTTAATAACCGAGCCAGGCTGTCGGCTGCGGGAGGTCCCCGACTCGCAGTTCGGCATCATCTAAGGGGAATGCTCCTTGGTACGTAGTCGGTATGACCAAGGAAAAGATAGAACCGGCTGGGACGCGCCCCGCTTGTTTGTGGGCTTGGGCGCTCCGAGACTCGACCATAAACTAAGCTTGTAGAGCCTCATGGAGAATGTAGTATGGACCGGAGTTCGATCCTCCGCGCCTCCACCACAGGAGAATTAGACGAACTATTTTCATTTGAGGATAGTTCGTCTTTTTTCTGCGAGGTTCCCCTATCACTGTGACAATCTGACCTGTAATCACATTGAGATTCAAGCAGCTTTCTCTGTCTTGAAACGAAAGGAGCCTCTCATGCTTTCAGAAGACATGACTGTAGAGCAGATTTCCGAATACTTCAATGGCGACAAGTTTGCTACTCAGGCGGCCGGTTGCCGCGTGGTGGAAGGGTCGCGCGGACATGCTATCTGCGAGATGGAGCTCGCACCCGTTCATTACAACGCGCAGGGCGGCGTGATGGGCGGTGCTATTTTTACGCTGGCTGATTTCGCGTTAGCGATCGCATGTAACATTGGCGAGGAACCCACGGTGTCTGTGAGCAACACCATCGAGTTCATGAGTGCGTGTAAAGGAACCAAGCTCATCGCCGAATGCTCAGTTGATAAATCTGGCCGCAAGCTGGGATTCTACACGGTTGACGTGCGTGATGACACCGGCCGCGCCGTAGCTCGTATGAGCGCAACTTGCTTCCGATAGAAAAGGAATCGGGCGGCGCATTACGTGCCGCCCGCATGACATACACACGACGTGCGCTTGTAAGCTACTTCTTTAGCAGACTCTTGAAATCGAATGCTTTCATGATGTCATCGTAAGCGCCTTTAAACTCACTCGCTACAGCGGCTCCCTCCTTGAACACGACGTTCATGTCCTTAGTGGCGCTGGCAACACCTTCGCGTGTGATTCCTAAATCGTATTCGTCGATGATGTCTGTTACTCGCACAGGCTCTTCTTCTTCGGCGTAGTAGTACTCAACCTCTTCGCCATCTTCCATGACGATGATACCGATTTCTACATCGTCCTCGTCAACGATGTAACCAACGATGTCGCTCTCATCAAACTCGAGCTCGATGGTTTCTTCTTCATTCGCGCTCTCATCTATTGTGCATTCGTTTTCTTCGAGCGCACTCTCGTTCTCGTCTACCGTGTTCTCATCCTCGTCTGCTATGCTCGTGCTCGTCATTTCATTCTGCTCAAGCTGATCGTTTTCGTAGGTCATGGGGTTGCACTCCTTAACTCATGGGCTTCCCTAGCGCAGGCGCATCTTCATGGCGCGCTCGATCTCGCGCTTCGCATCGCGCTCAGCCATTGCCGCGCGCTTATCGTAGAGCTTCTTGCCGCGACCAATAGCAATTTCAACCTTTACCAGGGAATTCTCTTTGAAGTACATCTTCGTGGGAACGAGCGCCATACCCTTCTCGGCCGTTTTTCGCTCCAATTCGCGGATTTCCCTACGGTGAAGCAGTAGCTTACGCTTGCGATCGGGGTCGTGGTTGGCTATATTGCCGTTCGAAAACGGCGGGATGTGAACACCATGCAACCACACTTCGCCATGCCGTACGAGCGCGAAGCTGTCGGTTATCTGACAGTTGTTCTCACGAAGCGAGCGCACCTCGGTTCCCGTCAGTTCGATGCCGGCCTCAAAACGCTCGAGCAGCTCGTATTCGAACGACGCCTTTTTGTTTTTCGCGATAAGCTTTTGTTCCCGTTTCATAGGGTTACCGATTGCTGTTCATGCCGGGAACGAAGCACGTATTGCTGTCAAGGTCGCGAACGAAGCGCACCAGCAAACGTACTGTGTTCTCAACGTCGTCAAGGCAAACCACCTCGGTGGGGGTGTGCATGTAGCGCAGCGGTACCGACACAAGCCCCGTGGGAATGCCTGAGCGCGTTACCTGAATAGCACGTGCGTCGGTGCCGGTAACGCTTGGCTCAGCCTCAAGCTGATAGTCGATGCCTTCTGCTTCGGCGGCAGCCACCAAGCGATCAAACACGACGGGGTTGATATTCGGACCACGGGCAATCACCGGACCCGAGCCGCAGACGATCTTGCCGTACTTTGACTGCTCGATACCCGGATAATCGGTTGCATGTGTCACATCAAAGGCAACTGCAACGTCGGGGGCAACCCCATAAGCCGAGGTCATAGCTCCACGGGTGCCAATTTCCTCCTGCACAGTTGCCGCCATAACGAAATCGCCCGGCTGACGCTCGTCGGCGCTGGCCAGCTCTTCAAGCACGCGAGAGAGAATCCATACGCCGCACTTGTCATCGAAGGCGCGCGAGACAGCCATGTTCTCGCCGATACGTTCGTAGCCCACGCCAAACGTCGCCGTGTCACCAATGCGAACCGACGCCTTCACCTTATCAGCGGGCAGACCCAAGTCGATAGCCAGCTGGTCGATGGGAGTAACGTTTTTGCGCTCATCGGGCTTAATGAGGTGTATTGGCTTTCGTCCAACTACGCCGCGCAAATCGCCATCCTTGGTATGTACGTCAACGCGAAGGCCCGGCAGAATGGCAGCGTCAACCCCTCCCACGGCGGCAACGGACAGAAAGCCCTCATCCGAAATGTAGGTGACCATAAGGCCGATCTCGTCCATGTGTGCGGCCATCATCAAAGACGGTCCTGCACCGCGTCCTTGCAACAGGGCGTGAACTGACCCCATGGTGTCCGTTCGAACCTCATCAGCAGCAAGACCGACATATTGACGTATGATGTTGGCAATAGGAACTTCTGATCCTGTTACCGACGGGGTTTCCAGCAGCGTTTCTAAATATGCTTCATGTTCGTTTTCCATTACCAGTACTCCTTCCTCTGCGCGCGCTTGCGCGTTGGCGCCGGTGCGCGGAAATCGAGTTCAAGCTGTTCATTGCACGAGTTCGACACCGTGGTCTTGCGGCTCACGCGATCGATGGTGTAGGACACCGCTTTCTTTCCGTAAAGCTCGAGCATTTTAAGCCGGGCATCGCGCATGTTACCCTTTGATCCCGCCCGCGAATTGCTCTCAAATTCGAATAGGCCCTTCGCGCGGTTGTCCGACGCCTTGGGGGAAGAGTAGTGTGCGATGTACGTTTGCATGAACAGTTTGAGCTTCCTCGGGACTTTCCCGGACTGCGGCTTCTTGATCGATCGTGATTCTAGCACGCCTACCTCGCGCGCACCCGTCGCATTCGAAACGCTTTGGAAATGAACAGGGAAATGAACAGGCGAAGGAGGGTAAAAGGAAAGGGCGTAAAGCATGTGTGTGAGGTGGTATACCCGTCTTTAGGATTTGACACCAGAATTCTTTAGGATTTTCGACATACGCTTATCTGTAAAAACCAGCCAATGAGCTGGTCTTTTTGTATATTCTGTGGAGGATTGACAAAATACTTCAAAAGGGTT
>NZ_JAAKEB010000001.1 GCF_011038965.1 Adlercreutzia sp. ZJ141 | reverse complement strand
ACTACGTGAGCACCGTCGGGCTGAACGAGGCCACGATAAAGAAGTACATAAAAGATCAGGAGGACGGCGGCGGGTTCGACCGGTAAGGTGCGAACGCAGCCCCTTTAGGGGCGGCCGGCAAGAGTGCGCTGGGCCATCGCGGCTTGCCGCCGCCGGCATTCGCGACCCTTACAGGGTCGCCCAATCAAGCCACCGGCTATGCCGGTGGTCATGACTTAGCGCTGAGGTGTTTCACAAATTGCAGAAATCGCATGCTGTGCAACACAGCCACGCCACATCAATCACCCATACAACAACCCTCATCATTAGCTGGCAGCTAATGAAAACGGCCGCGATGATGCGTACCATACGCCTTGCATACAGTTGGCTTCATGATACGAAAGAGGGAAGAAATGGGTACAAATTCGAACTATCAGACGGATCAAACGGGATACCAACCTGCTCAGCAGCAGGCGGCACCTCCTTCGATGACGATCGCAGGCGTGGTTGGACTTATTGCGGGCATTGTTGCTCTCGCTACGTCTTTTATGCCGATTATCAACAACATATCGTTCTTCGTTGCGCTCATTGGGGCTGTCTTTGCCATAGTGGGAATCGTTTCCTCAAGCAAGGGAAAGCGCAGGGGAAAGGCGCTATCCATCGCGGCGCTGATTGTTTCCGCGCTTGCGGTTGTTGTCGTACTCGCTTCGCAGAGCTTTTACAGTGCAGCGATAGATGAAGCTTTTGATACCGATACGAATAATTCAGCTCCTGTCGAAAGCACCGACGATGCGTCTGGTGTAGGCGCGCCCACCGAAGCGCAAAAGAACGAAGCAGCCTCTGCTGAGGTGCCTTATGTGGTGAGCATCGACAATTGCGAACTCACAACCGACTATGAAGGCAACCCGGCAATTGTTGTTACCTACACCTGGACCAACAACAGCGAAAACGCCCAAGCTTTTGATGTAGCAATCGACGATAAGGCTTTCCAGAACGGCGTGCAGCTCGATTTCGCCGTGGTGGACGGCATGGATGCCTCGGCATCGTGGAACGAAGTCAAGCCTGGTTCGACAAACACAGTACAGCAAGCGTTCTTGCTCGATGACCAATCGGATGTTACGATCGAATGCACCGAGCTTTTCAGCTTTGACAACACGATCATTGCCGAAAAGACGTTCTCGGTAGCGTAGGTGCTTAACTGATGGCAGGTACATTCATCATACGTACCACAGTCTAGCGTCGTGAGTGCGCGTAACCCTAAACGGAAGAGAAGGAAACGGCGCGTGAAAGAGCCTTTAACTGATGAGCTACTCGAAGAGCTTTTGAGCGCGCCCGACCCTCACACGTTCATGCGAGGACACCGTTTGCATGCTCGCTCGCTTTCCGACTATCTACAGCAGCTCCTTGACGAAAAGGGTCTGCGCCGCATCGACGTCATTCATGCAGCCGGGCTCAACGAAACATTCGGCTACCAAATATTCACCGGGGCGCGCAAAGCAGGACGCGACAAGGTGCTACAGCTTGCCTTCGCCATGCGCTTGACGCTTCGAGAGACAAATCGCCTGCTGAAGCTTGCTAGTTCAAATGAGCTCTATTGCAAGAACCGCCGCGACGCCATTATTATCTTCTGCCTGACAAACGGGTGCTCGCTGCGCGAAACCGATGACGAACTCTACCGATTCGGGGAAGACACTATCTGCTAATGCGTGGGCAGTAGCGTTTTTGACCACTCAAAGCTAACTGAATCAGGGAATAAGGGAAAGAGAAGCGGGCAATCTGCTACCATGAACGCCATTATGTCTGAGCAGATTTCCCGATATCTCGATTCCCTTGCGCGCGACGATTGCTACCGCGTGGATGCTGTGTTGAAGAAAAGTGCCTTCGAGACAACAGAGCGCGTGTGGTTTAAAGGCGAAAACGGAAGCGAGCAAGGTCCATACATTCGCAAGCGTTTTCAGGATGATTCTGGTTTGGGAAGCGCATACGGCATTCTGCATGAGGCACACATGCAGGGACGGCGCTTCATGCACATTCCTTGCGTACTCGATTGCTATCAGGCAGGAGAGCAGCGCGTTGTTATTATGGAGTATGTTGGAGGCGAAACCCTTAACGACGTGGTGTATCGCTGCGATCCTTCACTTGCGCTTGCGACCGACTTGTTCCCGCGCATCTGCGACGCGCTCATCGAGCTTCACGAGGGGTTTTCGCCACCGCTCATTCATCGCGACTTAAAGCCATCGAATGTTATTGTGTCGGCATCGTGTGTGTTCCTGATTGATTTCGGCATCGCGCGTGAATACAAGACAGATGCTGAATCCGACACCTGCCACTTTGGCACGAGGGGGTTCGCACCTCCCGAGCAGTTTGGCTATGGCCAAACCGATGTGCGCTCCGACGTGTACGCGCTTGGCTTGCTGCTGTTTTTCTGTCTCACCGAACGCATGCCCGACGCTACTGCGCGAGGCGCCAGCTTTGCTGATGCGCGCGTTCCCGAAGCAATACGACGCATCATCGAACGAGCGGCGGCGTTTGATCCGGCCGCCCGCTACGCAACGGTTCGCGAACTAAAGGAAGAGTTTCAGCAAGCGGCATCAGCGGTGGCTGCCACGTCTGTGCCATCGGCGGTAGCTGCTTCGTCCGCGCCGAGGGTGGTGCCGCCCGCTCATTTAGACGTGGTAGCTGTCGTGCGGAATGCGCTTACACGGGGAAGTGAAATTCTTCGCAAACCTATATCGAAAGTTCCCTTTGCGGCAGGTGTTGTGTGGGACGTGCTGCTACTATTGACATTTCTGTTGTTCGCTGCGGCTTCGGTATCGGTTGCCGTAGCGCCTGATCCCAATGAACCTATCGCGAGCGAAACGCTTGCCTACCGCATTGTCGGCTCCGCATCGTTGTTATTCTTCGTGTTCGCCCCTGTGATCTACGCACTTCGTGACCGGCGACCCATCTCTCGTGTGTTTCCAAAGCTACCTCAATTTTCGCGCGGCATCGATGCGCTTCTCGTCGTAGCAGGATTTATTGCGTTGGTAGTTGTCATGTGCGTCCTCGAAATGACTGGAGTATAGGCGCAGGCGTTGCGTATTGGAGCTGGATTCTGTACCGCAACCAAACCCCGGCCAACCGGTCACCGCTGCAAACGGAAGTTTTTTCGCAAATATACGTTTTCTCGCGAGCATCGGACGGTTTGCGTCTATACTGCAAGCGTCCTTTAAAAGCGGTACAGAGAGGCCGACAAGGGAGCACCCGAGCGCTCGCGGAACAAGAGCGCGAAGCGATGAAGCCTTTGTCTGCCGCGGAGGCTTTTTTCATGCCTCGGCGGCAGAAGGTCGAACAAGAGGGATGCAAGCACGTGATTGCGCTCAGTGTTTTGTTCGATATGCTGGGCAAACGGTAACGCAAACCCGCACGCCATCCCGTTCGAACTGGTCAGTCTGTACGCACTCGATGCATGAAGGGGTGTGTATGAGCGACGCAAGTACGGTCAAAAACGTCTGCATGGACGCAGGCGAGATCGAGCGGTCGTTGACGCGCATAGCGCATCAGATCCTCGAGACCAACAAGGGCGCGAGCAAAATCGCGCTTGTCGGCATCGTCACGCGCGGCGATCTTCTCGCCAAGCGCCTTGCCGAAAAAATCGAGCAGATTGAGGGCACCAAGGTGCCACTCGGCAAGCTCGACATCAGCTTCTATCGCGACGATTTCGCGACGTATCTCTCTCCCGAGGTACATTCCACCGACATTCTGTTCGACATCGACGGGCTTGACATCGTACTTGTCGATGACGTGCTGTATTCAGGCCGCACCATCCGCGCCGCACTCGACGCACTCATGGACATCGGGCGCCCGGAATGCGTTCAGCTGGCCGTACTGGTCGACCGCGGGCATCGGCAGCTGCCCATTCGTGCCGACTACGTGGGGAAGAACGTGCCCTCTTCCTCAAGCGAGAGCGTAAAGCTCTACCTGGAGGAAGTCGACGGGCGTTCCGAAGTGGTTATCTCAGAGAACAAGCCGGGAGTGCGTGCAGGTTCCGCTCCCTTGGGAGGCGAATAGACTATGGCTTTCGATCATAAGCATCTGATCGACATCACCGAATACTCGGCTGACGACATCATGACCATCCTCGAGACGGCGGCCCGTTTCAAGGAGGTGAACGAGCGCCGCATCAAGAAGGTTCCTATGCTGAAGGGCTTCACGGTGGTGAACATGTTTAACGAGCCCTCCACGCGCACGCGCTCGTCGTTTGAGATCGCCGAAAAGCGCCTGTCGTGCGACAGCCTAAACTTCGGCGGCAGCTCAACCTCTACAGTGAAGGGCGAAAGCTTGGTCGACACGGTGGCCACGCTGTGCTCTTACAAGATTGACATGATTATCGTTCGCGACCGTCATGCGGGCGTGCCGCGCAAGATTGCAGACGTTTCGGGCGCACACGTCATCGACGCAGGCGACGGCAAGCATCAGCATCCCACGCAGGCGTTGCTCGACCTGTTCAGCATTTGGGAAGCAAAGGGCGACTTCACGGGGCTGAAAGTTGGCATCGTGGGCGACATCGGACATTCTCGCGTGTGCGGCAGCCTGATTCCGGCACTCAAGATCATGGGGTGCGAGGTGACCGTTATCGCACCGCCTACCCTCATGCCGGCTCGCCCCGACGTGCTGGGCGCCGATCATGTGACCAGCAACATCGACGAAGCGCTGCCCGAACTCGACGTGGTGTACATGCTGCGTATCCAGCGCGAACGTCTGGAAGGTGCGCCGTATCCAAGCTTGCGCGAGTACAACATGCTCTACGGCCTCACACAGGAGCGCGAGCACCTTATGAAGTCCGACGCTATCATCTGTCATCCCGGTCCTATTAATCGCGGCGTCGAACTTGACAGCTTCATGGCCGACCATCCGAAGCGCTCGGTCATTCTGAACCAGGTCTATGCGGGTATCTTAACCCGCATGGCTGCACTGTACCTGCTGCTTGGAGGGAGCGAAGATGGCTTTGCTGCTTAAGAATGCCCATGTGATCGACCCGCAGGTTGGTCGAAACGAAACAACCGACATCCTGATCCGCGACGGTAAGATCGCGGGTGTAGGGCGCGACCTTACCATGGAAAAGGGTGTCGAGCGCGATCTTGCTGGCAAGATCGTTGTGCCTGGTCTGGTTGATATGCACGTACATCTGCGTGAACCTGGCTTCGAGCAAAAGGGTGATATCGCCAGTGAAACGCGTGCGGCAGCCAAAGGTGGCTTCACTGCCGTGTGCTGCATGCCGAACACGAAGCCGGTTATCGACAACGCGCTTGGCGTGGAATATGTGCAGGCGCGTGCTGCAGCGGTTGGCAAGTGCCGCGTTCACGTGGCGGGTGCTTGCAGCCAGGGGCTTGCCGGCGAAACGCTTTCTGAGATGGGCGACATGCGTGCGCACGGTGCTGTTGCGTTTACCGATGACGGCCGCGGCGTTCAGGGCGCGGGCATGATGCGTCGCGTGATGGACTACGCCAGCCAATTCGATTGCGCGGTGATGAGCCACTGCCAAGATGAGGACTTAGTGGGCGAGGGTCAGGTGAACGAAGGTGTGGCGTCCACGCGCCTTGGCATGCTCGGCTGGCCGGCGGAAGGCGAAGAAATCCAGATCGCACGCGATATCGCACTATGTCGTCTGACAGGCTGTCCGCTGCATGTTCAGCACCTTTCCACTGCTCGCGGCCTTGAACTGGTGCGCGCCGCGAAAGCCGAAGGACTGCCGGTCACCTGCGAGGTTACCCCGCATCATATGTTCCTCACCGAGGATGCTATCGGTGACGACTACAACACCTTCCTGAAAGTAAATCCGCCGCTACGAACGGCTGCCGACGCGCAAGCGCTCATCGAAGGCGTTGCCGACGGCACGGTTGACGCCATTGTTACCGACCATGCGCCGCACACCCCGTTTGAAAAGGACCGCGAATTTGAGCTGGCTCCCTTCGGCATGACAGGCTTGGAAACCTCGCTGGCGTTAGTGCTTACTAACTTGGTGGCGGCGGGCACGATCACGCTCGAGCGTATGGTCGAGCTGATGGCGGTAGCGCCGCGCGCTATCCTGCGCGTTGAGCCCGTAAAGCTTGAAGTTGGCAGCACGGCCGACCTGACGATGTTCGATCCTGACATAGCTTGGACGGTGGAAGCCGATAGCTTCGTTTCGAAAGCGGGAAACTCCGGGTTTATTGGCGATCAGCTCACCGGACGGGCCACCGATGTCTATGTTGGCGGCTATGCAACGTTGGAGGATGGCCAGATCGTCGAATAATCGTCGAATAACGTGCGGCGGTTGTCGCGCTTGCAATGCGCTCGCATCCGTTACGCACAAGCACAAACGCAGGGTGCTGTCAGTAAGGCGGCACCCAAAGGGAAAGGAAGAATGTGGCGCTTGTCAACGAATGCGCCCGGGTTGTCTCAAATGAGCAGCTTGCGGCAAAGCTCTACCTTATGCGGGTCGAATCGCCCGAAATCGCGCGGTCGATCTTGCCAGGGCAGTTCGTCCACATGAAGATAGCGGGCATGGATGACCATATCCTGCGCCGTCCGTTTTCGGTATACGCACGCAATGCTGAAGAGGGAACCTTCGATGTGCTTTATCAGGTTGTGGGCACGGGATCAGCCCGCATGACCGACATGGCTGCCGGTGCAAACTGCGAGTTCATCGGCCCAATTGGCACGCCATGGCAGCCGCCTACAGGTACGCATCGCGCGCTCGTTGTTGGCGGTGGCGTGGGGGCTGCGCCGGTGTTTATGCTGTGCGAGCACCTGCTTGCTTCCGATGTTGACCTTACTGTTGTGCTTGGTGCCGCTACGCGCGACGCCCTTGTGTGCAAGAGCCGCTACGAGGCGCTGCTAGGGCATGAACCGCGCTGCGCTACCGACGACGGAACCTACGGACGTGCGGGTTTCTGCACCTCGCTTGTGGAAGAGGCACTCGAAGGAGCGAACGCCGCAGGTCAGCCGTACGACTATGTTGCCGTGTGTGGTCCTGAGCCGCTCATGCGCATTGTTGCCCGCATGGCGGCCGATGCGAACGTGCACTGCCAGGTTTCCATGGAGCGCCGAATGGCATGCGGCGTGGGTGCGTGCTTGTCGTGCGTGGTCGAGACGGTCGATGGTCGTCGTCGCTCGTGTGTTGACGGTCCGGTATTCGATGCGAGAAAGGTGGTGTGGGCTTAAATGACTTGCAATTTTCAGCGCAAGCCGCGCGCAACGAGTGTACGCATGTCGGTCAACGTGGGCGGCTTGGAAATGAAAAACCCCGTAACGGTAGCATCGGGCACCTTCGCCGCAGGGCGCGAGTACCACGACTTCGTTGACGTAAGCACACTCGGTGCAGTAACCACGAAGGGTGTGTCGCTTCACGGCTGGGAAGGCAACGCGAGCCCTCGCATTGCCGAAACACCTTCGGGCATGCTGAATTCCATTGGTCTACAAAACCCTGGCGTTGCACACCTGAAAGAACACGATCTGCCATGGCTTTCTCAGGTAGGGGCAACAGTTATCGCCAACGTGTCGGGGCACAGCTTCGACGAATACGTGGCAGTCATTGAAGCACTCGAGGGAGCTCCCGTTGACGCCTATGAGGTGAACATATCGTGTCCGAACGTTGATGCAGGTGGCATGACTATCGGCACCGACCCGAAAAGCGTTGAAGCGGTGGTATCGCGTTGTCGTGCGGCCACGAAGCGCCCACTGATTGTCAAGCTCACCCCGAACGTGACCAACATCGCCGAGATTGCGGTTGCTGCCGAAGCGAGCGGAGCCGATGCCATCTCGCTCATTAACACGCTTCTGGGCATGGCTATCGACGCACACACGCGCAAGCCCTTGCTCGCTCGTGTGGTGGGCGGCTTGTCTGGCCCGTGCGTGAAGCCGGTCGCGTTGCGCTTGGTGTGGGAATGCTCGAAGGCCGTGCGTGTGCCACTCATTGGTATGGGCGGCATCAGCACCGGAACCGATGCGGTTGAGTTCATGCTGGCGGGTGCAACGGCGGTGTCGGTGGGAACGGCGAACTTCGTCAACCCCGCTGCGACAATAGACGTTATCGACGGCATCGCAACATACTGTGAAGACAACGGCGTCAAAGACGTCACGGAACTGATTGGAGCACTGGAATGCTAACGGTTTTCGACAACATCCCGGCACGCGAGCGCATTATTGTTGCGCTTGACTGCGGCATCGAAGAAGCATTCGACCTCGCCGACAAGCTTCAGGGCAAGGCAGTGTGGATGAAGGTGGGCATGACGCTGTTCTACGCGAATGGCCCCGCTATTGTGTATGCGCTGAAGGAGCGCGGGTTTAAGGTGTTCCTCGACCTGAAGTTCCACGATATCCCACATCAGGTGGAAGGCGCTGCGTATTCAGCGGCGGCGAGCGGCGCAGACATGCTGACCATGCACACTGTTGGCGGCGTCGATATGATGATGGCGGCGCAGCGCGGTGCTGAGCGATCAGCAGCCGAGTACGGGCATGAGGTGCCGGCAACGTTGGGCATCACGGTACTCACCAGCATGAACGATGCCGCGCTTGCCGAAACCGGCGTGAGCCGCAGCATGGCCGACCAGGTGGTAGTTCTTGCTGAACAAGCGAAGCGGTCGGGTATATCCGGTGTGGTCGCTTCCCCGAAAGAAGCAGCTCGCTTGCGTGAGATCTTGGGTCCTGAAGCCTACATCGTCACACCGGGCGTGCGTCCTGCGGGTGCCGACAAGGGCGATCAAAGCCGTGTTGCAACGCCTGCCGATGCCTTTGCTGCCGGCGCATCGCACATCGTGGTGGGCCGTCCTATTACACAGGCCGCCGATCCCGCTGCAGCATTCGAGGCAATTGCCGCTGAACTTGCATAACTGATCTGCGTTTTCTCGCCGGAAAGCCGCATGCTCGGGACTTTCCGGCGTTGTTTTCTCTGAGTAATTGTGATGAGCGGCGAGATTTTCTGAAATTGCTTAAACTTTTCAAGAAATTGCAGGTTGAAATGCTATTATCTGGCAATCGTTTGCAATAGAAGGAGAGATACACAATGGCTATTCCCCAACTCAGTCCTGAAGAGCGTCAGGCCGCGCTCGAGAAGGCGAAGGCTGCCCGCATCAAGCGTGCCGAGGTTCGCGAGGAACTGAAGACTGGCAAGCTCAGCCTTGCTCAGGTGCTTGACATGAAGGAAGACGCTGTGGTTGGCCGTATGAAGGTTTCCACGCTTATTGAAACGTTGCCTGGCTATGGCAAGGCAAAGGCTGAGAAGGTTATGAAGGAGTTGCAGATTGCAGAAAGCCGTCGCCTTCGCGGCTTGGGTGAGCGTCAGCAAGCTGCTTTGCTGGAGCGTTTGGGCTAGGTTCCATGCGTAACGGCAACCTGTTCGTTATTTCAGGGCCATCAGGTGCCGGCAAGGGCACCTTGGTGGCCCAACTTATGCAACGCGTTCCTGACGCTTGGCTTTCCGTTTCCGCTACCACACGCGATCCGCGCGATGGTGAAGTGGACGGCGTGCACTATCATTTTCTGACGAACGAGCGCTTTGAAGAACTCATCGCGCAGGATGGTTTTCTTGAATGGGCGTGCTACAGCGGCAGCTACTACGGAACACCACGTGAGCCAGCCGTACGCCATATGGAACAAGGCGTGCAGGTTATTCTCGAAATTGACGTGCAGGGTGCCTTCCAAGTGCGTGAAAAGCTGCCCGAAGCTCATCTGGTGTTCATCGAACCCCCATCAATGGAAGAGCTCGAGCGGCGCCTTCGCGGTAGGGGGACCGAATCGGAAGAGAGCATTCAAAAGCGTCTTCGTGCAGCCGAACTGGAACTTTCGCGCAAAATGGAGTATGATATACAGCTTGTGAATGACAAGCTGGACGAAGCAGCTGACTATTTGGTTGCTTTCGTCAATCAGCAAGCTGAGACTGACAGAGGTTGATGCATAAATGAGTATTATCGATCCGAAGATTGACGTTCTTCTCGACCAGACAGACAATGACCGCTTCCTGCTGTGCACGCTCGCATCGAAGCGCGCACACGACATCAATGACATGATGCGCGGTCAGCGCGATCGAGCCATCAAGCTGCAGACCGCGGTGGAGATCGCTCGCGCCGCCGACAAGAAGCCACTGGCTATCGCATTCGGCGAAATCGCCCGTGGTGACGTTTCCTACGACTCCGCTTCGATCGACGTCACCTATCACTAGGATAACGACAGTGTGCGCGAATGAGCGTTCGCGCACACTCTGTCGCTTGAACCGTCATGACTGAATTCCAACGCATTATTCTCGTGCATTACCACGAGATCGGGCTCAAAGGCCACAACCGCGCGTCGTTTGAAATGCGCCTGTTGAAAAACCTTGAAGCATTACTCGCCGACTATCCTGTGGTGACTATTCACCGCATTTCTGGTCGGCTATTAGTATTTCTACGCGAAGGCACTAATCGCGAAACCGCACTTGCGGCAACGGATTTGATAACGGCGGTACCAGGTGTTGCGCGTGTATCATGCGGGTACAAGTGCGAGCGAGATATGGCTCTTATGGCCGAGGCGGCGTGCACGGCACTTGGCGAGGTGAAAAGCTTCTGCTCGTTTAAGGTGGCTGCCCGACGTAACCACACTGATTTCCCTACGTGCTCCATGGACATGAATCGCCTGATTGGGGCCGCACTGTGCGATGCGTTCCCCGAAAAGCGCGTGCAGATGAAAGACCCCGACGTAACCGTAGGTGTGGAAGTGGTGCAAAACGCTTCATACGTGTATGCGAAAAGCGTGCCGGGTATTGGTGGTCTGCCAGTTGGCAGCTCGGGGCGTGTGATGTGCCTGCTTTCGTCGGGCATCGATTCGCCGGTGGCCCTGTGGAAGCTTGCTCGACGCGGCGCGCTGTGTATGGGTATCCACTTTTCGGGGCGTCCTCAAACCTCCGACGCGAGTGAGTATTTGGTTGATGACATCGCACAGGTGCTCGAACACACGGGATGTGTAGCGCGCGTGTTTGTGGTGCCATTTGGCGACTACCAGCGCAAAATCGCACTATCGGCACCGCCTGAGCTGCGCATTATTATGTACCGACGGCTCATGTTTAAAATTGCCGAACGCGTGGCAAAACGCCAGCGTGCAGGAGCACTGGTTACGGGAGAAAGCCTCGGTCAGGTGGCGTCGCAGACACTCGACAACATCCGCGCAACCGACGATGCCGTTGATATGCCGGTGTTTCGCCCGCTGATTGGCACCGATAAGCTGGAAATCATCGCAGAGGCAAAACGCTTGGGTACCTTCGATATTTCGTCGCAGGATGCCCCTGACTGCTGCACGTTGTTTATGCCGCGAAACCCCGAAACTCACGCGAAGCTTGATGCGGTACGTCTCGCTGAGGCGGCGCTTCCGATTGATGAGTGGATAGAGGAAATCTTAGAGAAGGTAGAATGCCGGGAATACCACTGTCCCGCCTGCTCACCGAAGAGCGCTGCGCGTTAGCACATTATATGAGTTCTTATTCTCCGTACATCATCTGTACGACCTGAAACGCTCGTTCGTGAAGCAATGATCTTTGTCGATTGCTTGTGTGATCTGGGATATTAGATTCCTGCAAGATTTCTGCAAGAAAACCGTTGGAAGCCTGCTGTTTTTGGCAGGCTTTTTCATGCGTTTGTACAAATTCGCGACAGAATAACGTTCTTCGTAATGTAGAAATCTGCTACGCATCGCGAGTACTTGACAGATAAGCTCCTGACAGTACGGAAAGGAGCTGCGCACATGTCGTTTCAAGAGCAAGCGGAAAGCATTCGGGCAAAAGCCCATCTAACGGGAACAAAGCTGCCAGTGCTCGTGGGTATCACGGCGATCGCGCTGTGTGTGGTAACACTCGTATCGTTTGGGCTGTTGCGCGCATGCACGAACGATGCGTTTTCCATCAACGTTGCAGAAGGAGCGACCGCCCCAGAAGCGCAAGCACCCGAACAGAACACCAACGACAAAAACGGCACAGAAAACGCCAAAGACGCTTCTTCAGCCGGTTATTCCGCCAATGACACTCAACCAGCCTTCATTTATGTCCACGTGAGTGGTGAAGTTACTCAACCAGGTGTGATCGAACTCGCAGAAGGCGCACGAGTGTTTGACGCGGTGGAAGCGGCAGGCGGTTTTACCGAAAACGCGGCCACGTCCTCGGTGAACCTTGCGCGTGTGCTGCAAGATGGGGAGCAGTTGTACGTCGCAAGCCTTGAGGAAGCGGTACAGGGGGCACCAGGCGGAGCTCCGAGCACATCGGGTGGCGGGGCGGCAAAGAGCTCAAATCCTTCTGCATCGGCAGCGCAGGGGACACTGGTGAACCTGAATTCAGCTGATGTAACCGAATTAGAATCACTTCCAGGTATCGGCGAAAAAACAGCGCAGCGCATCGTAGATGATCGCGAAGCGAATGGCCCCTTCGCTTCGGTTGACGACCTGACGCGTGTGTCGGGTATCGGTGAAAAGAAGCTTGAGGCCATTCGGGAATTTGTATGCGTGTGAGTGACACATCTCAGCTGCCCACTGCATCCGCTCCGCGGCCCGACGTGCCGCCATTGCTGTCGTTCTCGCTTGCCCTCTGGCTCGGTGCTGCGCTTGCCTACAACGGCGCTCAAGCCGCGACCGCGCGAAGCTGCTTTGTTGTAGCCATAGTAAGCGCGGTACTTTGCCTGGTGGCGCTGCTTATACATTGGAAGGCGGTGCGGGCGTTACCAATGTTGCTTGTTGCGGGCTTGCTCGGCGGTGCGGGGTGGGCTCTCTCGTGCGGTGGTTTACTGCATGGAGACGAAGCTCGCACGCCCACTGGTGGCACAATCGAGCTGCGCGCGATAGAAGACGCACGCGACTTTGGCTTTGGTCCTGTGTTCGCAGCCGAGGTGCTCACTGGGGACGGAGCCGGTTTACATGTGCGAGCGTGCCTGCCCGAAGGCGCGCAAACGCCGTTGTATGGTAATCGGGTGGTGGGCGACGCTTCATGGAGCAATGTTGGAGAGTCGGGGAAAGATCGCGCATGGTCGGCTGGTCTGTCGCACGACATAAAACTGAGCTCATGTGAAATCAAACAAGAGCAAGGGGTTTTCTCAGCCATATCAACGGTTCGCACCCGTGCGATTTCGATGCTCAACGTACAAGCAGAACCTGGCACGGAATCGGGTTCTGCGCTGCTTCAAGCGCTCTTGTGTGGGTATCGGGGTAACTTATCCGACAGTGCTCTGTACGATGCGTTCAAGACAACCGGCCTTGCGCACCTGGTGGCTGTTTCCGGTGCCCACCTCAGTATTGCTTCGATGGCGTTCGGCATCGTGTTACGGAAGCTTCGCACAGGACGAGGTGTGCTTATCGGAGCGCAGGTGCTGTTTCTGGCGTCGTTTCTTGTTCTGACCGGCTGTTCTCCTTCGTCAGTGCGAGCTGCCATTATGGCAGGTGCGTCGCTTCTGTCGTTTTTTGCGGGCAAACGGCATGCATCGCTTGCGGCAGTGGGCTTGGCAGTAGTGGCGTTCATTCTACTGGATGCGAAGAATGCGGTATCGGTGTCGTTCACGTTGTCAGCGTTGAGTACTGCTGGCATTGTCATGTTCGCGCCGCTGTTTTCAGGGTGGGTTGACCGCGTGCAATTCGCACCGATTCGTGTCGCTTGTGGCCCGGTTGTTATTACGCTTGCATCATCGGTACTCACCGGTGCGTATTCGGCGGCACTCTTCTCGCAGACGTCGCTTGTCGGCCCACTTGCCAACGTGCTTACTGCGCCGTTTTTCCCGGTGTTGTGCGTTGGTGGGTACGTAAGCTGTGCGGCCGGACTCGCGTTTCCTTTCACAGCACATGCCTGCGTGGGAGCAGCGTGTGTTGCGGCAACATGGTTCAACAATTTGGTTCAAGCATGTGCCGCCATACCTCATGCAGCCATTCCGATATACGCAAATCCGGCGGTGTGTTTGGCGGTTTCGGGCGCTTTTGCTGCGGCACTATGGATGGCCTGGCCAACGAGGGTTTCGGCGCGCACGGCATCAGCGCTTCTTGCCGGCGCAGTTGTGCTCTGCGTGGTGCCGTGGGCGGTGTCTGCGCGATGCTCTGACGAAGTTGTCATGCTTGATGTGGGACAGGGCGACGCATTTCTGGTGAGAAGTAAAGGAAGCGCGGTACTCATCGACACGGGAACCAACGACGCAATGTTGCGCGAGGCACTTGCCCGGCATCGGGTTCTCTCGCTTGATGCGGTTATTATCTCGCACGGGGACGACGATCACATGGGATCACTCGAGGATGTAGCGAACGTGGTAGAAATCGACAACGTGCTGGTGGCAAACGACGCCTTTTCCTGTGCTTGCGATTCCTGTGAGCGTCTGCTTCATGCAGCAAGCTTGGCGGCACGTGATGGCTCGGTTTTAGGACTTTCGCCAGGAGACGAGATCGAGGTAGGCAATTTCTCCTTGTCGGTAATATGGCCCGACTCATTTTCCGATGAAGGGGGCAATGCTGACAGTCTGTGCTTGTTAATGACGCATAACGTAAGCTCCACCGACGCCACGCGCTCAGCAACAATGTTATTCACAGGAGATGCTGAAGCTGAGCAGCTCGAATACATGATCGATGAAGAGCATATAGGAAACGTTGATGTCCTCAAGGTTGGCCATCACGGTTCGCGTGCGTCGCTGACCGACGAGGTAGCACGTGAACTTTCGCCGAACATCGCACTCATAAGCGTAGGCGAAGGTAATCGGTACGGGCATCCAGCCGACGAGTGCCTTGCCATACTTGACGGTGTTGGCGCACAGGTGTTTCGCACCGACGAACAGGAAGATGTTTCGTGCACGTTCGAAAACGATGGCACAGTGCGGGTTCAGGTGGGATAGAATCGCTGCCATGGCCAATGCTTCCAAAGACACTCCGCTGCTTCCTGTGTACCTCATTGTTGGTGAGGACGCTTTGAAGCGCGATGCGGTACTGAAACGGTTACGCACGCGACTTGAGTCGAAGGGTGACCTGGCGTTCAACTCCGATACATTCGACGGTTCCACAGCGGTGGGCACCGACATCGTTTCTGCCTGCAACACAGTTCCATTTGCCAGTGATGTTCGCTTGGTAGAGGTGAAAGCCGCAGATCACCTTAAAGAGGCAGATATCGACGCGCTGGTATCTTACGTGAAGAATCCGTGTGCCACCACGGTGCTCGCCCTTGTTGCCGACAAGATGGCCAAGAACAGGCGGTTGCGCAAGGCGGTTGCTGCCGTAGGGAAGAGCTCAGTCATCGAATGTACGCCATTGAAGCGCTACGAGCTGCCCAAAACCGTGCGCTCCATGGCAGTGTCGCATGGTTTTACTATGACCGATCGCGCGGCAAGGCTGCTCGTTGATCTTGTTGGTGAGGACACGGTTCATCTCGATGCCGAGGTTCGCAAGATCGCGCTCGCACATTTTGGCAAACGAACGGTTGACGAGCGCGACGTAACGGCAGTTGTGCAGCGTACTGCGGAAGCGAAACCTTGGGAGTTTGTAGACGCCTTCGCTTCGCGCGACATTCGTGCTTGTATGGATTTGTTCGGACGGATGAGTTCTGCGTCGCCTTATGCGCTCATGGCAGCGTGCACGGCACGGGTGCGCGAGCTAATCTGCGTCCAATCGCTCACTAAGCGCGGGCAGGGCATAAGCGTTGCCGATGCTCTTGGTATGCCTGACTGGAAAGTGAAACATCATGCCGCGTGGGCGCGGGGCTTCACAGAGCGCGAGCTGAGGTGTGCTCTCATATCGGCATGCGATGCAGAGCGCGCCATGAAAAGCGGAGCCGACGCGCGCACGGCGTTTCTTGATTGGGCGCTTTCGGTAATTGTCCGAAAGTAATTGGCGCCGACTTGTGTCGACGCCAATTACTTTCATAGGATATCTCTGTAACGCTTTGAATGTGTGCGTGGTCTTTCGAGCCTCTCGTGACTGCCGTAAACGACGTTATTCAGCCCTCGTCTCACCTATAAACGCTATTCGGCAGCCTCTTCGCCTTCGGCAGCTTCGGCCTCAGCGGCTTCCTTCGCCTTGCGGGCAGCAGCCTCAGCCTCCATCTTCAGCTGCTTCTCACGACGAACAGCCTTTTCCTCGGCAGCAGCGACTACGGCAGCATGCTTAGCAGCCTTGCGGGCGGCCTTCTTCGAACCGGTCTTCTGCGGCTTCGGCTCCGGCTTCACATACGCGGCACGATCGGCGTCGGTAACCACGGTGTTTGCGAGCATCATGATGCCCGACTTACGGTTGGCGGCCTGGTTCTTGTGGATAACACCCTTGGAAGCGGCCTTATCCATCAAACGGCAAGCGGCCAGTGCGGCAGCATACGCCTCGGCACCATTGCCGGCGGCCACAGCGTCCTTCACGCGACGGGTAGCGGTCTTCAGCTGCGACTTGACGGCGCGGTTGCGCATGCGGCGCTTCTCGTTGGTGATAATACGCTTCTTCTGGCTCTTAATATTTGCCATGTCGTTCTCCTTCGAAACGATGCGGAACAATACGTGCGAACCGTCGACGCGTGTCGTTTCCCCATCCGAGAACCGGCAGAGCGAAAGCATATGCAGTGTGTGGAGGTGAAGGAAGGCAAAGAACGCGCAACCACAACGTGAACAGCCGCCCTACAGCGAATGCACGTGCGCGCGATCTCGTTGGCAAGCCACTGGTTTTCCGACTCACCGCAGGCCTTCGGCCCTCCAGCAACGCACATCCTTCATGCAGCCATGTCTGCGGATTCGCGGATAGGGAATATCGCGCGCAGGTGTCGCTGGTTTACGCAAGTCGATAGATTATCAAACTGAACGGGAAAAATCCATTTATTCTTCCGAATCAACGTTTTTCCATATTGAAAACGGAACCGCACGCAATCCATAGGTTAGAATATCGCAACATTGACGCTTTGCGCCGCCGAAGATTTCGTCATCGGCTGGTTACATGAATAGAGTTGATCGAAAGATAAGGTTATGGCGAACGACCCAACGCATATTAGAAACTTTTCCATCATTGCGCACATCGACCACGGTAAGTCGACGTTGTCCGACCGCGTGTTGGAACTTACAGGCACCGTGGCCGCACGCGACATGCAAGCGCAGCTGCTCGACTCCATGGACATCGAACGCGAGCGCGGCATCACCATCAAAAGCCAGGCGGTGCGTGTGAATTACACAGCCGATGATGGTGAGGAATACCAGTTCAACCTTATCGACACGCCCGGTCATGTCGACTTCACCTATGAGGTGAGCCGAAGTTTGGCCGCATGCGAGGGCGCTGTACTTGTAGTCGATGCGACACAGGGTGTTGAGGCGCAAACGGTGGCTAACGCCATGATGGCTATGAACGCGAACTTGGAGATTATTCCGCTCATCAACAAGATCGATCTGCCTGCTGCCGACCCCGACCGCGTGCGGGCCGAAATCGAGGATGGCCTGGCCATTCCCGCCGACGATGCGGTACTTGCAAGCGGCAAGACAGGCGAGGGCGTACACGACATGCTCGAAGCGGTGGTCTACGGCATCCCTGCACCAACTGGGAAGGAACATGCCCCCTTACGCGCGCTCATCTTCGACAGCTACTTCGATGCCTACCGCGGCGTGGTAGCACTTATACGCGTGGTTGACGGTCACATTGCGAAAGGCGATCGCGTGCGTATGATGGCCACCGGTGCCGAGGTGTTAGTTGAGGAAGTTGGCGCGCGCCGCCCTGCCGAAACGCCATTACCCGAGCTAACTGTGGGCGAGGTGGGATATCTGGTCACGGGCCTTAAAGACGTCCGTCAGGTGAAGGTGGGTGACACCGTAACCGCCCTGCACGGTGGCGTCGACGAGCCACTGCCGGGCTATCGCGAGGCGAAACCAATGGTGTACACGGGTTTGTTCCCCATTGATGGCGACCAGTACGAGCCATTAAAAGAAGCACTTGAGAAGCTATCGCTGAACGATCCGGCACTTGTCTGGGAACCCGAAAAGTCACATGCACTGGGCTTTGGCTTCCGCGTGGGCTTCTTAGGGCTATTGCACATGGAAGTTATCAAGGAGCGCCTCGAGCGCGAGTTTGGGCTTGACTTGCTGGCCACCGCGCCGAGTGTTGAATACCGTATACACAAGCAGGCAGGTGAAATAATCACGATTCATTCGCCCCAAGAAATGCCTGATCCTGGCGAGATCGTGATGGTGGAAGAACCGTATCTGAAGGCGAAGATTCTCATTCCGCCCGACTACGTGGGCGCGGTGATGGACCTTACCGTACAGCGCCGCGGCACCTTCGTTACGATGAACTACCTTTCACAAACCACAGTGGAGATGCTGTGGGAGATTCCGCTATCCGAGCTTATCTTGGACTACTTCGACAAGCTCAAGTCGAGTACGAAAGGCTACGCCAGCCTCGACTACGATTTCGCAGGATACAAGCCATCCAAGCTGGTGAAACTAGATATTCTATTGTCGGGAAAACCAATCGATGCGCTGTCGTTTATCGTGCACAAAGACAAGGCGTACGATCGCGGACGGGTACTGTGCGAGAAGCTGAAGGAGATCATTCCGCGGCAACTCTTCGAAGTGCCCATTCAAGCTGCTATCGGCGGGCGCGTGCTGGCGCGCCAAACGGTGAAGGCGAAGCGTAAAGACGTGCTTGCGAAATGCTACGGCGGCGACATTAGTCGTAAACGTAAGCTGTTAGAAAAGCAGAAAGCCGGTAAAAAGCGCATGAAGGCCATCGGCAATGTGGAAGTGCCCCAAGAGGCGTTCATGGCGATTCTAAAGGTGGACGATTAGCCCATGACAAGAAAACGCGAAGAATACGACTGGCTCAACGACCCCTTCGACGAGAAAAAATGCGCCGAAGAGCTTCAGCGCGCCCGTGGATCAAAGGCAACGGGATGCCTGGTTGCCTTCGTCGCCGTAGTGGCGGTTGCGCTGCTCGTCGCGCTCGGTATGGGCGTTATTGGCGCGCTGAGTAGCGGGCTTAGTTTCTAGGGAACGCGACGCGTGACGTTGTTTGGGAAATACAATGTGCTGCTCGCGCCCATGGCGGGCGTGAGTGACATCGCGTTTCGCACGCTGTGTCTGGAACAAGGAGCCGATCTGGCGTTTACCGAAATGGTGTCAGCGAAGGGGCTATCGTACGCCAACGAGAAAACCCGCAACCTGCTGGCGCTGGCCGCAGGGGAGAAAAGCGTTGGTGTGCAATTATTCGGCCATGAACCCGACACTATGGCAAGTCAAGCGGCGTGGATTGAAGACGTGATGGGTCAGACGCTTGCGTACTTGGATATCAATATGGGCTGCCCCGCGCGCAAAATCGTAAGCAAGGGTGACGGCAGTGCACTCATGCGCGAACCCGATCTTGCGGCCAGCATCGTGCGGGCGGTAAAGAAGGCTGTCAGCCATCCGGTGACGGTGAAATTCCGGCGTGGCTGGTCGATAGGCGACGAAACGGCACCACAGTTCGCACAGCGCATGGAAGATGCCGGTGCCGACGCGCTTGCTGTGCATGGGCGCTACGCCGAGCAGCTGTACCGCGGCAGTGCCGATTGGGACACCATCGCGCGTGTGAAGGATGCAGTTCGCGTACCGGTTATTGGCAACGGAGACGTGCGAAGCGGTGCCGACGCCGTGCGCATGCGTGACGTGACCGGCTGCGACGCCATTATGATTGCGCGTGCTGCTGAGGGGAACCCCTGGTTGTTCTCCCAGGTAAAAGCGGCGCTTGCGGGCAACAGCGAACCATGTACACCAACCGTCGAGCAGCGCTTACGCATGGCGCGTCGCCATGCCCAGTTACTGTCACAACGTGAGGGTCGAAACATCGTGCGTATGCGCAAGCATGCCATGTGGTACGTGGCGGGCCTGCCGGGCGCGGCGTGCGCGCGCGAGCGCATCAACCACTGCTCAACGCTTTCGGATTTCGACGCTGTGTTCGATGAGCTGCTAGAAATCGCTGAGGGAAGCAACGCGGAGCGCAGGTAAGAAACGCTAGCTGGTTTCGCCAGCCCTAAGCTTACCGAAAAGCACCGCGTTAACAGAAAGGACCCACACATGCCGCATGATCCGTATAAGGCGCTCTACCTTCATCTGCCGTTTTGTGTGCAGCGCTGCGGCTACTGTGATTTCACGACGCGCGCTGTTCCAACCGGTTCGACCGAGATCGACGAGTACGTGGAGGATTTGTGCTTGCAAATCCGCCGTAAGGCGAAAGAAGGCGAGCTCGCCGAGGTGAAAACAATATACATTGGGGGTGGCACACCGAGCCATGTTGGCACCTCAAGGTTGTCTATGCTGCTGTACACCTTGTCGCTTTCCCTACGGCTTGAGCCAGACGTAGAGTGCACCATGGAAGCGAACCCCGATAGTCTAACCGAGCGTATGGTGCGCGACATCTGGGCGCTGGGCGTAAACCGCTTATCTATCGGCGTGCAAAGCTTTAATGACAGCTTATTGGAAACGCTTGGTCGCGCACACAGCGCCGACGATGCCCGGCGCGCCATTGTGGCGGCGCAAGAGCGCTTCGAGAACGTGAGTATCGATCTTATGTGCGGACTTCCTGGTCAGAGCGCCAATAACTTCCGCGCAAGCTTGGAGGAAGCCGTCTCGTTGGGCGTTACACATATAAGCGTGTATCCACTTACTATTGAAAAACATACGCCATTCGCGCGCATGGTCGCGTGTGGTCAGTTGGAAGAACCCGACGATGATGTAGAAGCTGAGCACATGGAGCTAGCAGAAAAGGTACTCGGACAAGCGGGGTTTACGCGCTACGAGGTTGCCAGTTACGCTCGTCCAGGTTTCGAGAGCAGGCACAATACGGCATACTGGACAGGCGTGCCGTATTTAGGACTCGGGCTTGCGGCCACCACTATGACGCAGAATTCAAACCGACGGATGCGCATGCAGGACGGGCAGGTTACCGATGATCTTGACGCGCGGCAGATGGCGGCAGAAGACCTGATGCTTGGCATGCGTATGTCACGTGGAGTAAGCGACGAGCGCGTTGCTGCGGCAAGCGAACTTCTGCCCGACGTGCGTACAACATTTGAAGAGCTTGCTCGCGATGGTTTGGCTGTGCACGAGCACGGGCGTTGGAAGCCAACCAAAACAGGGTGGCTTTGCGGCAACGAATTATACGGCCGTTTGTTCGACCTTGCACCGTAAAGCATTACCTGGGGCTACATTCATCTCGCTGGGTTCTGGCAATCCCGCTGGCAACCCTTTAGAAACCCCATTCATATTCATGTCGAATTCGCGCGTTTCAAGCCCGAATGTGGCGCTCGCGTTGAATTTTTCCTCGCTGACCATTCATATTAGCACTCGCGCTTGTCGGCTGCTAAAATAGCGTTTCACATACAACGTCGATCGCGCCAGTGTCTTAACGGAGGGACGCTGCGGGCGGTCGTGGCATGTTTTGGATTCGACGCAAAGGGAGGTGCCATGCTTTCTGACCGGAGACAACGCGTTCTAGCAGCGCTTATAGAGGAATACGTGGCCCGCGCGCTTCCCGTTGGGTCGCGCACACTCGTGGAGCAATACCAGCTGGGTGTGAGTTCAGCAACGGTGAGAAACGAGCTATCGGTGCTCGAAGAAGACGGCTACATCACGCAGCCGCACACCTCGGCGGGTCGCATTCCTACCGACTACGGATATCGCGCCTTTGTTGACCGCCTGTTTCAGCAGGGTCTTCTGCCACAGGAGTCTCCGTATGCCGCAGCGGTTGAACGCATGCGCGCCAGCGCCGCCGAGCTCGATTCGCTACTTGAACAAACCTCGCTTGCGCTTTCTCGCTTCACCGACTGCCTTTCTATTGTTATTGCGCCAAGTGTTATGGACATGCGCATCAAGCAGATATCGGTGATCTCACTGTCGCCGCGCAAAGCACTTGTAGTGGTGGTCACTGAAGACGCGCGTGTATTTAACCGCCAGATGGAGTTCTCAACCGACATTTCACCTGATGATCTTGCTCGAGTACAAACCCTGCTCGCCGAAATGTTCTCGGAGCGCTCGCTTCACGAAATGGAAGAGCGCCTGGCACATGGCTTCAGCACGGCAGTTGCCGACCCACTCGTGCGCATGGTTCTCGAAGAAGTACTCTCATGCCTGCAAGAGGGCGAACTCTCGCGCGCTCGCAGACTCGGTGTAAGTTCACTTTTGTCGAAACCCGAGTTCAGCTGCTCGCAATCGCTCATTCCGGTGATGGAAGTACTCGAGGATGACACTGTGCTTCTGCAAATTTTTGATGATGCGGCACATGCAGGAAGTGCGTTACCAACGGTGCATATCGGAAGCGAAAACGTGGCGGCGGGTCTCTCGGGCGTATCGGTGGTTGCCAGTAGTTACGGCGAAGGCGCGGCAACCGGCGTTGTGGCAGTTGTTGGCCCTACACGCATGGACTATTCGAAGGTCATTCACGCGGTGCAGGTTGCAAGCGCCGCTTTACAGGATAGATAGCCGAATCTTCACACGGCAAGGAAAGGTAACGTTTCATGGCTCAGGATCTTTATGAGGTGATAGGCGTCGCGCGCGATGCGTCTGACGACGAGATAAAAAAGGCGTTCCGTCGCAAGGCGCGCCAGCTGCATCCCGACATCAACAAGGCACCCGATGCCGAAGATCGCTTCAAGGAACTCAACGAAGCCTATGATGTGCTATCCGACCCTGCGAAGCGCGCCCAGTACGATCGCTTCGGCACAATTCCCGGTGCGGCGTCGAGTGGTTCACCCTTCGGCGGCGGCTATGTCGATTTCGAGGACCTGTTCGGCGGCGGCTTCGGCATGGGCGATATCTTCAGCTCGTTTTTCGGCGGTAGTGGCGGACGGACGACCACGCGCACGGAAGGCCGCGACATGGGAGTCGGTTTGCGGCTGACTCTTGAAGAGGTTGCGTCAGGCGTGAAGAAGGAAATTGTTTACGACCGCTTGGCACCGTGCGCCGATTGTGATGGTACGGGCTTGGGTGAGAACGGCCGCGAGGTTGTGTGTCCCGACTGTAACGGGCGCGGCCGGGTAGTTACCGTGCAACACACGTTCTTGGGCGACATGCAAACAGCATCACCGTGCCAGACATGCGGCGGCACGGGCAAGTCGATCGAAAACCCGTGCCCCGAATGCGACGGGCAGGGCAGGGTACCCGATCGCCAGCGCGTCACCGTGGAAGTTCCAGCCGGCATCCGCGACGGCCAGCAGCTGCGCATTACCGGATTCGGAGAGGCCGGCATGCATGCGGCTCGATCGGGTGACCTTATTGTCACGTGCCGTATTCAACAGCATGAATACTTCGAGCGTGAAGGCGACAGCCTGCATACTCGCGTAAACGTGTCTATCGCACAAGCTTCACTGGGTGCCGAAATTGAGATCGACGGCATCATGGAAGACGAACGCATTAGCGTGCGTATCCCCGAAGGATGTCAAAACGAACAGGTCATTCGCGTGAGGAACTACGGCATGCCGCGCTTCCGCAGCGACGCACGCGGCGACATGTATGTGCACGTAAACGTAGTGGTGCCGAAGAAGCTGACGAAGCGTCAGCGCGAGATCCTTGAGCAACTGGCAGCTGAGATGGGTGAAGACGTAGCGGATGCGCGCACGCCTTTCCAGAAGTTGCGCGACGCCTTCAACTAGCAGCTCCACCGTTGTAAAAGGAGATCATTTGTCTCTTCATCGGTTCTTTTTGGATAATCAGGTACTTGCAGCGGAAACCAACGAGGTGTTTCCGCTGCGTCTTGCGCCAGGCGATGCTAAGCATGCCCGCGTGCTGCGTCTTACACCCGGCGAACATGTTGCTGTAGTAGACGCCGCAAGCGACTACTTCGAATGCGAGATCGTTCGCATTGACGATGCGATTCCAATTGTGCGCATTGCTCGTCGCGAAGACGCGAAGGTGTCGCGACCGCAGGTGATACTCGTACAGGGTCTGGCAAAAGGCGACAAGATGGACTCAGTCGTACGCCATGCCACCGAGTTAGGTGTGGCAGCGTTTGTGCCACTTGCCTGCGAACGCGCAATCGTAAAGCTGGATGCGAAGAAGGCGGCTTCCCGACGCGAGCGCTGGCAGACTATTGCGAAGTCGGCCGCCATGCAGTCAGGGCAGCCCTTCGTGCCCGATGTTGCCCCAGTTGCAACACTCGATCAGGCAATTGAGCTTATATGCGAAGCAACAGCTGTGCTTGTGTGCTGGGAAGAGGCGCCGGGGTCAGCCGCCATTGATGAAGCTCTGTGGGAAGGGATGAAGCGCTGCGCCTGCAGCCAGGTTGCCGATGCACGTGTAGCTGTGGTGGTCGGCCCGGAAGGAGGGCTTGCTGATCGTGAAGTCAGCCGCATCGTGGAAGGTGTTAAACGCGGGTTTACTGTATCGCTTGGGCCGAGTATCCTGCGCACCGAAACCGCTGGCGTGGTTGCTCCGGCGCTTGTGCTTTACGAGCTGGGATGCTTAGGCGCAAGGGGTATCCGATGAAGTTTCAGGTGGTCAATCTCGGTTGCAAGGTGAATCGCGTCGAATCCGATTCATTTGCAGCGGCGCTGCTGGCGCGCGGACACGTCCCAACCGATGCAGGCGATGCGGCGTTGATGGTAGTGAACACGTGTACGGTCACGGGTCAGGCCGAACGGAAAACGCGCAAGGCAACCCATCAGGCGCTGCGCGCGAACCCCGATGCGTTGGTGGTAGTGACTGGCTGCGCTGCAGCAATCGACGCGAAAACGTATACCGACATGAGTGACCGTGTGGTTGTGGCACCAAAAGGCACACTGCTGCAAGTGCTTGAGGGTCAATCGAGCATCATCGAAGATGTCTTGGCTGGTGATAAGGATGCCTCAGCTGGTGAGATTGTGCATCTGCTCGATCGCATGGAGCTGCATGGTTTTGAGAACACTACGCACACGCATGCAACCGCATTGCGTATTGGCGAGAGCTTTCGCACGCGTGTCGGCGTAAAAGTACAGGATGGCTGCGACAACGCCTGCACCTATTGCATCGTTCACGTAGCTCGCGGACCCGCTTGGAGCCGTCCGGTCACGTCGATTGTCGACGAAGTGCTCGAGCTGGCACAGGCGGGTGCGAAAGAAGTGGTACTGACCGGTATCAACTTGGGGTCGTACCACGCGTCCACGGGATCGGCGAGTGAGGTGCGCCTTGCGGGACTACTGAAGATCCTGCTCGAGGCTACCGACCGTAGTGCGCGCGGTACGCAGGAACTCATTCGTTTCCGCGTGTCGAGTATCGAGCCGCGCGATGTCGCGCCCGATTTCGTGCAGTTACTGTCAAGCACTCAGGGGCGTATCTGTCGGCATTTGCACCTGCCATTGCAATCGGGAAGTTCGAAGGTATTGCGCGAGATGGCTCGCCCGTATTCCGCAGAACGATTCTGTGAAATTGTCGATGACTTGCGAGTTCAGGTGCCCAGTCTGTCGCTCACAACCGACGTGATTGCCGGGTTTCCTGGCGAGTCAGAAACAGAGTTTTTAGAAACGTGCGCCGTATGTACTACCTGCGAGTTCTCGAAACTGCATGTGTTTCCCTATTCACTTCGCAAAGGTACGCCAGCGGCACAACGTAGCGACCAAGTTCCACATGCGTTGCGGTTTGAACGAGCGGCACACCTGCGTCAGCTAAGCGACCACCTGCGCGAACAAGATTATGCAGCCCGGGCGGGGTCTGAGGAACGAGTGCTCGTCGAAGGTGCCGGTCATGCGACAACGGAGAGCTACTACGAGATCGCCGTGCCCGAAAGCCTTGAAAGTGGCAGCCTTGTACGCCTACCGCTACCCAAGCGGTTCCTGTCGTAGGAGCGAGCGAACTGCTGATAACATTCAGCCCTGCGCAGGTGGCTTTGAACAACTATCTCTCGCGAATCTTGCTTGCTTTCCAATATGTCGCTTTTATCGTGCGCGTGCGCGCTGATTGCGCGTTACGCCCTTTCATAAGGAAAAGGTAAGGTATCCTATACGGATAACATCGTGGCTGTACCAACGCGCATCGCAATGCGAGAAAGGATGCTTCCATGGCTAAGGAATCAAGCTTTGACGTGGTTTCCACCGTCGACATGCAAGAGATAGACAATGCGTTCCAGCAGGCTCGCAAGGAGCTTTCCCAGCGCTACGACCTCAAAGGTTCCGGCGCGGAAATAACGCTTGACAAAGCAAAGAAGACCTTTACCGTATCGGCTCCCGCCGATTTCGTAGCAAAGCAAGTCATCGACGTGTTGGGCTCAAAGCTTGTTCGCCGCGGCATTGAGCTTTCCGCCGTGAAGTGGGGTGACCCACAGCCCGCGGCAGGACAAAGCGTACGTCAGGTGGCAACTATCGTCGAAGGTATCGACCGTGATACCGCCAGCACCATATCGAAGGACATTCGCGGCACCAAGATGAAGGTGAAGGTAACCATCGAAGGTGACAAGCTGCGCGTAAGCTCAGCTTCCCGCGACACACTGCAAGAGGTTATCGCGTTTTTGAAGGAGAAAGACTACGGTCAGCCCCTTCAGTACGTGAACTATCGCTAGGCGCATCCCATGACGCACCCTTCACACGAAACATTGCCGTTGGCAGTGTCGTTTCTCACGCTTGGTTGTGCGAAGAACGAGGTCGACACCGCACATATGCAGGAGCGGCTCGCGCATGCAGGCTTCTCCATTGTTAATGAGATTGCTGACGCCGACGCTGTGGTGGTGAACACCTGCTCGTTTATTCAAAGCGCAACCGAGGAAAGCATTGAGGCAATTCTCGACGTGGCGGCTCTTGATGCTGTGCGTTGTGGCCACACGAAGCTTGTGGTGGCGGGCTGCATGCCGGCGCGCTACGGGGACGATCTTGCCGCCGAGCTAACCGAAGCAAGCATGTTTGTGCCGTGCAGTAGGGAAGACGACATTGTGAGCATCCTGTGCTACCTGTTTGGCATTGATCGCACCGTGGGACCGATTGACGATGATGCCTCATACGGCAAAGCGAACGCCGCAGGTACCAGCGCCCTTACCATCGAAGCTGCCGATTATACGTTGTCTGACCAGGAGATGAGCGCTGTATCGGCATACGTGAAGATTTCCGACGGGTGCGATCGCTTCTGTTCGTACTGTACGATCCCGTACATCCGAGGGCGCTATCACAGCTTCACGTACAGCGACATCCGCCAAGAGGTGTCGCGTAGCATAGCTGCCGGCGCACGAGAGATTGTGCTTATCGCGCAGGATACTGGGCGATGGGGCTCCGACTTAGGTTCCGACGATACGCTCGCAAGTTTGATGGATCGCCTCGCTGATGAGTTCGCCCACATGTGGTTTCGGGTGATGTACCTGCAACCCGAAGGAATAACCGACGAGCTGCTCCATGTATTCGCAAAGCACGATAACATCTGTAACTACCTTGATATTCCCTTGCAACACGTTGATGAAAACTTGCTGCAGGCGATGAATCGCCACGGTAACAGACACGAGTTCGTGCAGTTGGTTGATAGGATTCGCTGCATGCTTCCCGATGTGGTGCTGCGGACCACACTCATTGCCGGATTTCCCGGTGAAACCGATGAGCAGTTCGAGGA
Organism: Adlercreutzia sp. ZJ141; assembly: GCF_011038965.1. GTDB lineage: Bacteria > Actinomycetota > Coriobacteriia > Coriobacteriales > Eggerthellaceae > ZJ141. The sequence continues at coordinate 249,588 of NZ_JAAKEB010000001.1, read as the reverse complement.
TTTGTGCTCGTTTGTGGAGGAAGGCTACTTCGATTACGTGGGTGTATTCCCGTACTCGCGCGAAGAAGGAACGCGTGCGGCGGCGCTGGCTGACCAAATTGATGAAGATGAGAAGCGCGATCGTGCCCAACGTGTGCGCGACATTGCCGACAGTGTGTGCTCCCAGATTATTGCTGCACGCATTGGGCGTACCTTTGACGTGCTGATCGAAGGTATTGAAGAGGATGGCCAACTGTTCGGGCGTGCCATGTGCCAAGCACCCGAGGTCGACGGTGTGGTGTATGTGAGCGAAGGAAACGTCGGCGACGTGCGGCGGGTTACCATCACCGATACGCTGCTGTACGAAATGGAAGGTGAATAAACATGGCTCAGGAACCACAAGAACGGCTCTGGACGCCGGCGAACATCGTGACGCTTACGCGCATCTGCTTCGTGCCGGTGTTTGTAGTAGTGTTTTTGGCTCCCTGGTTCGATTGGTTCCCCTTTCTTGATGGCGGCGAAGTGTGGAAGCCCTGGGTTGCGGCGGCGGTGTTTGTGCTGATCGCAGCTACCGATGCACTCGACGGATATTTAGCCCGCAGTCGCGGCGAAGTGACCAACTTCGGTAAGTTTATGGACCCGCTCGCCGATAAGATACTCGTGCTAGCAGCGTTGTTGTCGCTCACCGAGCTGGGCGTACTGCCTGCATGGGTGACACTGATCATCATGTCGCGTGAGTTTATCGTGTCGGGTATCCGCATGATCGCGGCGAATCAAGGTACGGTGATTGCCGCAAGCTGGTATGGAAAGGCAAAAACGGTCACCCAGATGGTGGCGATTGTGTTGTTTATCTTGATGGACGGCGTACCTTTTGAAAGCGGCGACAATCCACTCCAAAACCCGCTTTATATTATTGCCTGGCTTGTAATGATCGTAGCGTTAGTGCTGACCATTGTGAGCATGCTCGATTACTTTGTGAAGGCGAAGCAACTGCTGGGCTTTGCGCCGTCGGGCAAGCGAGCCACAGCAGACCCGGACACAGCAGCGCAGCCTGTGTCCGAATCGTTAATCGAACTACTAGCGCAAAACCTCGATGCGACGCGCGCCGAAGATGAAACGTATACACGCGCGGCGACCGAAGCTGAGCTTGCGTTGGCGCAAGACCGCGCCTTGGTTGAAACGGCGAGCAGCGTGATTACCGCAGCCGCCAAGCGCGGTGTGACCATAGGCACAGCCGAAAGCCTGACAGGCGGTGGAATCTGTGCGGCGTTGACAGCAGTGCCCGGCAGCTCAACGGTGGTTCGTGGTGGCATTGCCAGTTATATGAACGAAGTGAAGTATGCGGCGCTGCATGTCGGTTCCCGCACACTCGCCGACGATGGGGCAGTAAGCAAACAAGTGGCGCTTGATATGGCTCGCGGCGCTCGTCAAGCACTTGGCTGCGACGTTGCGGTGTCGGTAACAGGAATTGCCGGACCTACAGGAGCGGAGCCGAGCAAGCCAGTGGGAACCGTATGGATTGGTTGGGCCAATGCACACGAAGCACAAGCGATGCGGCTGTTCGTACCAGGCGATCGCAGTCAGGTGCGACGATTGACAGTGCGCGCCGCATTAGAGACGCTTGCAAGCGAGGTTACCGAAAAGTAATAACGTGACGAGAATCACACTTCGTCACGTTATATTCGGAATACGCCAGCGAGTCAGTGAATTTCGCCGTGACGCTCGTAGCGCGCAACTTTGGCAATGGCGTTCTTATCGTCAACGAACACCACGCGTGGGCGATGTTCGCGTGCCTCAACAGGTGTCATTTGGCAGTAGCACATGATGATACAAAGGTCTCCCGGCGTAACCAGATGCGCCGCAGCGCCATTCACGCACACCATGCCACTTCCTGCTTCGCCAGCGATGGTGTAGGTTTCGAAGCGTGCGCCATTACTCACATCGACCACCTGCACACGCTCGTACTCGAGAATGCCAGCCGCATCAAGCAGTACCGGGTCAACAGTGATAGATCCGACGTAGTCCACGTCGGCTTGTTGTATGATGGCGCGGTGGATCTTTCCCTTCAACATAGTCAGCTGCATGATGGGGTTTTATGGTCCTTTCTCGAACGTTCTCTAAACACCTATGGGCTTACGTACGTGTTACTGGTTTATAAACCAAGCGGTATCTCAATCAAAGGTGATAGACAACGCCTATGCGTCTGGATCGAAGAAGAAATTGTCGATCAGGCGCGTGGTGCCGATGCGTACCGCAATAGCCACCAGCACTTCACCAGCTATAACGTCGACGGGACTTACCGTATTCGTGTCAACAACTTCGACGTATTCAGGTTCGGCAAGCGGTTCGGTTGCCAGTTCGGCGCGTATGGCCGCACGCACGGCCTCAGCACTACGCTCGCCAGATTCAACTACCGCGCGGCCACACGCAAGCGAACGGGATAACACAACGGCCGCAGCCCGCTCAGCAGGCGAAAGATACGTGTTGCGCGAGCTTTTCGCCAACCCATCAGCTTCGCGCACAATGGGGCAGCCCACGATGTCTGTACCGATGCTCAAATCGCGCACCATGCGCCGCACGATAAGCAGCTGTTGGGCGTCCTTCTGTCCGAAATACGCACGAACGGGCGTGGTGATGTTTAAGAGTTTACTTACCACCAAGCACACGCCGTCGAAATGAATCGGGCGGCTCTTACCACAAAGCTCGTTTCCCAAGCCCTCCACGTGTACGGTGGTGGAGCGGTCAGGGAAGTACATCTCTTCAGGTTCGGGATGAAACACCACATCGGCACCGGCATGCGCAACGAGCGCAACATCGCGGTCGAGGTCACGCGGGTAGCTTTCGAGGTCTTCGTTCGGACCAAACTGCGTGGGATTTACAAACACGCTCACCACCGTGCGATCGTTGTCAGCAACAGAGCGTTCAATGAGGCTTTTATGCCCTTCGTGCAGGTAGCCCATGGTGGGAACAAGGCCAACACATTCGCCAGCGCTTCTCCAAGCGCGCACCTGCGCACGCATTTCGCTTATAGTGGTGATGATCTGCGTCATGAATGATCCTTTTCTATGTACGGATGCAGTCTTGGCTGAACCCGTCCGCACCCGTATTGCTCGTTGTTAATTGCGTCTCTTCAGCGGTTTGGGTAATGAACAGCTAGTTCACGCCGTCGAACGTGCCCGAAGGCGCGGCGAACGTATGCTCGGGGGCAGGAAAGCTCCCATCCTGCACGGCAGTACGGTAGTCGGCAAACGCCGTTTTCATCATGTCGCCCACTTCGGCAAACCGACGAACAAATTTCGGTGCCATGTTTCCGTACATACCCAACATGTCCTGATACACCAGAATTTGCCCATCGCATCCCGCACCCGAACCAATGCCGATAGTTGGAACATCCACTGCTTCTGTGATAATAGCCGCAAGTTCAGATGGAATACACTCGAGTACGATAGAAAACGCACCCGCCGCTTCGATTGCGCGGGCGTCGTCAACCAGACGCTGTGCAGCCTGCGTGGTCTTACCCTGTACCTTAAAGCCGCCAAACGCATTGATAGATTGTGGTGTGAGACCCAAATGCCCCATCACGGGAATTGATGCGCGAGTGATGGCCTGTATCTCGGATGCGAACTGTGCGCCTCCTTCAATCTTAACCGCCTGCGCGCCGCCTTCCTTCACCAGTCGCCCAGCATTTTCCACCGCTTGAGCGGGTGAAAGATGGTACGACATGAACGGCATGTCGGCAACCACGAGCGCATGCTCGGCACCGCGCGTAACTGCGCGCGTGTGATGCACCATGTCGTCCATGGTTACGGGCAGCGTGTCATCGTATCCGAGCATGGTCATGCCCAGCGAATCACCCACCAAAATGCCTTCAATACCTGCCTCATCAACCAATTTTGCGGTTGAATAGTCGTACGCAGTAAGCATGGCCAGCTTGGTGCCTGCCTGCTTCGCCGCGCGAAACGTGGCTACGGTCTGCTTTTTCATTGATGCCCCTTTCGCTGTATGCCTGCATTGTAGCGATGCGCGACAAAAGCAACAAGAAAACCCATATTACCGGGGGAAAGACGCCGACAAGCGGTGAGCGGTGACGTGAAACGACACTGTTGCGTTTACCCTTGCAAAACGCGACAAAGTAGCCGATTATGTCGCAGAGCGGCTCGATCAAGTACACGCCGCCATCCATCATGTAAAGGAGAAACCGTGCATCAGTTTGCGAGAATTGCCGTTATCGCGAACCCAGCAGCACGAAGCGGCGCAGGGATAGACGTTGCTCAGCGCATCGTGTGTGAGCTGCGTAGTGCAATGGGAGCAGACGCATGTGATTTATTCCCAACCGAGTATGCTCAGCACGCCATCGATATCGTACGAACGCTTCATCCAACATACCGCACCGTAATCGCTGTGGGAGGTGATGGAACGGTACACGAAGTGGTTAACGGGCTGATGGCTCGCAACGAAACGGATCGTCCTCGTTTTGGGCTTATTCCCTTCGGGTCGGGAAACGACTATGCGGCAACACTTGGTATGTCAGCAAAACCCGACCGCGCCCTCAAACAGCTCCTTGAATTCAACATTACACCTGCCGATGTTGGATGCGTGAACGGAGAATACTTCGCCGAAACGCTCTCATTTGGGCTGGATGCCGCCATCGCGCTCGATACGGTTGAGCGCCGGCAACGAACAGGGCGTACCGGTACGCTTCTGTATCTGGAAAGCGCAATCGCGCAGCTGTTTGGAGCCCTACGTCCCTTCCAGTTCGGCGCCGATATGACCGGCTTTACCGGTACTGCCGATAGATGGGAAAGCCTAGAATTAAGCGGCACAGAGAGTGCTAACGATGTGAGCGCTCGAAATAACCACCCTGTCGTTGAAGTAGATGTCGAACTTGAACACGCAAACGCCACCGATCTCATGGATGCTGCAGAAGTTGTACACGATAGCGCATCCGTTGCAGCTCCACAGCGTTTTTCTGGTGAAACCCATCTGTTCGCCGTGCAAATAGGACCTACGTATGGAGGCGGCTTTAAAGTGTGTCCGAGTGCCCGCATCGATGACGGACTCTTCGATGTGTGTTTAGCGACACCACCACTGAGCTCGCTTTCTGCCACAGGCATTCTGTTGCTTGCCAAGGGCGGACATCATACAAGGTTTCGCCAGATCCACCTCGCACAGGCGAGTGGCGTGCACGTACGCTTCGAAAGCGAGCTGCCAGCTCAGGCCGATGGCGAACGCATACGCGGACGGGAATTCGACATTCGTATGCACAAGCACGCGCTATCGGTGTTGACTGGCCGTCAAGCTTAGGCTTAAGTAGCGGTGTTCTCGTATCCGTTTAAGGAAACACTAAACATAGGCTGTCTTGTTCTGGGTTTGAAGGTTCCTGACGCCAGAACTGGCAGAATAAACCACTGTTCCCTTAACGCGCTTCACAGCCGAAGCTCGGGCAAAGGTCAGAAATGAAGCACTCTGCACACTTCGGGTTGCGTGCGCGGCAATAATCACGCCCGAAATGCACCCATTGGTGGTTGATGTAGAGCCAGGTTTGCCGCGGGTGGACTTTCAGCAACTTTGCCTCAGTTTTCGCTGGGGTATCGTCATTGCGCGTGGCGAAACGCAGCCGATGGGCAATACGGAACACATGTGTGTCAACAGCGATGCCTTGCGGGTTGCGAAACGCTTGGCACATGACCACGTTGGCGGTTTTGCGGCCAACGCCTGGAAGTTTCTGTAGCTTGTCGATATCATTGGGAATCTCGCCCCCGAACTCGGCGAGCACAGTTTGTGCGAGCGCGATGAGATTCTTCGACTTGGTACGGAAGAACCCCAGCGAATGAATGATTGCTTCGATATCTGCGGGGCTTGCAGCCGCCATGCGTTCTGGGGTGCCATAACGCATAAACAGCGTTGGTGTCACCTTGTTTACGGCAGCATCAGTGCATTGTGCTGACAACACCACAGCAACGGTCAACTGAAAAGGGGTTTCGTGCTCAAGAGAGCACGCACCCTCACCGTAGTGCGAAAACATGCGTTCTTCGATAGCGCCGGCACGCTCACGCTGTGTGGTCAGGCTCTCCCGCGGCATAGCAGCTCCTAATCCTTCCAGCGTTTCAGGTTGGGGAGAATGGCTCCCATGATCGAGACAGCCTCGTCATGAGAAACATGCGTCGATTCCATCATATACGGCGCACAACGCTCAATAAGGTCGTCCATGGTTTCCTCACGCTCATACTCACCATTCTGGTAGCACCAGGTACAGTAGTCAGCAGACGGTGTTCCATCAGCATTGGTGCCATGGTTTTCCGGCTGACCGAAAAATCCCATGCCACAGCTTTGGCAGTAGCCGTCGACGCTGGCGGGTGCTTCAAGCAGATGTGCAATGGGCACATTGAGCGTTATGGCAATAAGCTTGAGCATGTCAATGCCGGGCATCGTTTCACCGGTTTCCCAGCGCGACACCGCCTGTCGAGTAACGTAAAGCTTCCGCGCCAGCTCTTCCTGGGTAAGGCCTCGAAGCTTTCGATGCTTGGCAATAGATGCTCCCAGCGAGGTTTCGTCGTCGTCAAACGGTCGGGAAGTGTCAACAGCTGCGTTAGTTACTGCAGATTGCATAGATTCGTTCATGATGCTCCTTGCTTGATGTGGGTTGTCAGTTAAAGATACCGTTATTTGCTCGACAGGCATGATACTTCCAAACAATTCCATTGAAACACGTATACCATAGACACGTAAAGCAACAGCATGTTGCTATTGGACTTGCGCATTATGTGAGCGCTCGAACGCCCGAAGAAGGGCACGGATCTTCGGTTGAGCTTCCTTCCAGCTAAGCCCTTGGGAAAGCATAACGAACACAGGTCCATATGATTCATATGCGTCGATACGCGCATTACCCTGAGCGAACGCACGCATCGCAATGAGACGCTCAAAGACAGACGTTTGAAACGCGAGTGGCTGATCGAGAAAGATCCTGCGATAGAGCATTCCTGCTTGCTCGCTTTCAAATTGGTTAACAGTAAGCATCTTACGAAGCGCAATCATTCCCGCATCAGTGAAAAAGGATTCGTAGCTTTTCATAAGAGCATCTTCAAGCTGATCAATGCTGTGTGCAATGGATATGCTTGAGCTGTCACTCATATCGAACATGGCATTCGAATCTTGAAACGCATGCTCAATCCGTGTAAGTTCGCGCTCAATAATAGCGTCGAAAATAGCTTGCTTACCTGGAAAATGGTTGTACAACGAAGCGTCCTTAATGCCCACAGTGGCAGCAATTTCCTTTACGGTGGTTGCCTTAAAGCCTCTTGATGCAAACAACGTCATAGACGCATTCAGAATTTCCTCGCGCGTGTTGCGCGTCTGGTTCGATGGTCGTACCATAGTTTATCCTAGTTTCTACACGGTTAATAACTAGTCCTTACTAGTCTACTACAGGTAACGAGTATTTACTAGTTTTTTGCAGTAAATAACCTGATAACAGGTATGAATGAATCGAAAGAACACTCTCAAGAACGTCTGTGCTATGATGTGGAAGAACGTCAGCAATGCATTGAAGGAGGTGAGGCGTATGTCGAAAAAACGGAATATGTTAGCTCATGGAAGCGGCAACGTGGTGTGGCGGCAATCGGCCGAAGAGGCCACTCTGGCAAAAAAGCCACACTACAACGGATTCGCGTGCGGGCATGGCACACATGGCGACACGAAGTACAACCGCGCGAAAGCAAAGCGTGACTGGATGCGACAGGAAGGGGCCTCAAAGGGCTCCTTTCTTGTTTGTGTATCAAATCAGGACATCGCGAGTATTCGCCGTGTTATCCGAATGCGTTTTGACAAAAACGAGCATGTGATTCGTAGCGTTATTTGCAAGAACCTCTAAGATTCCTGCAAGGTTTCCGCTACAAACAGCGAGTTCATTTCGGTTATCGTGTCGTTGCATCAAAATTCAATGAAAGAGCTTGATTCCAAACAGATGTTCGTATAGGATTCGATTATCAACAGGAAACGCTCGCAGCGCGACGGGGAAGGACTCGCATGAACGACGAGAAAGCGAAGATGCTAAAAGTCACCACCGATCAGATCGAATCGAAGTTCGGCAAGGGTTCGATCATGAAGTTCGGAGACAACGGGCAGAATCTAATCGTAGAGGCCATACCCACCGGTGCACTACCGCTTGACGCTGCGCTCGGCATTGGTGGCGTTCCTCGCGGTCGCATCGTTGAGATCTACGGGCCTGAATCAAGCGGCAAAACCACGCTCGCGTTACAGATCCTCGCCGAGGCGCAGGCGCTCGGAGGAGTTGTTGCCTTTATTGATGCCGAGCACGCGCTCGATCCCGTATATGCGGCTCGCTTAGGTGTCGATATCGATGAAGTGCTCATTTCTCAGCCCGACACCGGCGAACAAGCACTTGAGATCTGTGACATGCTTGTGCGATCCGGTGCTATTGATGCTATCGTTGTCGACTCGGTAGCAGCACTTGTTCCCCGTGCTGAAATCGAAGGGGAAATTGGCGACACGACGGTTGGCCTGCAAGCGAGGCTGATGTCGCAAGCGCTGCGCAAGCTGGCAGGTTCACTGTCGAAATCAAAAACCACGTGCATTTTCATTAATCAGCTTCGTGAAAAGATTGGTGTTATGTTCGGTAATCCCGAAACCACCACGGGTGGACGGGCACTTAAGTTTTTCTCGAGCGTGCGCATCGATATCCGACGCATCGACAGCATAAAGAAAGATGGCGAGAGCATTGGTAATCGCGTGCGCGCTAAAGTCGTGAAGAATAAGGTAGCGCCGCCGTTCCGCCAAGCAGAATTCGATCTCATGTTCGGTGAGGGCATCTCGCGCGAAGGTAGCATCATCGACATGGCCGCCGAAAGCGGTGTTGTGAAGAAAAGTGGCGCCTGGTACACCTATGGCGAAGACCGCCTTGGGCAGGGCCGAGAAGCTGCGAAGCAGACGCTGCGTGACAACCCCGATCTACGCGACGAAATTGAAGTGAAGGTTCGCGAATACTACGGCGTGCCCATTATCACACGCGAGGCGGCACAGGCTGACGCGCTTACACCTGCGGCAAAACCGAAGGGTAAGAAGTAACGCGTATGGCGAACAATGCGACGATCGAAGAGCTGCGCGCTCGTATAGCGGCAATGGAATCGGGCTCTAACCATTACAAACAAGCATCCATCACGCGTACAAATAGCATAGGGAAAGGTGTCTACAACCGTCAGAGCTGCAATACCCGAAGTGAAGTCTCCCGAAAGGCAGAGCGCACGTATACCGAAGAAGACGCCTTTCGTAGAATTACACGAGTTTCGGTGCGGCGGGAGCAGTCCACTGCAGGCATGCTACGTAAACTTGAACACGAAGGGTTTTCCTCTGATGTTGCACATAGTGCAGTAGACCGTGCAGTACGTTGCGGCCTTCTTGACGACACACGTTTTGCCGACGTACTCGTGCGAAGTCGTCTTGCTCAGGGAAAGGGCCGCGCAGGCATCGCACGAGAACTTGAGAGCGAAGACATCGATCCAGCTACGGTGGAGGCGTTCGCGGAAACCGATTTAGGGGATAGTCATGAGTTCAAGCGTGCTCGCACTGCGTTGCTTGCGCATCCACCCCGTTCAAAGAACCAACGTGAAGGTGCATATCGCTTTCTCATGCGCAAGGGCTTCGACTCACATATATCCGCCGTGGTTGCCCGCGAATGGAGCGAGCAGAGCATAGTTACCCAAGGGACACAATAGGACAACAGGAACATAAGATCCTGAGTGTTTTTTCGCAGGGAGTTTTTTACAAATGCTTGCCAAACCTTTATCATTAGGGGAGCTTGAGTGATCGCGCCTATTGCAGGTGCTTTATATATACAATCGTATAAGGCGTCTCATCATACGTGCGCTTACTCATGCCCGGTTAACCCGGGTTTTTTCATGGAAAGCAAACTCGATTGGATAAGTAAACCCATACATGAAAGGGGGCATAACATGCCAAGTTATCTATGGTTGCTCATCGGCGCTGCCATCGGCATCGCCCTCGGCTTCGTAATCGCTCGTTACCTGGTCAACGCATCCACGAAACGCGCCGCTCAAGAGGCGGAAAGCGTCGTTGCCGAGGCGAAGCGGCAAGCCGAGACACTCAAACGCGAAGCTATTGTTGAAGCAAAGGATGAGGCTCTCAAGCTCAAGCAAGAAGCCCAAGCTGAAAGTAAAGAACGCCTGAAGGAAGTACGCGTCGCTGAATCGCGCCTCAGCCAGCGTGAACAGTCACTTGACAAGCGAGTTGAAACTCTCGATGCCCGCGAACATCAGATTTCATCATTACAAGGTCAGCTAGAAAGCCGTTCTCGCAAGCTCGATCAGGCAGAAGCCGAAGTGGGACAACACCTTGAGCGCGTGGCTGGCATGACCTCAGAAGAGGCGAAAGCAGAGCTACTATCTTCGCTCAAGGATGACGTTGCTCATGAGTCCGCCGCTATCATCCGCGATGCGGAAGCCCGCGTGAAAGCCGAATCAGATAAGCGCGCCCGCTCTATCTTGAGTCTTGCTATTCAGCGTGTAGCCGCCGATCATTCGGCTGAAACCACGGTTTCTTCCATCAGCATACCGTCGGACGACCTGAAGGGCCGCATTATCGGACGTGAAGGCCGCAACATTCGCTCATTTGAGCAGTTAACTGGCACGAATCTCATCATCGACGACACGCCGGAGTGCGTAACCATTTCGTGTTTCGATCCGGTTCGCCGTGAAATCGGCCGTGTCACCATGGAAAACCTCATTGCTGACGGTCGAATCCATCCGGCTCGCATCGAAGAGATGTTCGGAAAGGCCGAAACGTTCGTGAATCAGCGCGTCCAGGAAGCCGGCGAGCAAGCCACGTTCGACACGGGAATTCACGACCTGCACCCCGAGCTCGTGCGTACACTTGGTCGCTTGTTGTACCGCACCTCATACGGGCAAAACGTGCTCAATCATTCTCTTGAGGTTGCCTACCTTTCTGGCGTAATGGCATCCGAGCTGGGGCTTGATCCCATTCCTGCCAAGCGTGCCGGTCTTCTGCACGACTTAGGAAAAGCAGTTGACCACGAAGTCGAGGGTAGCCACGCTGTCATTGGCGCCGACCTTGCACGGCGCTTCGGCGAAAAGCCTGAGATCGTGCATGCTATCGAAGCACATCACAATGACATCGATCCGCAAAGTGTACTCGCAGTGTTGGTTCAGGCCGCTGATGCAGTTTCTGCCGCTCGTCCTGGTGCACGCAAGGAAACCCTTGACGCGTACATCAAGCGTCTCGAAAAGCTCGAGGAAATCGCGAATTCTTACAAAGGTGTCGAGCGCACATATGCCATCCAGGCGGGACGTGAGGTTCGCGTGATGGTTGAGCCCGATGTGGTTGACGAGGCTACCACCACAGTGCTTGCACACGACATCGCCCAGCGCATTGAAAGCGAGATGCAGTACCCCGGACAAGTGAAGGTCGTGGTCATTCGCGAGAGCCGCGCCATCGGCATCGCCAAATAACCTGCGTATCACGATGTCTGATTCCGCATCGCTCGAACAATTCATCGACGCTGTTTGCGCAACGAGCCATCTCCGGATCGAAGACGATCTTGGAGATGGCTTTGTTCGTCTCAGGTCGGAAGAGGCGGAGCGACGCCAGGCTGTTCACGACATCAGATCAAGCGAGGACATTGTCATTGAGATGCTCAGAAACGCCCGCGACGCTGATGCAACCGAAATCTATCTCGCAACATCGCGTGAGGGCACCAGACGGCGAATCTGCGTGATCGACAACGGATGCGGCATTCCGCCCCATTTACACGATGCAGTGTTCGAACCTCGGGTGACCTCGAAACTCGACACCATGCATATCGATACGTGGGGTGTGCACGGAAGGGGCATGGCTCTTTTCTCCATCCGCGAGAACGCCGAAATAGCTTCAGTACTTGCATCGGATAAGGGGTTAGGCACGGCACTGCTCGTTGAAACTGACGTGCAGCGTGTGGGGGAGAAGGCCGACCAGTCAACGTTTCCTTCGTTTCACCGCGAAGCATCCTCGGTGAAAGTACTCGGCCCACGCAACATCGTGCGCACCGCCTGCGAATTTGCGCTTGATTCTCATCATCAGTGTCTTGTGTTCGCAGGTTCGTCGACCGAAATCGCATCGTGTTTATACCAACGTGGCTTACATGCGATGTCGGCGGAAAGGCGTATCTTCCACGCAGACTCAAGCAGCCTTCCCCTCTGCGAACGTTTAGCGGCAAGTGCTAGCCCGGAACATTTCGCCGCCAACGCGCAAGCGATCGGGCTCGATCTGTCGGTTCGATCGGCACGGCGCATCCTCAACGGCGAAATAGCAGCCCCTGCCAACTTGGCAAGCATCGTCGCTGCCGAGCTTACTCGACAAAACAAGCACGACACTCACACGTCACACAAGGAGTCAAACACAAAAGCCTCAAATCATACGAGTGATCACGTGCTCAAGGGGCTCAAACTCCACGACAATGACCGACACATGCTTGAAGAAGCCGTACGAGTAGCCTACGACGACATAGCAGCGCGCTACTATCTGGAACCCGACGTCGATCCTCAAGTGACGGTTGGAAAAGACGGCATTCGCGTATTCATTCCGTTTCGTCCCGTTGATTAGGCGAAACCGATTGATTGTGCACTATGAAATGGTAGAATGCTGTCTATTGCTCGCGCGTTGCGCATATACACCATCGCTTGAGCCTACACGCAGTTTAAACGAAGCACAAACCAAAGGAATTCCATGTCCGATCATGATCGCAAAGCCGATATCGGCTGTTTGAAGGTTTCATCAAAGTCATCCCCTGCATCAGTTGCGGGTGCCATTGCAGGTATGATCAAAGATGGCGCTTGTGTTGAAATCCAGTCGGTGGGCGCTGGCGCAGTAAACCAAGCAGTGAAGGCCATCGCTATATCGCGCGGCTTTCTTGCACCTATCGGCATTGAAATCGCCTGCGTTCCCTCGTTTGCCGACATCGTTATCGACGGAGAGTATCGCACCGCCATTCGCTTTTCGGTCGAGCCTCGCTACCTGCACGGCACTGCAACAACACATGGTACGCAGTATGCAGACAATGGCCACCTTGCTTCGAACTGAGGTACCTCATGACGACATCTACGCCTTTCTTTGGAACGACTTTCCATGTTGTCACATTCGGCTGTCAAATGAACAAACACGATTCCGAGCGCATTTCGGGCATGCTCGAAGGCTTAGGTTCGCTGCCGGTCAACTCCATCCCTGAAGCTGATATAGTCATCTACATGACGTGTTGCGTGCGCGAAGCGGCCGATGTACGCCTATACGGCCAGGTGGCATCGCTGAAAAACGTGCCCTTGCGAAAAGAATCTCCGCTTACGAAACGCATCGTTGCCGTGGGAGGCTGCATCGGCCAACGCGATGGCGAAAAACTCATACAGAAGCTACCACATCTCGATGTAGTGTTCGGTACACACAACCTCGCCTCGCTGCCAAGCCTGTTGGGTGAAGCGATTGCCGATTGTGGACACCATGTTGAGGTGCTCGATTCGGCGAACAGCTTCCCAACCGAACTGCCGACTTCCCGCGAGCATGCCTGGGCGGCGTGGTTGCCCATCACCATCGGCTGCAACAACTTCTGCACGTACTGCATCGTGCCGTACGTGCGTGGCCGTGAGAAGTCACGTGCGATGGACGACATCGTTAGCGAGGCACGTTCCTATGTCGCCGCCGGTGTAAAGGAGATCACGCTGCTGGGGCAAAACGTGAACTCCTACGGCCGCGATCTGTACGGAGAACCACGATTCGCCGACGTACTCGATGCAATCGACGCGACAGGAATCGAGCGGCTCCGTTTCGCAACGAGTCACCCAAAGGATCTGACTGACGAGGTTATCGGGAAGTTCGCTACGCTTCGCTCACTTATGCCAGCGCTCCACCTACCCGCTCAATCGGGTTCCGATAAGATACTCGAAGCCATGAACCGCCGTTATACTTCCGCACATTATCTTGAGCTTGTACGCAAGCTGCGTAAGGCAGTACCTGACATTGCGCTGTCGACCGACATCATCGTCGGGTTTCCTGGAGAAACGGAAGATGATTTCCAACAAACATACGACTTGGTGAAACAAGTTGGATACCATCAAGTATTCACGTTCATCTATTCCAAACGTGAAGGGACACCTGCCGCTTCGATACCCGATGACACTCCGCGTGAAGTCATTCAAGATCGCTTTGACCGCCTGGTCGATCTCGTGCAACACCAAGCGTTCGAGCGCAACCAGGCTGATGCCGGACGCACTGTACCCGTGCTTGTTGAAGGAGCATCGAGACGCGATGCACGACTGCTCGTGGGGAAGAGCCCCAAAAATCAGACGGTACACGCTCCCATCCCGCAGGGGACTTCAGCAGAAAGCCTTGCAGGTTCAATCCAGAACGTTCGCGTTGATCAGGCGAAAACCTGGTATCTCTCCGGCCAGGTCGTTCGCTAACCGCTTCCTATGGTTGACAGCTCCATCAACATCCTTAACCTTACCACGCCGGTCATCTGCGTGGTGGGGCCTACCGCATCGGGTAAAACCGACCTGGCACAAGCCATCGCGCAACATATCGATGGGGAAGTGGTTAGTGCTGACTCGATGCAGATCTACCGTGGCATGGATATTGGTACGGGAAAGATTCCAGAAGTCGATCGCGTGGTTGCGCACCATGGTTTCGATATCGCTGACCCCGGAGAGCCATTCTCCGCTGCGCTCTTTCAAACCTACGCCCGCGAGCGCTTCGTTGACATCAGTTCACGTGGCAAGCGCGTTGTGCTGTGCGGTGGTACGGGATTTTACGTACGCGCCACTATCGACGGGTATGAGTTCCCAAAAGGTGAACAGCAGAATAATCCTACTCGCGAGTGTTGGATGGAATTCGCCCGCAAGTACGGGGCTCATGCTCTTTGGGAACAGCTTTGCGAACGCGACGAGGAAAGCGCCCGCATTATTGCTCCCAACGACGTAAAACGTGTGGTACGCGCGTTTGAACTGCTTGATGAGGGGCTTACCTATGCGCAGCAGAAAACGCGACTGGCAAGTATTCCTCAGGTGGTGCCGGCAACGTTTATTGGGCTTGCAGTTACGCCCGACATACTACGCACACGCATAGACGCCCGCGTTGATACCATGGTCGAACGAGGGCTGGTGGAAGAAGTTACGTGCCTGCTTAAAAACGGTTTTCGAGATGGTATTACCTCACCTCAGGCAATTGGTTATAAGGAGATCGTTGATGCACTTGACGGGCGCATCACGCTTGAAGAAGCAATCATAAGCATCAAAACAGCAACGAGACGCTATGCGAAGCGACAGCGCACCTGGTTTCGTAAGGATTCGCGTATCCGGTGGATCAATGCAGACGACGGTTTCACCGACGCCCTGTTAACAGAGGCGTTACACATCGTTGCTAGCATGGATGCGACTTATCAATCATCAGAGAACTCAAGAAAACTCGCACGATAGATTGGACACACATGAACATCAATTTTGCAAAACTGAATGGCTTAGGAAACGACTTTGTCTTCATTGATGACTTGACGAATGAACTTTCGCTCACCGATGAACAGGTCGCATACCTATGCGATCGCTACTTTGGCATTGGAGCCGATGGCGTCATCATGGTGCGCCCGTCTGCGCGCGAGGAATGCGCGGCGTACATGCATTACATCAACGCCGACGGAACGCTCGCACAAATGTGCGGCAACGGCGTACGCTGCTTCGCAAAGTACCTGGTTGATCGTGGTTTAGTCGATGCTTCTGCAGGCGAATTAGTAGCCGACACCCTAGCAGGCCCGAAACCGATCCGCTTCTCTGTCGACGAAGCAGGGAAGATGACAACCGCTACAGTCGACATGGGTGAGCCGATTCTCGAACCGAGCAAGGTTCCGGTCGCCGTAGACGCAAATGCGCAAACGCCACACGGGGTTCCTTACGTACGCGAAGCAGCTCTAACCTCCCCATGGGGTGACTTTGCTTTCACGTGTGTTTCTATGGGCAACCCGCATACCATCTGCTTTATCGATTCATTCGACGCGCTGCCCGACGCTCTATTCACTCATCCAGGCGACAAGCGCCTTGCTACATTTGATGTGAATACGGTTGGTGCGTACTTCGAAAGCCACACTGCGTTTCCCGAGAAAACAAACGTTGAATTTGCTTGCGTTGAAGCAGACGGTATCCACATGCGCGTATACGAGCGTGGGTGTGCCGAAACACTTGCGTGCGGAACAGGGGCGTGCGCCACGAATGTCGCTGCATGCCTAACCGGACGAGCCGGGTGCGAGAACGACGTAATACTGCGCGGCGGTACGCTGCACATTACCTGGGCAAACAACAATCACGTTATGATGACGGGGCCGGCGAAGGAAAGCTTCACAGGTACGGTTCGCTTGTAGAGCGAAGGCGTCGGTGCGCTATGCTATCATGGGTCGATCCATACGATCACGAAACAAAAAGGAGCTCTATTGATGTGATGACAACGATGTTCGCGATCTAGTCATCTCTGTGCGCTCATCGCACAGGCGATACCCCTCCGTTACATCATAATGGTCACATGCGAACGCGTGTGCCAGTCATCGTAGGCAAAGGAGCTCATTTATGTCTGAATTCGAACCCGTTATTACGCGTGGCCCGCATCTGTTTTCCGAACAACGCCGCGAACGTGCGGTTCTCGTTGGTGTTGAACGACCAAATATGAGCTGGTCACTCGATTCATCACTCGCTGAGCTCGAACGGTTGGCTGATACCGCCGGTGCCGACGTAGTGGCCACCACAACTCAAAAGCTTACATCTCCCAACCCGCGTACGTTTGTTGGAACCGGAAAAGCAGAAAAAATTGCCGAACTATGCCGCAGTCTTGAGGCTGACTTGGTGGTATTCGATGACGAGCTCACACCATCACAGCAGTCGAACCTGGAGAAAGCGGTCGGACAGACGGTGAAAGTAATCGACCGTACGGCACTGATCTTGGATATATTCGCATTGCATGCAACCAGCAAAGAAGGCCGCCTTCAAGTCAAGCTCGCACAGAATCAGTACCTGCTGCCACGTTTGCGCGGCATGTGGGCACATTTAGCCTCGAACCGCATGGGTGGCGGCGTAGGGTCACGATTTGGCGAAGGTGAAAGCCAGCTTGAAGTAGACCGCCGACTGGTACGTAAGCGCATCACTTCCATACGCGCTGAGCTTGCCCATCTTGCAAACGTACGAAACGTACAACGCGAGAGCAGATACGCGAGCGGTATGTTCAAAGTCGCGCTTGCTGGGTATACAAATGCCGGAAAGTCAAGTCTACTCAACCGTTTAACCGGCGCTGACGTGCTCAGCTACGACCAGCTGTTTGCCACGCTTGATTCCACCACACGCAAGTTTGAACTTGAACAAGGCCGTGAAATCACCATAACCGACACGGTTGGTTTTATCCAAAAGCTTCCGACCACACTCGTGGAAGCGTTCAAGTCGACGCTTGACGAGATATCCGGTGCCGATTTGGTACTGCACGTGATCGACGCTTCGTCACCCGACCGAGATTCGCAGATTGAAGCAGTGCAAGATGTGCTGGGGCAAATCCATGCCGAGAACATTCCACGCATTGAGGTGCTAAACAAAACCGACTTGCTCGATAGCGCGCAAGTAGAAGCGCTGCGCGCACGGCGTCCCGACAGTGTGCTTGTTTCGGCGAGCACGGGACAAGGCATAGACGATTTGGTTAACCGTCTGGCGCAAGCCGCCGCATCAAGCGACGTTCACATTGAGACGGTTATTCCCTACAATAACGGTAATCTCGTGTCACTTGCGCATGAGCGCTGTCACATTCTCTCCGAATACTACGAAGCAGACGGCACACACTTGACGATGCTTGTTCCGACATCGTATGTTTCGACGTTCTGTCCGAAGAGTAACCAGTAAATAGCTTTGTTCACAACCGTCTGAACACGGCTACAACTTTTCCTGCAATGGAGCAGTCTCTCGTGATAATGGGATCCATGGAGGAATTCTCTGGTTGCAAGCGAACGTGATCCTTTTCGCGATAGAACGTTTTGACAGTCGCTCCATCGTCGATGATTGCAACCACGATGTCACCATTGTTGGCAACCGGCTGCTCCTTCACGACCACGTAGTCTCCATCGTTGATGCCCACCTCAATCATCGAGTCGCCGCGCACTGACAACATGAACGACGGCGCATCGCCAACGATGTCGGTGGGAAGCGTGATGGTTTCAGTGATGTTCTCTTCAGCGAGGATCGGTGTGCCAGCAGCTACATTTCCAACGAGCGGAACGTTGATAGTTTTGCTGAATCCCATAGGCGAGGTTGCAACAGCAGCAGGAGCCGCGTCGATCGGATGCGCTAAGGCAATAGAGCGCGACTTTAAGGGGTCGCGCTTAATAAGGTTTTTCTGCTCAAGCGCCTTAAGATGTACGTGAACCGTGGAAGGGGAGGACAGGCCGAGCGATTGGCAGATCTCCCGAACGGTGGGCCCATAGCCCTTTTCCCGGATGCATTCCTCGATGCAGTCCAGTACGGCTTGTTGCCGTTTGGTGATCTTCTCGTCCATAGCCAACTCCTTTAAGAAAAGCGAACATTTGTTTCAAATTCTATTGACGTGAACCTTTGTTCGGTCTATTATAAACACGAACAAAGGTTCTATGCAAGAGCAAAGGGGCTGAAAATGAGAATAGAAGATACAATGTGGGCGGTATCCGGCACGGCAGCACTCGCTCGCGCACCCCATGTCGCTCCATCCGCAGCCACAGGCAACGTGATACCGTTCGATCACTGCCAACGCACACGTTTGGAAGGCGATTTGCGTCACCAGATACCTTGTCCATCGCTTCAACAGTGTAGCAATCGCATAAGGCTTGAAAACGTGCCTCTCGTACGTCAGCTCACATACGGAACCAGCGAAGGGTGTCCATTTAATCTGTTTACACGCAAGCAGATCGCGGTGAGTGCCGTACTGTTCACTGCTGTGTCGTATCTCGTTGCATTGGTGTGATCATTAAGACACCATAACCATTGAACCACAATATATTGTATGGTAGCCTAAGCGCACTCAGCTGAGAGGGGAGTGCGCATGTATTGTCCAAGCTGCGGCAACCTTGAGTCGAAAGTCGTCGACTCCCGACCGTCTGAAGATGGAACTTCCATCCGACGCCGTCGCGAATGCCTTGAATGTGGGCATCGGTTCACCACGTACGAACGACTGGGAGACAATCCTGTCATGGTGATGAAAACAAACGGATCAACTGAAGTATATGACCGCGAAAAGCTCATGCGAGGCCTCACCATCGCTTGTGCGAAACGTTCGGTTTCACCCGACGATCTTTCATCATTGGTTGCCGACATCGAAGCTGAACTGCGCAACAAGCCAAAGTACGAAGTGACTTCGAAAGAACTTGGCGATATGGCGCTTGAGCGTTTAGCCAGCATTGATGAGGTTGCCTTCGTTCGTTTCGCAAGCGTGTACCAAGACTTCCAAAGCGCGAGCGAATTCGCCGAAGCGCTTGAGCGGTTGCGTTAATTTGTACGAAAGAATTCGCCCCATGTCATATGAAAGCAATACGTCGTACAACGACGACCACAGTCCGATTATCATTCCTATCCAGCGGCTCGAACCGAGCAATCCACTTCCGCGGTTCGCGTACGTTGGAGACGCCGGCATGGATTTGCGCGCCGCCTGCGATTTCAAACTCGCACCGTTTGAACGTATGGCGGTACCGTGCGGCATGGCACTAGCTATACCACACGGATACGCAGGACTGGTGTTACCCCGAAGCGGCCTTGCCGCTAAGCACGGTATTTCGCTCGTAAACTCACCCGGTCTCATCGACTCGAACTATCGCGGGGAAATCAAAGCTATACTTGTTAACCTCGATCCAACTGAACCCTTTGCAGCACAAGCGGGCGACCGCATCGCACAGCTGGTCATTATCAAGGTGCCAGCGGTTTGCCTTGCTGAAACCGATCAACTCGATACCACAGAGCGTGGCATCGGAGGTTTCGGTAGCAGCGGACGTTAACTCTTTTCCGTATTCAACCTCAAATACGAATGTACGTTCGTTTTTGTCATATATTCGTATTGAGCATATGACCTACAACAGCAGGCTTCAACTCATGGGTAACATATCATATGCGTTTTTTCCAGACTTGACCGCTCCGTTGCATGGTGTGAGAAAATAGCGTTCCAGGGAAACACTGATTAAAGCCGTCTTGCCTTGCGCTGGCGAGGCGGATACCTGAGGATTGAAGACCGAATGCGCGCACTGACGTGCGTAAATGAGGTCTGTAATTCTCAGATACCGGTTCGTCAGTGCAAGGCTGGCGGAATTAATCAGTGTTTCCCTAAGAAGGTTTTGTAAGCTTCGCAGGCTGTGCACGCAGCATATTTCACAGCAGACTTATGGCACAACCGTGTACGTCATCACGCAAAGGCATGGAGACAACCGTGGATCAGCAAAACGAAATACAACCCAACGAGCCAGAACGCAATTCGAACGAATGTCCAAACAAGACAAATGAGCCCACAGGAGCTCCAAACAAACTCAATGAGCAACGTAATCCTACAGGAAGCCCAAACGGCCCGCGTATTAACCTTACGAGCGCGCAAGAAACAAGCTTCAAAAAAGCGCGACGTCTAAGTAGTATTGCCATGCTGTGCGCCGTTGTTTCGCTGTTCTTCGGCGGCATGTTGCTCAGTACTGCGGGCTTGGTATGCGCATTCTTGTGTTATCGAACGTTAAAGCCACATTTCAACGATCCAGGAGACGGCGGCACATTCGCTATAGCTTTGAAGCGTACCGCTGTGGTATCTGCGATGTTTTGTGCGATGTCGTTCGCATTGAACGCATTTGCCGCTTGGCAAATGATGCCGATGATCATGGATATGCTGAACTCAGGAAACCTCAACTTAGAAGGTGCGTCCCCCAGCCCCTCAAATTCCACCTGGGGTTAATTGATAATATGTGTTATGTAAACCAGCATCTTTCGCTGCGAATGGCGGTGCAACTAGCAGCACCGCATACTTGGCCTGCATCGGTATTGCCGGTGCTTGTTGCTTGCGCGCTGACACTTGCACACACTGGCCAGCTAGCTGTGCTCGATGCGATACTGCTGCTCGTCATCTGTGTGCTCATGCAGTCGTCGGTGAATACCTTCAACGACTACTACGACTACGTAAAAGGATCGGACTCCGCCAACGACAACGTTGAAACGAGTGATGCTGTGCTCGTGTATAACAACGTAAACCCACGAGAGGCGCTCATACTTGCGATCGGGTTTCTAGCAACCGCCTTTGCGCTGGGTTTGGTCATCATCGTGCATGCTGGATTCATGCCGCTTTTTATCGCGCTTGTAGGTGCTCTTTTCGTAGTAGCGTATTCCGCTGGCAAAACCCCTATTTCATACCTACCTATTGGCGAACTTGTCAGCGGCGTGGTGATGGGTGGACTTATTCCCCTTGCCTGTTACCAGGTGCTCACCGGATGGCTTAATCCTTGGGTATTCGCGTGGACGGTGCCGGAAATCATCGGTATCGGACTCATTATGTTCACCAATAACCAATGTGACATCGAGAAAGACCAACTTGCAGGGCGTCGCACCATGCCAGTCTGTCTCGGTCGCGCGAAAGCTCGCAAGCTTTATTCCGCCGTACTGATCACCTGGCTTGTCTGTATCGTGGTTATCGTTTTTTTATTCTTCCCACGTGGAGCTATCGTGCTTCCCTTCTTATTTGCGGCGGCATATCCCCTGCTCAAGGCCCTATATGCAAACCCCTTAGAGCCGCGCACACGCATCGGTGCCATGGCACAAGTATGCAGCGTGAACGTGGTACTGGGTAGCTTCTACGCGCTATGCATTGTGACAAGTGGTTACGCACTAACGTTTTCGCTATAGCTCGTCTGTTACGCGCGCCACGCTATCTGAATGAAATCAGAAATACCACCCTTAAAGCGATTGAGATCAAACGTTTCAAGCAGCTCTTCGGGTGTTGCCGGCTCATCGACTGATTGTAAGCCAACCACGTATGCAATGTGTCCCACCACGCCCTGCGGCGTGCGGTAACGCTCGAGGAGTTCGGGCAGCGCCGCATCACGATCGCGCTTCGAGAGACGCCTCCCCTCTTCGGCAACAAGCAGGGGAATGTGTGCATATACAGGCGAGGACATACCGAGGCAGCGCTGCAGAAACATCTGCTGCGGTGTTGAACACAAAAGGTCAACACCACGCACTACCGACGTTACGCCCTGTTCAGCATCGTCAACCACAACAGCCAGTTGATAAGCGAACGCCCCGTCCGCACGCCGCACCAAGAAATCGCCGCATTCGGTTGCCAGATTCTGCCCATACGGACCCTGAATGACGTCAATAAGATCGATGTGCATGGCAGGAACTTCAATCCGCTCAGCAGGGGCTTTCTGCAGCCGTTTCGCAGCAACCTCCCCCTCACTCAAATTCCGACACGTTCCCGCATACACGAGCTTTTCACCACGATGCGGTGCCGATGCCGCATGTAAATCGGCACGCGAGCAGAAGCACGGGTACACGCGGCACGTCTGTTTCAGCTCGTCAAGCGCCGCGCGGTATGCCTCGCCACGCTCGCTTTGGTAGAGCGGACCAGTGTCCCACGTAAGCCCCAGCGCCTCAAAATCGCGCATGATGGCACTTACGTATTCACTCTTCGAACGCTGCGCATCGAGATCCTCGATGCGCAGCGCAATACGACCACCTTGACTCTTAGCGATAAGCCAAGCCATCAGTGCCGCATACACGTTACCCGCATGCATGCGACCCGTGGGCGACGGAGCGAATCTGCCGACCACGGGACGGCACTTTTCTTGGCTTATTGCAGCTTCACTCATCGCTTCGCCGCGTTCCCATGTTCGCTACGCCTGATCAGGCGCGCCAAGAGCAGCTTCACGAGCAAAGTTGTAGCCTTCATCGAAGGCTGCCAGATTCGCCTCAACCGTTTTAGGCGGCACGCGCTTCGCGATAACATCTTTCCACACATCCAACGGGAAATCGAGCCTTGTGGCGAGCGCTCCGAGCAGCACTACATTCGCCGACTTCGGAGAGCCAGCAGCACGAGCTATCTGACCCGCAGGAATGATAGTTGCTTCCGTAGCCTCTAACCGCTTGTCAAGATCAGTTGGCGCTTTCACAAGACCAGCAGCCACGGGAAGCGGCTTGATGCGCTCATCGGCCACCAGCAAGTAGCCGCCCTCCTTCACATAGGCAAGGTTACGCAGCGCTTCCATGCGCTCGAACGAAACGACGCAGTCCGCCGTACCAGCGTCGGCAACCATCGACGCCACACGACCACGCCCAAAGCGTACTACCGTGGTCACCGCGCCGCCACGCTGCGACATGCCGTGGATTTCGGATACCTTCACGACATAGCCTGCTTCAAGTGCCGCTTTCGCAAGCAGATCGGCGGCGAGGATGGTGCCCTGCCCGCCCACGCCGCACAGTAGCACGGTTATCGCGTCGGGCGCAGCTTGCTGCATTTCTTCCTGAGTCATGAGTAATCCCTCCTAAGCCTGCGTCTGACGGATAGCGGAAAAACCACAGTACTGCGAACACTGGCCGCATCCGATACACTGGTTCGGATCGATGCTGGCAACCCCCGTCTGCTCGTCTGTCGAGATGGCAGGGCAGCCCAACGTTGGACACACGCCGCATGCACGGCAGGCGTCCGTCACTTCGTATGCGGGCTTGCGCACCCGGTCGATAAGAATACAAGGCGAGCGGAAGATAAGAACACTGATATCGTCGGTTTGCGTGGCACGCTTCAGGGCACCGCGCACGGCTCTCATGTCGTTCGGGTCAATCACCTGCACGTCCTCGACACCAATCGCCCGTACCACGCCTTCCAAATCGAGCTCACGCGAAGGACGGTGCTGCAAGGTTTCACCATTGAAGGGGTTCCCCTGCCGACCGGTCATCGCTGTGGTGCGGTTATCCAGCACGCACACCGTGCCGCACCCTTTGTTGTACACCGTTGAAATCAGCGACGACAATCCGGAATGTGCGAATGTTGAGTCGCCAATAACCGCAACAACCGGGCGGTGTTCCTTGTCCGCCATGGCCAGCTCAAAGCCATGTGCCATGGAAACTGACGCTCCCATATCGAGACACGTATCCATAGCGGCAAGCGGAGGCAATGCTGCGAGCGTGTAGCAGCCGATATCGCCTGTGACGATGGCACGCATACGTGAAAGCTCCTTGAATACGACACGGTGCGGGCATCCAGCGCATAGCGCCGGTGGACGACCGGGCAGGTTTTCTGGCGCATCTTGGTGCGTTGGCAACTCACGGCCAAAGGAAGCGCGAATGATGCCCGGAGAAAGCTCGCCAGCTTCTGGCACGGGATGAAGCGGACTCGCAAGCGAAATACCCAGTGCAGAAACCGACTCGGTAAGGAAGCGCGAGCCTTCCTCCACCACATACACGCGGTCAACAGAGCTGGCGAAATCGCGCAAGGCACGTTCGGGTAACGGCCACGTGACACCCAATTTGAATACAGAAGCATCCGCCAGCGCTTCTTCAACATGCTGATACGTTGCCCCAGCGCAGATAATCCCAATCTCGTTCGAACGGTCAAAGCGCACGTTGTACTGACACGTTTCAACCCATTCTTTCAGGTCAGCGACGCGCTTCAGCTGGTCGATACGACGGGGTTTTGCATATGCGGGCATCATGACGTACTTCGCTGGATTGGATTCATACGGCTTGCGCACATATTCGTTGCGCTCGCCAATCTCAACCGGGGTCTTCGTATGAGACACGCGCACAGTCGAGCGGATGAACACCGGCACGTCGAACCGTTCGGACACGTCGAACGCATCGCGGGTAAAGGCGAGCGCCTCGGCCGAATCAGCAGGATCGAACATGGGAATGCACGCCGCACGCGCGTACCAGTGCGAGTCCTGCTCGTTTTGCGACGAATACATGCCTGGGTCATCGGCAGCAAGCACCACCAGACCACCATTCACACCCGTGTAAGCAGCAGTAAACAGCGGGTCAGCAGCAACGTTCACGCCCACGTGCTTCATCGTAGCAAGTACGCGAGCACCAGCTGCGGACGCACCGACACCCACCTCGACCGCAACCTTCTCGTTTACACACCACTCGGCGTATACGCCGTTTTTCAGCGCAAAATTCTCAAGCGTTTCGGTTGAGGGCGTACCAGGGTACGCGACGCCAATGGTAGCACCAGCTTCCCATGCCCCTTGAGCGATAGCCTCGTTTCCCGACATGAGTATCATACGAAACCCCCTTAAGTTCACAGCACTGCGCACAGTGTCTCAGGATGACCTACTAAAACGCTGTGCGCATCATTATTTTTGATAGAGCCTAATCCTCTTGGTAGACCAAGCAGAACGACCCGATTTGAATGAAATCGCCCGATTTCAGCTCGGCGGCATCAACGTTTTCGTTGTTAACCCACAAACCATTATAGGAATGATTGTCAACGATGTCATAAGAACCGGAATTAGAATGCTCGATGGTGGCATGATCGCGCGAAACGGTCATATCGTTCAGAAAGATTTCGCAATGGGGATTGCGACCGAGCCGAATGCGATCCCCTTCCAAGCGAAACTCGATGCCGGTCTGCGGACCGCGCACCACGCGCAGCGAGGCCGATGAGCGCACCGGCGCCATACGCGTATTCGTTACGTCCGTTAAAACAATCGGCTCGAAACGCTGCGTCGACTCGGCGAGCTTGAACCCGCAAAACGGACACGCACCGTTTAAGGCCGCATCAAATTCGTTGTTGCATACCGGGCAAAGAACGTTCATGGATATCGCGCTTTCCTTCCCTATTGGGTGTTCGAAGTTTTGTCGATAACGTAGGGCAATTCGTTCAACGTAACAGATTCAGCTACCTTGGGCTTGCCGGTAAAACCGTTAAACAACCTCGTCCACCATATTTTAACACCCTCAATAAATGTCGGTGCGTACACGTCCTCACACGCAACGAGATCATATTCGGCAATGACGTTGTTACGCTGCTTGAAGGTAATCGTACCAACCTTATCGCCTACATGCACGTTGCCCGTCAGATTGTCGTAGGTTACCGACTGACTAACGTTTCCGTTCAGATCGAAGATCGTCACCGCGGCATCGGGGTCGGAAAGCGTCGCTGCTACCGTGCGATCAATCCAATCTTGATGAGCCACCCGAGCAACCACCGGAACCTCTGCTTGTTCACCGCTCACGTTTGCTCGCATCATTTCGTCGCTTGTCGCAAGCGGATAAGAGATCTCATGCTCATACACCCATTCACACAGCTGTTGACAATCAACGAAGCGTTGCGCTTCCGAACTTGACCCAATAGCAACAGCGTACAACTCACGGCCGTCTTTGTTCGCCGCACCAACGAACGAGGGGCCGGCATACTCGGTAACGCCGGTTTTTACGCCACATGCGTATTCGTAGAGTTCTAAGAACTCATCGGTGGTTTCGAGAAAGACCTCACCCACCGTGCCATCTGCGTGCGTGACCGTAATCGCAGTACTCCCCCCAGAAACGATACTACGGAACAAATCGTTGGTCATTGCATGTTGGGTAATCTTAGCAACGTCGAGCGCGCAGCTATGCAGGTCTCCCTCAAACTCGCCGAAGTCCAGGCCATGGGGGTTCGTGAATAGCGTGTCGGTACAGCCGAGCGCTGCCGCTTTGTCGTTCATAGCCTGCACGAATCGGTCGTAGCCCGACAGCGATTCGTTCGAACTTGCGCACCGGTCGCCAAGGCTTTCGGCCAGCGCTACTGCGGCGTCGTTTCCTGAGGGGACCATCAAAGCCTTCAAGGCCGATTCGAAGTCCATGGTGTCGCCTTCCGCCAGACCAGCCGACGATTCGCCTACGGTAGCGGCGTTCTCACTAACCGTAACCACAACACCGTTCGAATCACTACCCACAGCGTCAAGGGCAACAATTGCCGTCATAATCTTCGTAATTGAGGCGATTTTGGTTGCTGTAATCGCGTTGCGCTCGAAGTACACTGTTCCATCAGCACCCATAACAAGAGCATATTCTGCATCGATGTTCGGACATTGCGCAACCGAAAGCCCCCGAGCCTCAACGGTTTCACCACAGACAACATCAGCCTTCCGCACATCGGCGAACGCTGTTGCAGGCAGCACAAGCGCTATTGCAAGCGCAGCAGACAACAGTGAGCGCGCCAAGAAGCTCATACCGTTGCGATTGTGCTTTTCTTGCGTTGCCATACGACGTTCCTACCCCTCAGATTCACTCATTACGTTCTGACGTAGTGTCACACTCTGGGCTGCTTCTTGCGAACCCGCTTCATACACCTCGTTTTTCGGCTGGTATACCGAATCGAAGCGATCGACGTGCAATACTTCGCCCGCCGCATTTGTTACGGTTCGGGTTACCCAGAAGCTGCTTCCGTCAGCACCAGACGACTTCAAAAACACGGTACTCGGATCAAGCTGATCGTTGATGACCACGCGGGTTATGTACTTCTCGCCTTCTTCCCACACGCCATCTTCTGATGTAACCTCATAACCAGGATCAATACCGTACAAGGATACGGTTATCGAAGTTTCGGTGTACGATGCTCGAAGAAGCACATCAGAATCGCTGTCGTTCTCCCATACCAGATCGAGATCAGGCCAAGCAACAGCAGCATCCCTCCCTGCTTGGTAGCTAGCTATGTAAAGCGAATGGTTGCGCCGTTCGAGCACCGGATAACCCGCTTCATACACTGCATTGAACACGGTGGTGGCAACTTGGCAAACCCCACCGCCGATTTCGTCGGTATACTCGTCTCCCACAATAGCACCTGCTGAGGCAAAGCCCTGACTTTCGTCGCATTCTCCCACATTTTCGATAAACGACCACGTGCCACCCGCTTTCGCAACAGAATCGCTAATCAGATCGGCAGCAAGGTGAATGTTGTGATTGCGGTTCTCGGTACCCGCACCCGACGTGTACTCGGTGGTATACGAGGAAACAAGCTCGATAATGCCGTAATCAAGCGCTTCATCAAACGTCATGGAACCAGGCATTTCCCCAGTCGCTACGCTAACCTTGATCGGTTGCCCTTCTTCGGCAGAAACCATTGAGGCCGCATCCGGTGCAACATCGCCCTCTTCCTCTGCGGCGGCAGCTCGCGATGCCTCACCGAACACAACTTCGTTCATCGCGCTCACCGTTTGAGCAACCAGAGGAATTTTTGCCACGCCTTGCGCTGCGACGCCGACCTCACCATCTTCAGACGTCGAGAACGACACCGTGATCGAGCCACCCTCCTGATCCATTTCGATATTTTGCAAAATGGCCGGCTTCACCACATCGGCGTCAAAGCAAGGAAGAAGCTCCCAATGCCCTTCCCGTTTCTCAACCGGCCGCGCACTCACCCATTCTCCCAGATCGGATCGATTAACCTCCCATATCGTTCCCTCACATAAAACGGTAGCGCCATGCTCGATGGCAGCGTTTACCGTATCACAGGCCTTCTGTGCTTCCTTTTCATCGATACGCACGGGAGCATACGACACCTCAGCGACAAATGATGTCTCGCCGCCATTCGTCCCAGCAAACGCATTTGTGAGGCGTTGGCGCAAATCGTCGCGGTCGATGATGTTACCGTCGTTGCCTGGCGAAACACTGGCTACGCCATCATCGACGGCAATGTTGAAATCAACCCGCGGCGTGCCGATGGTTTTGTCGATATCGAGCGCAAGCCCTTCCAGTTCTTCCTCATTAAACTCAAGCAGAAAGGGAATGTCGTGGCCGAGCAGGCGCGCACCAAGACGCCCGATGATACCCCCGTCGTCGCGGCCGACCGCCAACGCCGCCTGAGCCAGCGAATGAGCGGGAACCGATGCGGAAAGCGAGCTGGATGTGGCTTCCCATATCTGCTTGTTCTCACGCGCCTCTTCAACAGCAAGCTGCTCGGCAAGTGCTGCATCCTGAGCTGAGGCAGCAGCGTCGTTCACACGTTGTTGTGCCTCGTCGTTCGCGTAAATTGAAACCTGCCCTTGAGAAACCGTATCGGCGTAGGTTTCATCCAGCATCGACGCAATCTCATCTTGTGTCATACCCGAAACATCAATGCCGCCCACGCTCACGCCACCGTAAGCGCGGCCCAGGTGAACAAACGCATCGCCTGCACCTAGGAGCGCTACCGCACAGACGAGCACCAGCACTACCGCTGCAATTTTGCTACGGTGTGCAAGGGCAACCACTCCCGCACATGCAGCCTTAGCAGCTACAGCAACAAGAGAAACGATACCGTGAGCAAGCGCTTTGAGAACGCCTATAACACGAGACGCAGCCCCCGCTCGTGAGGTAGCACGTGGCTCACCCTTCGTCCACAGCGCAACGCCACGCGTCGGCTGTGCGTACTCAGCTTTCCTGCGCGCGGCTGCGCGGTTCCTGTGTTCACGCGGAAAGTGCGTATGGGCCACCGAACGCTCAGATCTCACACGAGTGGAAGCGTCCTGCGAAGAGCGCTGGAAGTCGTGTTCGGCACTATGACTACCACGACGTTCCGAAGAAGGATTGTAAGCGGATTCGGTGCGACGCGACCAGGCGCCACGTGGGCGCCTGGTTGTTCGATTCGTTCCCTGCATCGCTTGGCCTCGCCGTGTGGGTGATGCGTGTGCACCCCAGCGTGGCTTTTTTGTATCACTCATGTCCCAACTCCCGTTGCATGCGTGCAGCAGAAGGGTGTTCTCGCAGTTCGCGTAGCGCTGAGTACGCGTAGTACACCGCCGTCACGGCGCTGAGTACCAGCCCAACATACAGAAACCAGATCGACCACGAGCAGGGATCGGCGTTAAACCCTGGTAGCCAATCGAAAGAAACCCAGCCCAACCCAGAGATAAGCGGAGCATTCAGCAGCAAGCCAGCAAACCCGATGAACAGAAACGTGGTTGATGCTTTACCCGCGAAAACCACAGGGATGCGAATATGACGGCTCCGCAACAGATAGAAACTTCCCACCAGTAAGAAGAGATCGCGCACCAGCACGAAGAGAATGATCCACAGCGGCAAGCGACCAACCAAAAAAACTCCGAGTACTCCGGAGATCATGAGCAAACGGTCGACCGCGGGGTCAAGCAACTGGCCTAGGCGCGTTACCGCATTTGTACGCCGAGCGATCTGACCGTCAATACAGTCAGTGCCCGCCGCGATAGCAAAGATAATAGCCGCTGCAACGTCATGCCCACTCAGCAGCACTGCAAAAAACACAGGGATCAGGCATAGTCTGATGGCCGAAATAACATTCGGTACCGTCAGAACCTTGTTTGACACAGTATTGAGTACCGTATCGACATGCCTTGGCATGATAGCCTTCTCCCCTGCTTCGTTGAAAACCGGGCGCTTTCGCGCCCGGATCTGTTATACGGGAAAAATTTTATCAGTTTTCACACCACCCGTTTACCCGTAAGTGTAGTGGCAGCGCGATTGACACAGCTAAATCGCAAGACGGTAACCTAACCGTTAGGGTTTTGCAAAGGCTCGGCAATCGGCTCGGGGACATGCAGCTCAACAAGGCTTTTTTCCTTGGCCACCTTCGGACGTGTGGGGTTCATCTCAAGGCAGCTTTTCGGGCACTCTGCCACACACGTACCACACTGCACACAGCGGAAACGATCGATCGTCCACGTGCGAGCCTTCTTGTCCACCACGATGGCTCCACAGGGGCAGCGCTTCGCGCAAATGCCACAGAGGATACATGCGCTCACATTGTTTTCTACACAACCCTTCAAGCCTTTTGGCACAGGCTTCGTCTCGAGCGGGTACATCACGGTTTCAGGCTTCTTAAACAGCGAGCCCAACGTCATTTTTCCGAGTTTGAATCCACCCATTGTCGTCTACCTTTCGGTGCAGCTAATGCACGGATCGATCGTCAGAATGATCATATTGACGTCGGACAGCTCGCACCCTTCGAGCGCCTTGACCATGCCTGCGAGGTTCTGAGAGGTCGGTGTGCGCATGCGCATGCGGTCGAGGTACTTCGTGCCGTTTCCGCGCGCAAAGTAGTAACACTCGCCACGCGGCTGCTCTACCACATTACTCGCCTGCGCGCCCGCAGCGGGCGACCCTTTCACCGGAACACTAATGTCACCAGTAGGAATGCCAGCGATCAGCTCTTCGATGATGTCGATCGACTGCAGTACTTCATTCGCGCGCACTTTCACGCGGGCGTAGCAGTCGCCCTGCGTGTCAACGATGGGCTGGAAGTCAGATAGCTTACCGTAGGCACCTCGACCAAGCGAGCGAACGTCGTATGGTACGTTCGAAGCGCGAGCGAACGGACCTACCATACTCGCATTCAAAGCTGCTTCGGTGCTCAAGTATCCAACGCCAACCGTGCGGTTCTTCACCGAGGTGTCCTTCATGAAGGTGTTCACGATCTGACGGTACTCGTCCTTAATACCCTCAAGCGTCATCTTGATCTCGGCGAACTGGTCGGCACTGATATCGCGTGTAACGCCGCCGACTTTCACAACAGAGAAGATGACACGCCCGCCAGTGGTTGCCTCAAAGATAGACAACACACGTTCGCGCAAACGCCAGCAATGCATGAACAAGCTCTCGAAGCCGAATGCGTCAGCCGCAAGCCCCAACCAAAGAATGTGGGAGTGAATTCGCGAGAGTTCATGCCAAATACCACGCAGATACTCGGCACGCTCGGGAACCTCAACACCCATGAGCGACTCAACCGTTTCGGCGTAACCAAGCGAATGCCCGAAAGCGCAAATGCCACAGATGCGCTCGGCAACGTAGATGAACTGGTTGTAGTCGCGCGTCTCAACGAGCTTCTCTAAGCCACGGTGAACGAAGCCGATCTGGGGAATCGCTTCGATAACCTTCTCGTCCTCGACCACAAGGTCGAGATGGAGTGGTTCGGGTAAAACAGGATGCTGCGGCCCGAACGGGATAACGGTTGCCTTTCCCATACTACTCCCCTCCCTTCTTCGCACTCGCAGCCTGAGCAGCCTTTGCCGCCATAGCGGCACGAACCTTCGCGGCCTTTTCGGGGTCCATACCCGCGAGCTTTTCCTCGAGTGCCTTCTCCTTGGCCTGCGCGAGCGCGGCTGCCTCCTTCTTCGCCTTGGCTTCCATGGCCGCACGCACCTTGGCAGCTTTCTCGGGATCCATGGCGGCAAGC
Organism: Adlercreutzia sp. ZJ141; assembly: GCF_011038965.1. Taxonomy (GTDB): domain Bacteria; phylum Actinomycetota; class Coriobacteriia; order Coriobacteriales; family Eggerthellaceae; genus ZJ141. The sequence continues at coordinate 217,431 of NZ_JAAKEB010000001.1, read as the reverse complement.
TTTGCCTCAAGCTCTGCCTGCTTCGCCGCTGCATCGTCTTCCTGTGGTGCGGCGGCCGCTTTCTCCTTGGCAGCCTTTGCTGCCGCGAGCTTAGCTGCCTTTTCCTTCGCTGCTTTCTGGGCAGGCGAGATGATGGTCATAGGCTCGGCTTGGGCAAGATCGTAGAAGTGGCCTTTGAAGTCTATAGCAATGTCTGAAATGTTGACACCGAATAGATCGTGCGATTCGTTTTCAAACACAAAGGCGGCGATAAAATCATTCGTGATGCTGGGAACCACATCGCCTTTCGTAACGCCCTTGATCTCATAGTTCACCAGATGACCATCCTTCATGAACGAGTACACCATGTCGATGCCGTCGTCGGTGTTCGCACACAGCATCTGCACGAACCGCCAACCCTCAGCCTTAAGGCGCGAGGAGAGCGCAGGCAGCTCGTCGATGGTGCAGCGAGAAAAATCGGAACGGTATTCCATAGCGCTACTCCCCCTGTTCTTTTTCTTTCATAGCACGAGCCTTCTCTTCGAGAACACCCACTGCCTCGACCACTGCATCGATGATAGTTTCCGGGCGAATGGCGCACCCTGGAGCGTACACATCAACCGGAATAGCCTTATCCACTCCGCCAAGTACGTTGTAACAATCGTGGAAGATGCCGCCCGAGCACGCGCAGATGCCGCACGCGACAACCACCTTAGGCTCGAGCATCTGGTCGTAGATTTCCTGGATCACCTTAATATTGCGCTCGTTAACCGAACCAGTCACCAAAAAGATGTCGGCATGCTTGGGATTGCCGGTGTTTATCACGCCGAATCGCTCAGCGTCAAAGCCGGGGCACAGCGTAGCCAGCACCTCGATGTCGCAGCCATTGCAGCTCGAAGCGTCGTAATGGATAACCCAGGGAGATTTAGATGCAAAAGACATGACCATCTCCTTTACAGATACATGAGGAACCCGATGTTGACCAGACCGCACACCAGAGCAACGATCCAGGCCGACCGCAGCAGGAACTGCCACTTCACACGGGCAAAATTGTTGTCGATCCAGATTTCAAGGAAGTACACAGCAAGTACCACCACGATCGCCAGTACGATAGAAGCAGGGTTCGCCCAGATGAAGAACAGCCCCGTCCAGCCGAGGAACAATACGTTCTCACACCAGTGCATAATCTCAACCTTGGCAAGCGTTGGTCCGCTCATTTCGGTAGTGATGCCCTTCACAAGATCCTGATGAGCATGGTGCGAGTACGACAGATCGAACGGCGACTTACGCAACTTAATGGTGAGTACGAACATAAAGCCCAGAAACACCGGCCAGAGTACGGTGACCGCTGGAACAGCGAAGAACAGAGCACCTGCTGAATTAAACGTACCAGAAGCCAGGTAGAACGCTACAGCCATGAACAACATCATGGGCTCGTAGGCCATCACCTGCAGCGTCTCACGGTGGGCACCAACCTCGGCATAGGGCGAACGCGATGAGTACGCAGCCACGATAAAGAACAGCCCTGAAAGCGTGATGATGAAAATACTGAACAGCAGGTTACCACCCGAGAAGAAGATGCCGCCGGCAACGATGGACAGCACCAATGCGCAGGTGATATAGGTGTCCTCAACTTTGTTCACCGACGCGGCTTCCTTCTGCAAAAGCTTGCGCACGTCGTAGTAGGGCTGCAGCAACGGCGGGCCAACGCGACCCTGCATGCGTGCACTGATGACGCGGTCAAGACCTGCCAACAAACAGCCGACGCACGGCGCTAAAACGGCGAAGGCAACGATGCCGATGAGAGTGAAAAGCAGATTCATGCTTGCACCCCTCCCTTACAGACCAAAGAGCGAGAGCACGGCCGAAAGAAGGCCGAAGCCCTTGGTCGTGAACGCAGCGGATACAACCACGCCCAGAATCATGACGATGATGCAGCATACTGAACCGATAGGCGCCATACTCTTCTCGCCAAACACGTCGGTCAGATACCAGTTATGAGCCGTTGCTTCGGTTTCGCCCGACATCGAGTTGCGGAAAATGCGGTTTTCATTGTCGGCCGAAGCGCCTGCAAGATACACGCTCACCTGACGGCGGCGGCTCTTTCCAAGCCCAGCAAACAGCACAATGACGATAACGGTTGTAAGTGCGGCGGCTATGAGTAGATCAACCATCGGGATGCTTTGCCCTGCGATGCCGTAGATGCCGACAACGTACGGCTCAACGAGCCAGCGCGAAAGTAGGGGCAGATTGATACACGCCAGTACCGACAGTGCTGCCATGACCAGAATAGCTGACCATTCTGAACGATGCACGCTGCCTTCCACGTTTTCTACCCGCTGCGCGACACCAGCAAGCTTGCCGAGCCACTTCGCCCAGAACATAAACGTTGCAGCCGACCCAAACCCGAGCAATAAGATGAGTGCAAGCTGCCCCATATCGGCGAACGAGATGAGCGTAGCCCATTTCGCCACCAGCATACCAAACGGTGCTACGAACATGACCATAATGCCAAGCATCATGAAGCGAGCCAAACGCGGCATACGCTCAAACAACAGGTCCATGTCCTCAATGTCGCGGCTGCCGATATGATGCTCAGCCGTGCCCACACACAGGAACAGGAGCGACTTGGCAACCGCATGGAACACCATCAAGAATGCGCCAGCCCACACCGCTTCAGGCGTGCCTACGCCCGCACAGGCCACGATCAGGCCCAGGTTCGCGATGGTGGAGTATGCCAGAACGCGTTTAGCATTGCTCTGCGAGATAGCCATAAACGAGCACATCATGAAGGTGACGCCACCAACGAGCACAGTCATGGCCGCCGGAACAGGAGACACGAGCATAAGCGGAGCGAGCTTCAACAGCAAGAATACCGCAGCCTTCACCATGGTTGACGAATGGAGCAAAGCACTGGTGGGCGTAGGAGCAACCATGGCACCAAGCAGCCAGGTATGGAACGGCATCTGTGCCGCCTTGGTAATGCCCGCAAACGCTAGCGCCGCCAACGGCAGAGCTGCAAGCATCGGATACGCACCGCCGAGACGAATAAACTCCTGCAGCGACAACGTATTGAACAGCACCACCACGGAGAACAGCGCAACCAAAAAACCAATGCCGCCCAATAGGTTCATAATGATTTGCCTAAAAGCGTTCGCAATAGCTTCTTCGGTTCGCGTATAGCCAATGAGCAAAAACGATGACAGCGTGGTCACCTCCCAGCCAGTGAACATCCACACCATGTTGTTAGAGAACACGATGAGGTACATCGCCGACAGGAAGATAAACATAACGCCGAAGAAGAACGGTCTGCGATCAGGTGCATCTTCGGGTTCGTGAGCCTGGAAATCTTCCATATAGCCAAGAGCATACACGCAGATACCCGTGCCCACGACGCCAATGATGAACGTCATGATCAGCGAAAGCGAGTCGAAGTACAGTCCAAACACAACATCGACACCATGGGCGAATACAAACTCGAAGATGAGCGATCCCACCACCTGAATGACGGCGAGTACGCATGCCAGAACATTCTTGTAGCGAACGCCGTAATACAAGATGATACCCGCAATGAGCACACCAATTGCCGTGCAGCAGTAATCAACGACTGTCGAAGAGAACCTGAAACCGGTCCATGAACTCCCCAAATTCGTTGCGATGAGCCACAGCGAGCAGGCGGCGATGATTACGGACGAACCGATCACAATCGCTTTCCTGGCCTGTTCGCCGCGCACCGCGAACAGCACGATGCCCACGCACAGGGGAAACAAGATGAGAAACCCCAATGTAGCCACTCGTCACCCTCCTTCTTCCAATGCTTCCAACAAATGTACGAAGACCACTCTAGCAAAACATGAGCAAATCAAGATTAGCTTATTCACGCATGCGGAGATACGCTCGGTGAAAGGGGCTACAGGTTGGCTCGCACCCAGTCAATGTTGCCTTTCACGCAGGCAATGAGCGCATCGGTAGAGGAAAACGTCATCATGGGTCGCAACCATTCCATAAACTCAATGTCGATAACGTGGCCGTACAGGTTGCCAGCAAAATCGAGAATATGCACTTCACAAGTCGCCGTTGCGCTATGAGCAAACGTAGGGGCAACACCCACCGACACAGCCGCGCGGTAGCGCACACCGCCTACGGTTACCCACGCAGCATACACCCCGTCACCAATCGCCTGCAACAGCGGGTCAACGAACAAATTCGCCGTCGCGAACCCCATGTCGGCACCTTCGCCTCGCCCGTGCAGTACCGAACCGCTCATAAGGTAAGGTCGGCCAAGCAGGGCGTTCGCCTCGAACACACGACCCTCGGCAAGCAAGCCGCGAATGCGCGTAGCCGATATAGGCAGTCCGTCGGCACTTTTAAGGTCGTGCGGGCAGATGTGCGTTACACCTGCATTTGCCCAGGCACACAGATCGTCAACTGTGCCCGCCGCCTTTGCTCCGAAACGGAAATCGCATCCTACGTGCAGAAAAGCGGGAGGCGTGCCGCGAAACGCGCTTCGCAGGAAGGCTTCCGGTGACTCCGCTGCAAACTCGGGCGTGAACGGCAACACAACTACATAGTCAATGGGAAGCGAAGCAAGCATATCGATGCGCTGGTTGTTTGTCATAAGCTTTTTCAGAAAGGCACGGCGAAATAGCTCATCAGGATCGCGATCAAAGGTGATCACGACAGAGGTGCCGCCCGACTGATAAGCAGTCTTACAAGCTGCATCAATGAGAAAGCGGTGTCCCCGATGAACACCATCAAACACTCCGAAGGCGCACGAAGCGCCCTTAAACACCGTCCGGTCAAAGGAATCGTCGGCTACCAACACGTCAGCCACGCTGCACCCCCACCTGAAACACACAATCCGGCCGCAAACCCCGGCGCGTGGCATCATAGCGATAGATGGCCTTCAGCCGATTGTCCGCTATCATGCAGATACGCTCGCCATCGTGCAAAGGTTCGCACGACGCTACCACCCCCGACGTGCACGCACACCCGAGCATCGTCGTAACCCTGCTATATTCGAATAGTTCCACGGCGTCGCATCGCATACTCATACCACTCGCCACTTTAGCTGACAGGTTTTCTGAGCAAAACACGAACCGAAACCCCAGCATTTTTATGGGATCGAGCAGCACAGGTTCGACCGATCCCAGCGCGTCAAGCTGCATACAATCATCCAACCCTACGTTGCCGCAGCGGATTCTACGCAGCGCGGCTACGTGCGCCGGACATCCCAGCGCAATGCCGGCATCGCGCGCGAGCGAGCGGATATAGGTTCCTTTTGACACGGAAAACAACACCGTCCACACCGGATCGAAGCTGTCAGGAGCCTCGGTTATACTCATAAGACGGGCGTCACGTACGACTATGTCGCGCGGCGCCAAATCGATAATGGTCCCTTCCCGCGCGGCGGCGTAAGCTCGCTTACCCTGAACCTTAATAGCCGAATACGCGGGAGGAAGCTGCTTTTGCGGGCCGACGATTGAATGAAGATAGGTTTCGGCGACGTTTTCGTCGAAAAGCGCACGTGCGGGCACGCCTCGCTTCACTACATTTCCGGCAGCGTCATCGGTGTCAGTGCCCACGCCAAAACGGATGTCAACCTCATAGGTTTTATCATGCCCAGTCAGGTATTGGTCAAGCCGAGTTGCTGCTCCCACACAAATGGGAAGCACGCCACTTGCCAAAGGATCGAGCGTTCCGGTATGACCCACCCGCCGCTCACTGAATGCCCTGCGACACGCGTTCACCACATCATGGGAACTCATGCCGCTTGGCTTGTCGATTCCCAGCACGAAGCAGTGCCCCGATTGCCCACGCTTCATCGGCTTTAGCCTTCCTCGGAACTGACCAAGGCTGCCTGCATATCTTCCATAACTGTTATACGTGCTTGGTCAAGCGAGCATTCGAGTGTGAAACCAGCTGCCGCCCTATGTCCGCCGCCGCCGTAGCGGCGCGCGATGGCCGACACATCGGTGTTGTCTTTGGCGCGCAGGTTTCCTCGCACCGCACCCTCCTGCTCACGCAGCATGCAGGCAATTCTCACACCGCGCAAGCTTCGGATCGTACCAATAAGTGCATCGGCGTCAGTTTTTACCGCACCTGTTTGCTCAAAATCCGTCGCAGAAAGCCAGCTGAGAACACATGCGCCATCGTCAGAGAACTTAAGATGCTCGATGACTCGATCCTCAAGCGCAAGCGAAGCCAAGCTTCGATTCTGATACACCTCACGCGCAATATAGGCGGGATCAGCCCCTGCTGCAACCATCTCGGAGGCGCAGGCAAACGCCATAGGTGTGGTGTTTTGGAACTGGAAGCGGCCGGTATCGGTAAGCAACCCGACATAGCAGCACTCAGCAACCCCGCGAACACGTTCAGCACCGAGTGTACATACCAACTGCCAAACAAGCGTGGATGCCGAAGGTGCTTGCGGGTCAATGTGAGCCAGTGCCACTAATGACTCATCAGCAGCATGATGATCAATGACGGCAGCGTGGTGTGCTGCACGCATGATAGTCGTTGCGGCTTCTCCCATACGCTTGGTCGTTGGTACGTCAACCGCCACAAAGGCGTCGAGTTCTGCGCCATCGTAACAAGCAGCCGGAATCAGCCGATCGACTCCTGGTAAAAAGGAAAGCGATTCATCGATAGGCTCATCTTGTGCGAGCAAGCCAATTACGCGCTTACCAAGCGATTCTAAAGCAAGCTGAAGTGCTAACTGCGAGCCAATACAGTCACCATCGGGGCTCACGTGCCCGCAGATAGCCACTGTCTTGCTTTCTGAAAGCATGGCAGCAATGTCTGCAAGTGTTGACACCGGTTGTGTTTCAGATGCCATGAAACCTCCTACGAAGATGCTAAATTCTCATCGGTGCCATGCGACTCAGCGTTTCGCTGGGCGTCGCTTGCCAGTGCGTTCGCGATGCGTTCGGCTTCATCGATACTCGTGTCCAAAAGAAAGCGTAACACGGGTGTAACGCGCCACGACAACCGGTGTGCCATAAGCGAACGGATGCGCCCCGACGCTTTCTCGAATGCAGCCGCTACGTCATCGTATTGGTCGGGCTCAGCTGTATAAAACACGTTACACGCGCTGCGATCGAAGCTGACTTCACACCCAGTAATGGTAACCAACGAAAGGCGTGGATCAGATATATCGAACAGTAGAATGCTCGCAATGGTTTCGCGCGCCTGCTCGTTCACCTTACGGTTAGAAGCACCCTGTTTCATGGTGCACCTCCTTTTTTGTTTTGTACAGAAGAAGGCTATCAGGTCATGTGGCCCGATAGCCTTACAAGTTTGTTACGTCCGGTCAAGTTTGCCCTGTCTGGTCAGACGAGGTTGACATGGCACGCGAGCAGGACTGCTTGAGCGACTGAGCATTGCCCGTCTCTCTTCGCGAACAGACAATGCTCAAAGCCCGCAGCATCGAGTTGTTCCGCCGTTGCGCTAGCACGGCGGAACAACGTTATTCGGTGCGCTCGACTTCCTTCACCACGTAACCTTCGATGGTATCCCCTACCTTCAGGTCCTGGTAACCGGTTACGCCAATGCCGCATTCGTAGCCCTGCTTCACCGACTTCACGTCGTCTTTGAACCTGCGTAAGCTCGCAATGGTTCCCTCGAAGACAACCGTTCCCTCGCGCACGATACGCACCTTGTTGTCGCGGCTAATCTCGCCTTCTGTAATGTAGCAACCCGCAATGGTGCCAACCTTCGGTACCTTGAACGTCTCGCGCACCTCGGCGATGCCGGTGTCTTCTTCGATAATATCGGGGGACAACAATCCCACACGCGCGGCGTTGATTTCCTCGATAGCCTCATAGATGACACGATACAGGCGAATACTCACCCTCTCCTTCTCGGCCTGGCTCTTCGACTTGCCGGTCGGACGCACGTTGAAGCCGATGATCATAGCATCAGATGCCGCAGCCAGTGTGACGTCGGTTTCGGTGATGCCACCAACCGCCGAGTGAACGATATTGATGCGCACCTCGGACTGATCCATCTTCTCGAATGCATCGCGCAGCGCCTCGATAGAGCCCTGCACGTCGGCCTTCACGATGAGGTTAAGGTCGGTCTGCTTACCCTCTTCGATGCGACTGAACAGGTCATCCAAGCTCATGTGGGAGCGTTGCTCCTGCTCGGCTAAGCGGGCGCGCAACGCACGTTCTTCGGCGAGCTTCCTCGCATCGCGCTCATCTGCAAACACCCTGAACTCGTCGCCGGCAACCGGCACCGAACTCAAACCCAAAATCTCAACGGGATCGGCCGGACCAGCGGCGTCAACGTGAGCCCCGCGCGGGTCAACCAACGCGCGCACACGGCCATGCGACATACCCGCAACCACCACATCGCCAGGATGCAGCGTACCGCGGTGCACGAGAACAGTTGCAACCGGACCGCGACCCTTGTCGAGGTTCGCCTCGATAACAAATCCCGAAGCCTCAGCGTCAGGATTTGCCTTAAGCTCCAGCACGTCAGCCTGCAAAAGAATTGTTTCCAACAGATCGTCAATGTGTAGGCGTCGTTTGGCTGACACATTCACGAACATGTTCGAACCGCCCCATTCCTCAGGGATCACGCCGTATTCAGTGAGTTCCTGGCGCACGCGGTCGGGATTCGCGCCGTCCTTATCAATCTTATTCACCGCAACCACGATTGGAACGTTGGCTGCTTTCGCGTGGTTGATAGCCTCAATGGTTTGGGGCATAACGCCGTCGTCAGCCGCCACCACGAGCACGATGACGTCGGTTACCTGAGCACCACGGGCACGCATGGCGGTAAACGCCTCGTGACCAGGGGTATCGATGAAGGTAATCTGACGGTCGTTAATGTTTACTACCGACGCGCCAATGTGCTGAGTAATGCCACCAGCCTCGCCCAGCGCCACACCGGTGTCGCGAATGGCGTCGAGCAGTGACGTCTTGCCGTGATCAACGTGTCCCATAACGGTAACTACAGGAGGACGAGGCTTTAAGTCTTCTTCTCTGTCGTTATACACAACAGCGTATTCCTCTTCAGGAGACACCACGCGCACCTTACGACCCATGTCGTCAGCGATGAGCTCCACCATGTCATCGCTCATCGACTGTGTGAGAGTGAGCACCTGTCCCAGCAAGAACAAACGCTTGATAACATCGTTGGGTTGCACACCCAAAAGCTCGGAGAACTTGGCGACAGTGGCTCCCTGGGGAATCTCCACCACGGAGTCATCAAGTACGAGTGCCGGGTCGAGACCCTTCTCGATAGCCTGCTGCTCAAGCCGTTCGCGCTGTTCCTGCTCGCGTTTCTGCTTACGCTTTTTACGGCGCCCTTCACCTTCGTGCGTGCTGGCGGCTGCAACAGCGGCACGAGCCTCTTCGAGCACCTTGTCGCGCTGAAGCTTTTCAGCCTGCACGGCCATTTGAGCGTAGCGATCTTCGGAGTGTGACTGTACCGGCGTTTCAAGCTCCGGCACATACTGCTTTCCGGCATGCCCCTTCTTCCCTTTTCGGCGTCCGCCTGCGCGCTGCTCAGGTGCGGGCGAGGGCGCTTGCTGCTTTTGCGCCTGTATACGCTGCTGCTCAGCCTCAATCTGGGAAAGCAGCGAATCGAAGTTGCTCTTCGTCCTCGTTGCCGCAGGAGCGGGTGCCGACGGGCGATGCGGTGCAGGGGTATGCGATACAGCAGCCTTACCACTCTTGCGGCCACGATTGCGCAACGCCGCCTCAACCGCTTGCTTTTTCGCCACTTCGCGGCGTGCTCGCTCAGCACGCTCGCGGGCTTTCTTCTCGGCAGCCTCGCGAGCAACGCGCTCTTTCTCGCTTTCGATCTGGTGGGCCAGGCTCTCGAACGGCGAGGGGGTGCTTATCACCTTATGCGGTGCGGTGCGAGCGTCAGCATCTTCCGCGACGTCTGACTGTGTAGAATCCGCACGGCGTGCGCGCTCGGCCTCGCGCAACGCGCGCTCCTTTTCCACCGCTTCGCGGCGTGCGCGTTCTTCCTCGACCTTCTGACGCTCCGCTTCAGCCTGCTGCTCGGCAAGTTTTTGGGCCTCTTCGTCAGCCAGCTGTCCAGCACGCTGCCTGATCTCGGGCTCAAGGTTCTTCCTGATCTTGTCGACATAGGCATCCGCGAGCACGCTCGCATGGCTCTTAGCGGGAATTTTCATTTCGCGGAGTTTGGCTAACAGGTCCTTGCTGGACATATCGAATTCCTTCGCCAACTCATGTACGCGCATACTTGCCATATACCACTCCTCACTTAAGCTTCCGAGTCGCCACAAACCGCAGCGAGCTCGGCGCCTATCCGACCGTAATCTTCCTGGCTGACTTTGGTTTTCAGCGCTTTATCGAGCTTACCCTTCCGAGCAGCTTCAACATAGCACGCCCACGAGCACACATATGCTCCTCTGCCGGCAGCACGGCCGGTGCTATCAAACGACGTGCTTCCATCGGATGCGCGCACGATGCGATACAGCAACGTTTTGTCGCTCTTCGCTCCGCAAGATATGCAAGTGCGCACCCGTTTTTGCACGTCCATGGTTGTCTTTCCTTTACGCCTCGTCGACAACTTCATCCTGCGAGGCATGAATACCGCAGTACCTGCTGTTCGGGCGTCGATGGTTGCGGCAGCGCACGCCCTCGTCGTTCACGAACACGCACGTTTCCTCGTCCTCTTCAAGCTCGTCCTCGTCAATGAGCATGTTATCCTGCGCACGCAGAGGCTCACCGGCAAAGCTCGTTGACTTGATGTCGATATGCCAACCGGTCAACCGCGCAGCGAGTCGGGCGTTCTGACCTTCCTTGCCGATGGCTAACGACAGTTGATCGTCGGGCACGACCACCGTCGCGTAGTGGCTTTCTTCGTCGACAATCACGCGCGTCACCTTGGCAGGCGACAAGGCGTTGGCCACATAGATGGCCGGATCCTCGTTCCACTGAATAACATCGACACGTTCGTTGCGCAGCTCTTCAACCACCATGCGCACACGACTGCCCTTAGGACCAACGCACGCACCCACCGGATCAAGATTCGCCTCGCGTGATGCCACAGCCACCTTGCTGCGAGCGCCGGGTTCGCGGGCGATGGACTTGATTTCCACCATGCCATCGTAGATTTCCGGAACCTCTATCTCGAAGAGACGACGAATGAGGTCGGGGTGCGTCCTGGATACAATAATGGCCGGACGTGCCTGGTCACCGCGCATGCGTGGTGTGTCAGCGGAAGGGTCGCGCACGTCAATGATGAGCACTTTCAAGCGCTGGTTGTGGCGATAGTGTTCACCAGCCGGACGTTCGTTGCGCTCATCAGTTGCGCGCTTCGCATCGTAGTGGGGCAACTCTGCTTCAACACCCTCGCGAATCTTGATGATGGTAAAGTCGGATGTGCCCTGCAATACCGTGCCGGTCACCAGATCGCCCACGCGCCCAGAGAATTCCTCGTAGATAGACTGACGACCCGCCTCGCGAACCAAGCTCGCAATGACGCCCTTGGCGTTTTGGGCGGCAATGCGACTCACGTCGTTCGGCGTAACGTCACGCTCTTCAAACTCGGCGTACTCGCCAGTTTCCTCGTCGGGCTCACCCACGGGAATCATCTCGTACACGTAAATCTTCCCTGTTTGGCGGTCAATGGTAACGCGGGCGTCCCATTCCAAATCGAGAATGCGTTCGTAGCTTTTCGCCAACGACTGCTCAAGACGCTCGATGAGGTAGAATTCATCAATCTTGCGCTCATGAGCCAACGCTTGGAGCGCTTCGATTAGTTCAGAAGTTGCCACTGTGCTTCCTTTCGACGTCGTATGCTTTCGTGAAACTGTATCGTTACGAATTAAAATTAATAGTTCCCTTAATGCGAGCTCGCTTGATGGCATTAAACGGAACGCGCATGCGCTGTCCGTCAACATCAACGAGTACGTCATCGCCGTCTATGCCACAAAGCTTGCCGGAAAACGTCGAACGTCCCTCGATTTTGCCTGCGGTCTTCACCGACACGTTCTCGCCGGCGAAGCGTTCGAAATGCTCGCGTGTGCGCAACGGACGATCGATACCCGGGGATGACACTTCAAGCGTGTAAGCACCAGGGAACGGATCGAGTTCGTCCATAATGTCGTTGATCCACGCTTGCGCCGACGACAGCACGTCGAAACTCACGCCGTCTTCGGTGTCGATGAAGACACGGATAGTGGGCGCCTTACTCGCTCCAACGACTTCAACGGTGACGATCTCAACCTGTTCGCTCTCCGCCTTCGGCGACAACGCATCAAGCAGCTGCTGTTCTTTCGCGGTAAGCATACGCACCTCCATTCCTCATCGTACGTTTCACATCTTTTCAGATTGCGCCCATTAGCGCAGCCATGCCCTCATAACAAAAGAAAGCGGGAAAACTCCCACTTTCTCACGAGAATCGAAAGTATGGCGCGCGGCTGCTGCGCACGGTTGATTGTTTATACCATAAAATCCGCAAAAAGGGCAGGAAATGCTCGAAGAATTCCAAACCACCCACCAAAACTGCGAGAAATAGCTGTTCGTAACACTACCGAACAGAGCTGCAAGCGCTACGACGAGCGCCCGTTTGGTGTATCCGGCGTATCCGGCGCATCGAGCACGTCAAAACCCCACATGCGCACTTCGGGCTCGAGCTGTACGCCAAAGCGCTCGTACACGACGCGCTGCACGTGATCAATAAGCGCGCGCACATCAGCCGCCGTAGCACCGCCAGCGTTCACCACAAAGCCGGTGTGCTTTTCGGACACCTGCGCACCGCCCACGCGGTAGCCGGCAAGACCGGCATCCTGCACAAGCTTGCCAACGAAGTACCCAACGGGCCGCTTGAACGTGCTACCAGCACTGGGCACATCAAGCGGCTGCTTACTCGCACGCTGTGCTTCAAGATCGTTCATGCGCGCACACACCACGGCCGCATCAGCTTCACATAACTCCAGTTCAACCTGCACGACCACGCAACTATCAGCATCAAACGCACTCGTACGATAAGCCCATCGCGCCTCGTCGTGGGTATAGTCACGCAGTGTTCCATCGGGCATGACACAGCGAACCAACACACACACGTCCTTGAACTCGCCACCGTACGCGCCCGCGTTCATAATAGCTGCTCCCCCAACGGTTCCCGGGATACCGCTGGCAAACTCATAGCCGGAAAGGCCCGCTTTGCACGCCACATCGGCCACAACCTTGTTCGTGGCACCCGCCTGCGCGATGATGCGACACCCTTCCACACGCACGTCTAACAGAGCGTCGGCTATCTCCATGACCACGCAATCGATGCCATCATCGCTGACCAACAGGTCACTGCCGCAACCAATGCAACGAAGTTCTACGCCCGCCTGCGCGCAGATGTGCACGATTTGCGCGACCGCATCAACGCTAGCCGGACGCGCGTACACAGCCGCTGGCCCCCCGATGCGAAACGTAGTGTGCGCAGACAGAGGTTCGTCAACCATAGCAATATTATCGCCCAAGGCATCATTGATGACACTCGCAAGCGCGTACTTATCGAACATGAGCTTCTCCCTTACTGCATTACTACACACAAAGCCCCGGCGCGACACCTGCTTGCCGGGGCTTTGTGAAACATATGCCAGTTACACGGCGTGGTTACCTCGCGTGCGCTTGTGCCTTGTCGTTGATCAGGCGGTTCAATGCGTTCACGTACGCCTTTGCCGACGACACGGTGATGTCGTTGTCAGCGCCGCGACCCGAATACACCTCTCCATCGGGTGCCATCACGCGAATGGTTACTTCACCCAGCGCGTCAATGCCACGGGTAACCGATTGCACGCTGAACTCGGTGAGGTCGTTCTCCACCTGGACGATCTTATTTACCGCCTTATACATTGCATCTACCGGACCGGTGCCGAAGTCGCACGCAGTCACTGTCTGGTCGGCAGCGTTACGCAGCGTTACCGTTGCCGTAGGAATCATGTCGGTACCACAGCTCGTCTGCACGCCTACCAGCGTGTATGCCGAACTTTGCTCAACGCGGTCGCGCTCCTGTACCAAGCTTTCCAGATCCTCGTCGTAAACTTCTTTCTTCTTGTCGGCGAGGTTCAAGAACGCCTCATACACCTGATCGAGCTGCTCACCTTCAAGCTCATAACCAAGCTCTTCCAAGCGATGTTTCAGCGCTGCATGCCCACTACGTGCCGTGAGTACAATCTGGCTTGTCCCCGCGCCCACATCGGCCGGATCGATAATCTCGTAGGTATCGCGCTTCTTAAGCACGCCATCTTGATGGATGCCTGAAGAATGAGCGAACGCGTTCGCGCCCACAATGGCCTTATTGGGCTGCACGTTCATGCCCGTAATAGAACTCACCAGACGGCTTGCCTTAATGAACTCACGCGTGTTGATGTCGGTATGCGCATCAAGCTCGGCCTCATGCATGCGAATGGCCATGACCACTTCTTCCATGGCGGTATTGCCTGCACGCTCACCCAAACCGTTGATGGTGCATTCCACCTGCGTAGCGCCGTTTTTCACACCCGCCATGGCAAGTGCGGTGGCCATACCAAGGTCGTTATGGCAGTGCACCGACACCGTAACATTTTCGATGCCGCGCACGTTCTCCATAAGGTACGCGATGCGGGCACCGAATTCCTCGGGCAGCGAGTAACCCGTAGTGTCGGGAATGTTTACCACTGTGGCGCCTGCGTCAACGACTGCCTGGATAACCTTTACGAGAAAGTCGTAGTCAGAACGACCCGCGTCTTCAGCGTAGAACTGTACGTCCTCCACATAACCCTTAGCGTACTTCACTGCGTCAACGGCGCGTTCGATGCACTGCTCTTCGGTGATACGAAGCTTGTCATGTAAGTGTGAGGGCGACACGCCGATGCCGGTGTGAATACGAGGACGCTTGGCATATTTCAGCGCGTCGGCAGCCACATCAATGTCCTTGTGTACCGCACGGGTGAGACCAGCGACCGTAGCGTCGTCACCTGCAAGTTCAGCGATGCGACGCACGCTTTCAAAATCGCCAGGACTCGATATGGGAAAGCCAGCCTCGATGACATCCACGTTCAAACGCAGCAGCTGACGCGCGACAACCAGCTTTTCCTCGGTGTTCATCGACGCTCCTGGCGACTGCTCGCCATCGCGCAATGTGGTGTCGAAAATGTTAATTTTTCGAGTCATATGGCTCACCTTTCCTTCCCTGTCGCCTCGATTCGGTTCAATCAAATTCGGGCCATAATACCACAGTTATATACAGTTTTACAGCTTAATATGCATAAGGCTCTTCAGGTCATCAATCGCCGCACGGAGGCGCTCAAGCACTTCATCAGGCACATCGCCTTCCACGTTCATAACCACGAGCGCAGTGTCTTGGTCTACCTTCGTGCCGATCTGCATAGTAGTAATATTCACACCCGCTTCTCCAAGCACGGTTCCAATAACACCAATACGACCCGGCGCATCCAGGTACTCAAACACAAGCATGTTTTTACCAGGGATAATGTCGATCTTATACCCAAGCAGTGACACGATGCGTGGCGCTTGCGACGATCCGTACAACGTGGTACCAGCCTCCACCCCCGCCGCAGAAATACTCACCGTTGAGGCATACTCACCGGCGTCAACCATAGTCGACGTCGACACCTTGATGCCGTGACGTTGCGCCACTGACGCCGCGTTAATGACCGACACCGTACCCGCACGACGATACGACAGAATACCGTTCAAGGCACCAGCCACCAGTGCAGTGGGATCGCTTTCTGAGATAAGACCTGCCGTGGTCACATGAATGTTGCGGGGAATGCCGCCCTTGATTTGAGCGATGATACGACCCATCATCTCGCAGGCGTTCACGTACGGGCCAACCAACCCAATTACCTCAGCCGACAGAGGTGCCGCGTTTACTGCGGTAACCACAAGCGACCCTTCAAGACCCGCCATCACATACTCGGCTATCTGCGTGCCGGCACGACGCTGCGCTTCGATACTTGCCGACGCCAAACGCGGCGTAAGAATGGCGTTAGGAAACTCGTGCAGCGGCGAGTCAAAACACGGCTCCTGATCGTGCATGTCCACGCCTACCGCACTAATCTTGCCCGCAGCGATGAAATCGGCCATCGACTCGGTATCGAAAATACCGCCACTTGCAGCATTCAGCAAGATGACACCGTCTTTCATGGCAGCGAACTCGTTCGGACCAAACATGCCGACAGTATTTCTGGTGCGCGGCACGTGCACGGTAATAAAGTCGGCATCGGCAAGTGCCTCAAGCACGGTTTCACGCAGTTCAACGCCAAGCGCCTCGGCACGCTCGCGGCTACAGAACGGGTCATGCCCGACGATCTTCATGCCGAAGGCCTTCGCACGCTCAGCAACCAAGCCACCCACGCGACCCAGCCCGTAGATAGCAAGCGTCTTGCCGTAGAGCTCTACCCCCATGAAACCGGTTTGTTCCCACTTATGAGCGTGCATGCTGGCGTTAGCCTGTGCGAGGTTATGAGCGCAGGCCAGCATGAGTGCCATGGTGTGTTCGGCGGCCGACACGATATTGCTCGTGGGCGCATTACACACGATGATGTCATGCTCGGTTGCAGCCTCAACGTCGATGCGGTCGACCGTCACGCCCGCCCGCCCAATGATTTTCAGGTTCTGAGCTGCTTCAATTGCTTCGCGCGTGACCGGCGTGGCCGAGCGCACGATGAGCGCATCATAGGGCGGAATCGTAGCGACAAGCTCGTCAGGGGTCATATCGAGTTTTACGTCAACCTCGTATCCAGCGTTTCGCAGAACCTCAATCCCCTCATCGGCCATGCGATCGGCAACGAGAATCTTCTTCGTCATAGCGGCAACCACCTTTGCTTCGGAATCGGTTGAGTGCGGCGCGCGGCACCGCACGAAGCATAATGCCCCTATGATAGGGCGAAACCGCACAGCAGCGTCGCACGGCAGCGAAATTTCACGCAACCGGTCGTTCAAGCACGAAAGGGTGCACAGAGGGTGCAGAGTATATGACGACACAGCGTTTCCTTAGCGCGCTACCCACGAGCCAAGCGCAACGGAAACAAGACATGCAGCCACACTAGCGGCCATGTATACCGCAGCCATGCCCACATGCCCACTCTCGATAAGCGACAACGACTCTAAGCTAAACGTTGAGAACGTAGTGAAACCGCCACACATGCCCACCTTCAAAAACAGCAGCAGCTGCGGACTCATACCCGTTCCTTTAGTGAACAGCGCCATTACAAAACCGATGAGGAAGGCGCCCGCAACGTTGACACCAAACGTCGCAACAGGAAAAGAACCCGCAGCGGTGTCGGTTACCGACAGAAGCCCAAGCAGGTAGCGAGCAATCGAACCCACAAACCCACCAGCGCCTACGAGCAGACAATTCAGCAGCATGACGCAACCATTCCTTTCCCCATCTAGTAGGAAAGCCGCACAAGGCGGCTTTCCTTTTTCGTTCACGCAAATTCACGCAAGCACACAAAAGTGCCTACGTCCGAAAGCGAACCTATTTTTTGATCCAGCTGAACATCGAGCGAATCTTCTCGCCGGTCTGCTCGATGAGGTGGTCGTTGATGGCTTCGCGCTGCTCAACGAGCCATTTGTGGTCGTTCTTGCAGTCGGCAACAAACTCACGCGCAAACTCGCCGTTCTGGATGCGCTCAAGGATGAGCTTCATGGCTTCGCGGCTCTGCTCGTTGATAACCTTCGGGCCAGCGTAGTACTCGCCGTACTCGGCAGTATTGGAAATGGAGTAATTCATGAAGTGGATGCCGCTCTCATACATAAGGTCAACGATCATCTTCATTTCATGGTAGCACTCGAAGTAGGCAAGCTCAGGCGGGTATCCTGCGTCCACCAGCGTCTCAAATCCTGCCTTCACCAGCTCAACCAAACCGCCGCAAAGCACGGCCTGCTCGCCGAACAGGTCTTCTTCAGTCTCCTGTGCAAACGTGGCCTTGATGATGCCAGAACGGGCACCGCCCACGCCCCAGCAGTACGACATGGCGATATCCCACGCATCACCCGTGGCGTCCTGTGCCACGCACGCGAGATCAGGCACACCAGAGCCTTCGGTGTACTGACGGCGCACAATGTGACCCGGACCCTTCGGGGCGCACATGATGACGTTCACGTCCTCGGGTGCCTTGATGTAGCCGAAGTGAATGTTGAAGCCGTGAGCGAAGGCCAGCGTGTCGCCCGGGTTCAGGTTGGGAGCAATGGACTCTTCGTACACCTGTGCCTGCAGCTCGTCGGGAACGAGGATCATGATAAGATCGGCTTCCTTGGCGGCGTCGGCCGTAGACATCACCTTCAGGCCCGCTTCCTCAGCAGCAGCGGCCGATTTGGAACCCTCGCGCAAACCAACGCGCACGTCGCAACCCGAGTCCTTCAGGTTCAGCGCATGAGCATGACCCTGGGAGCCATAGCCGATAACGGCGATCTTCTTGTTTTGGATGATCTGCGGATTACAATCCTCTTCGTAGTAGATAGTAACAGCCATGATTATCTCGTTCCTTTCGTGTCAGCTGTTCGTTCCCTTATAGTAACAGATAGTGACCTACCTGCCATTCCTTTGTCTGCGCGCGGCGGTGTTGCGCTATTCCTTCGCATTGCGGCTCATAGCGATCTTACCGGTGCGCACGATCTCTTTGATGCCGTACGCACGCAGCAAGTCCTCCAAACCCTTCAGCTTGTCCTCGTCGCCGGTTGCCTCGATAGTCAGCGACCCGCGACCCACATCCACGATATTAGCGCGGAAGATATTCGAGATCTCGATGATCTCGCTGCGGCGCTCAGGTGCGGCGTTCACCTTGAACAGCGCCAGCTCGCGCTCGATCGCCCGCTCGTCGGTGAGGTCGTTAATCTTGTACACGCTGATGAGCTTGTGCAGCTGCTTAGTAATCTGCTCATAACCTACGTCGTCGGCGTTCACGATGGCGGTCACGCGCGACATGGTGGGATCTTCCGTTGGGCCAACAGACAGCGACTCGATGTTGAACCCGCGGCGCGACACCAGACCGGTCACGCGCGACAGCACGCCTGGCTTGTTCTCAACTAGAACAGAGAGAATGTGCTTCATGACTACTCCCCTTCCTTCGCATCGGACGCATCGACAAGCGATGCATCCGGCTTTGAGCCCAACGTGCTCGGCGCTAGATCGATAGCAGCTTGGCTTGCTGACATACGAGGCTTCGTATCACTCGGGTCGCTGTTCCAACGTCCGCCGAACTGCGCGTCCACGCGAGCGCAAGGTGATGCCTCGGGTGAAGGTTGCGCACTTGCTGGCATTTCCGTGCGAACCGCGCCCACCGCAACGTCAATGGCACCCATCACGTCGTCAAGCGCCTTGCCCGGAGCAACCATGGGATACACGTTTTGATCGCGCGAAATAGCCACGTCAAGCAGGTACGGACCGTCCGCAGCAAGCATGCGATCGAGCGCTTCGTCAACCTCTTCTGGAGCACTTACACGCTCGGCACGCCAGCTGTACGCATCGGCAAGCTTCACGAAATCGGGGTTCGCAGCAAGTTCGGTGGATGAATAGCGTCCCTCATAGAAGAGTTTTTGCCACTGATGCACCATACCAAGGCAACGGTTGTCCAAAATTAGCACCTTCACCGGCACGCCGTTGATGGCGGCAGTGGCCATTTCCTGGCTGTTCATCTGGAACGACCCGTCACCAGCAATGCACACCACTTGCTTGCCGGGGCACCCGATGGCCGCACCAATGGCAGCCGGGAAGCCGAACCCCATGGTTCCCGCGCCACCGCTCGACACAAACGTGCGCGGCAACTCACGGTCGATGTACTGATGTGCCCACATCTGGTGCTGGCCCACCTCGGTAACCACAACACTTCCCGCGGGATCGAGCTTGGCGGAAAGCTGTTGCATGACGATTTCTGGAACGATGCCACCCTCCGACTCATCAATGCTCGGATGATAGTATGGGAAGCGCTCACGCCATTCGCTTAATTGCGCGATCCATTCCTCATCGTTGGGAGTTGCCCCTTCCTTCGCAAGCGCAGCGTTGATACCCGCGAGCACACCCTTCAAATCACCCACGATAGGCACCTGTGCTTCGCGCACCTTACCGATCTCTGCCGGATCAATATCGATATGCACCACCTTAGCATGCGGCGCAAACTCGGAGAGCTTGCCCGTCACGCGATCCGAGAAGCGCGCACCTGCAGCGATGATCAGGTCACTTTCGGTCATGGCCAAATTCGAGTACTTCGAACCGTGCATGCCGACTGCTCCCATGTTCAGCGGATGGCTGGCCGGAAACACGCCTTTGCCGATAAGCGTCGTGACCACAGGAATCTGCATGCGTTCGGCAAGCTCAATAAGCTCAGCCGACGCACCGGAGGTGATGGCGCCACCGCCGGCATACAGAATAGGCTTGTGTGCTTCACGGATGGCATTTACCGCTGCACGAATCTGCTTGGCGTTGCCACGGTAATTCGGCTTGTACGATGGCAGGTTCACCTCGTCGGGATACTCGAAGGTGATCATCTCGCTGTTTAGGTCGCTCGGCACGTCGATAAGCACCGGACCAGGACGCCCTGTACTGGCGATATGGAACGCCTCGCGGAACGTGCGGGGAATGTCCTCGACGTTTTGCAGCAAGTAGCTGTGCTTCACGATGGGCATGGTGATGCCCACAATGTCGGATTCCTGGAAGGAGTCGGTACCAATAGCACCGCGGGGAACCTGACCGGTCACCACCACCAACGGCACGCTGTCCATGTAAGCGGTGGCAATACCGGTAACCGTGTTGGTAGCACCAGGACCGGACGTGACCAGCACCACGCCCACGTTACCCGTGGCACGCGCGTAACCGTCGGCCTCGTGCACCGCGCCTTGCTCGTGGCGTGCAAGCACGTGCGTGATCTGCGTGCTGTCGTACAGCGCGTCATAGATTTTGATAGCCTGACCGCCAGGATAACCGAACACGAGGTCGACACCCTCAGCTTCAAGCGATGCTATGATGGCCTGCGCGCCGGTCATGCGCGTACCCTGCTTGTCGGTTTTGCTGCCCAACCCCCGTGGCGTGCCTATGAGACACGCATCGGCGGCGACAGTTTGATTCTTCTTGCTCACGAGCAATACGCCCCCTTATCTGCTGAAGTGACCATGCGCGCGTACTTGGCGAGCACGCCATGATTGTGCTTCGGTTCGGGTGCCGTCCACGCGGCACAACGGGCTTCGAGTTCTTCGTCGCTGATATTGAGCGTGAGTGCTCCACCCTCAATATCGACAGTTACCAAGTCGCCGTCTTGGATGAGTGCAATGGGGCCACCGGCTGCAGCTTCAGGACTCACGTGTCCAACGGCCGGACCCTTTGTGGCGCCGGAGAAACGCCCGTCGGTAATAAGTGCCACGCTTGACGAAAGACCCATGCCGCAGATAGAGCTCGTAGGCGTGAGCATCTCGCGCATTCCCGGCCCGCCCTTAGGACCTTCGTAGCGAATAACTACCACGTCGCCAGCGACAATCTTGCCGGAGTTGATGGCATCGCACGCTGCCTCTTCAGAATCGAAGCACTTGGCAGGGCCCGTGTGCTTCATCATCTCTGGCGCCACCGCGCTCTTCTTCACGATAGCACCGTCAGGTGCAATGTTGCCGTGCAGCACGCGCAAGGCACCTTGCGGCGAAAGCGGGTTGTCATGCGTGCGGCACACCTCACCGTCGGCCGGCGGACAGCACGCTTCTAGGTATTCGGGCAAAGGACCCATGCACGTAAGCGCACTTTCGTCGAGCAAACCAAGTTCGGCCAGTTCATGCATGACTACCGGCACACCTCCTACCTCGTACAAGTCGGAGAGCGGGCGCGGGCCAGACGGCTGCAGCTTCAACAAGTGAGGCGTACGAGCGCTTGCAGCGTCCCAGTCGTCCATAGTGATGGGATGCCCCGCCTCTTGTGCGATTGCCGTGAGGTGCAGCACGGTGTTTGTGGAGCCGCCAAAGGCCATGTCGCATTCCATGGCGTTGTGAATAGCGGCCGCAGACACGATGTCACGGATGCGCACGTTTTTCTCGAGAAGCTCCATCACCTTCATGCCAGCGTGCTTAGCCAGGCGAATGCGCTCGGAATACACGGCAGGAATGGTGCCGTTTCCTGGAAGCGCAATACCTAATGCTTCACACAAGCAGTTCATGGAGTTCGCCGTGAACAGGCCCGAGCAACTGCCGCACGTGGGGCACGCGGTGTTTTCGAAATAAGCGAGTTCTTCTTCGGTCATGGTGCCATTCATCACCGCCGCCGCGCCGTCGAACAGCGTGTTCAGGTCGGTGGTGGGGCCGCATCCCCCCTTCTGCTTGCCAGCGAGCATAGGCCCGCCCGACACGAAGACAGTGGGAACGTTCACGCGCAAAGCGCCAAGTACCATGCCTGGCACAATCTTGTCGCAGTTGGGAATACATACGGCCGCATCGAAGGCATGACCGTTCATGATAATCTCGAAAGAGTCGGCGATAGTTTCGCGCGACACGAGCGAGTAGTGCATACCCAAATGGTTCATAGCAATGCCGTCGCACACGCCAATGGTTGATACCTCGAATGGGACGCCGCCAGCCATATAAATGCCAGCTTTCACCGCATCTGCTATCTTGTCCAGGTTGTTGTGACCGGGGATAATGTCGTTTCTTGAGTTGAATACAGCAATGAGCGGTCGCTTCATCTCCTCATCAGTTACGCCGTCTGCCTTCAACAGGCTGCGATGCGGTGCGCGGGCTACGCCGCATCTGACGGAGTCGCTTTTCAGCTCCATAAGCTTGCCTTCCTTCCCTGCTCGTGTCCATGCCTCCGACACTCTCGCGCCACACCAACACTCGAGCGCTCGCCGAAAACAAAAAATCCCGATGCGCTGCACCAGGACCTCGATCGACTTACCACCCCTTGCGGGCGTGACGGATAACGGAGTCACCGGTTCAGCTTACTTACCATGTGCCATCTGCGGAGATCGTCCACATCGGCACGTGGTGTTCACCCTGAACTGCTCGGAGGGGGCGTTCGGACCGTCCCACTGCCACCTTTCACCATCCGGTGGCTCTCTGTGAATGGGATTGTTCCCTACTCTTCCTCTTCAACGCATTTCATGTATGAACTTGTTGAGCGATAAGTATACTCTTGCAAATTGCGTGCCGCCGTCGGGTTTCGCCAGACGGCATCAATTCGCGCAATCAGCACACTTAGGCGAAGCGAGAACAGCATGACCGGCTTCGGCGAGCTCGCGACCGATGTGCACGTACTCATCGGCATTGCGACGGTTTGTCTCCACTTCGTCAGACGTTAGCTGGCGAACTGGCTTTGCGGGACTGCCTAACGCCAACATGCCATCGGGAATCACCTTCCCGCCGGTCACAAGAGAACCTGCCCCTACGATGCAGTTTGCGCCTACGCGTGCTCCGTCTAAGATGATGGCGCCCATACCAATAAGCGTGTTGTCTCCAACCGTACAACCGTGCACGATGGCACCGTGGCCGATCGTCACACCTTGGCCCACTATCGTGTCGTGCCCTTCACTCACGTGAAGACACGCCCCTTCCTGTACGTTTGTCCGTTCGCCTACGACAACACGACTCCCTGAATCACCACGCAACGTGGCACCAGGCAGTACCGACGCATCCTTTCCCACCGACACATCGCCAATGATGACGGCGGTGTTCGCAATGGATGCCGTTTCGTGTACACGCACGCCGCGCCCATTCATAGATGTCCTCTTTCCTTGCTCGTAGCCGCCCGTACGCAGTACTCGAACGCTTACAGCTGCTCCACGATACCGCAGATCAAGCGACTGAAATCGTCGGCACGCGTGGCAGCTACGTCAATGACTCCTAAATCAGATGGGTTAGCACCATCAATACCGCAGCCCATATTCGACACAAGCGAGATACCCAACACACGCATGCACACATGTCGCGCGGCGATAACTTCCTCGCACACGCTCATGGCAACCGTGTCGCCGCCCCACGCCTGCAGCATACGTATTTCCGCCGGCGTTTCAAAACTCGGTCCAAGCAGACCCACGTACACGCCCTCCTGTACGCGGATACCATGCGCATTCGCCACGCGGTGTGCAATGGCGCGCAGGCTGGGGTCAAACGCATCAAGCATAGACACGAACCGATCGGCCATGCGCGCTGGGTCTGCGTCCGCTATGGGATTTCGTCCCGTGAAGTTGATCTGGTCGGACATGATGCAGAAGTCGCCCACATGATATGCCGAGTTCAGCGCACCGGCGGCGTTTGTGGTGATGAGTATGCCTACCCCGAGCTTTTCCATAAGCCACACCGGATACGCCACATCCTGCGAACTCACACCCTCGTAACCGTGCAGCCTGCCCTGCATGGCGAGTACGCACGTGCCGGCAACGTTACCACACACGAACTGGCCCACATGGCCATTGGCAGTGGAAACTTTCATGTGTGGTACCTCGGCAAACGGAATACGCACTGCATCGGCAATGCTGTCGGCAAACGGGTTCAAGCCCGACCCGAGGATAATGCCGATACGCGGGGTACGACCGTCGAGCCGCTTTTGCAGCACGTTCAACGACGCTTCGAGGTGAGTTTGTAAGACATTTTCCACAGAGTTCATAATGTGAACCTTCCTCACGTTGCCACTGTGCTGGTATGTGCCGAAACCGTACTCTCAAAAATGCTGGCTCGTGCCGTCTAACCTTGCGCAGGGGTGGCGAAATTAATCATCGTATCCCCCGAATGCTTTCCCACTTGGCACTACGCGGGCTTTCTGCCTGATAGAACGCGCGGACGGCCCGCCAGGTCGACATCTATCGCAAGGTGTTCAAACCCCAGGTCGTACGCATAATCCCGTGCAGCGTCTAGGCAGGTTTCATGCAGCTCAAACGCAAACGCGCCACCCGGTTTAAGCGCAATCATACACCACGCCGCCAGCCGACGAAACACATACAAGCCATCGGTACCTCCATCAAGTGCAAGCGCCGGCTCGAAATCAGAAACCTCACGGGGAATATCGCGTAGCACGTTCGTGGGAACATACGGCGGGTTCGACACAACAAGGTCAAACGATCCCGCAAGATCAACGTCGACGCCTTCGCCCAGATCACACGCGATGATGCCCACACGATCCTGTAGATCAAGCCGCGAAGCATTACGCGTCGCAAGCGACACAGCTTCAGGGGCGATATCGGTCGCAATAACGTGCACATCGGAGCGCTCGTGCGCAAGCGAGCAAGCAATACAGCCTGAACCTGTGCAAATATCGGCTACCAGCAGCGGTACGACTCGGTCCGCTGCGTGCGCTGCATTCGCCGCGTCCAAGGACGCACTGCCGGATAGAGACACACTATCTGACAGTGACACACTGTCAACACTCGTCACCACACCAAGCCCCTGCGAGTCAGCCGCAACTTCACCCTGCAACTTTGCAGCAGCTGCCACCAGCATTGCAGCCGTTTCATCGGGGGTCATCGTTGAGTCGACAGCACGTCGGCGCGGCTCGGGCGGCAGCATGGCAAGTGCCACGCTTACAAGCACCTCGGTTTCAGGCCGGGGAATAAGCACGCCTGGTTCGACCGCAAGCGTAATGTAGCGAAATGCCACTTCCCCCGTTATGTACTGCAAAGGCTCACCCGCGCCACGGCGCGACACAAAACCGCGCAGTACCGCGCGTTCGTCAGGGGAAAGCGGCCGATCGAAGTTCACGTACAGTTCAACGCGACTCATGTTACACGCTTCGCAGACGAGCCACTCGGCCGACAACCGCGGGTTTTCGTCGCCCTTGCGCCCCAGATAGCCAACCGTCCAGTCGAGGGCAGCACGGACGGTCCACACGTCGTTAGTCAACGGCCTGTTCCAACTTCCGCGCACGATCGGCTGCCTGCAACGCCGTGATCAGCTCGGATAAGCCCGCGCCGCCCGCTCCCAAAAGCACCCCGTTATACGTGCCGTTGTAGCCAATGCGATGGTCGGTCACGCGGTCCTGCGGGCCATTGTAGGTGCGAATCTTCTCGGCGCGGTCGCCCGATCCAATCTGCGCCAGGCGCTCGGCACCTTCGGCGGCTTGCTGCTCGGCGAGCATCTTCTCGTACAGGCGCGCACGCAGCACGCTCATTGCCGCAATCTTGTTCTGTAGCTGGCTCTTCTGGTCTTGCGACTGCACCACTAAGCCGGAAGGAATATGCGTGATACGCACTGCAGAGTCAGTGGTGTTCACACACTGACCACCGGGGCCCCCGGCTCGATACACATCAATACGCAGGTCGTTCTCGTTAATTTCCACTTCAACCTCATCGGCTTCGGGCAGCACTGCAACGGTTGCGGTGGAGGTGTGAATGCGGCCCTGGCTTTCGGTTTTGGGAACGCGCTGCACGCGATGCACGCCACTTTCAAACTTCATGACCGAGTACACGTGATCGCCCTTCACCTTGAACTGGATTTCCTTGTAACCACCAGCTTCGGATGCCGACACATCCATGGTTTCGGTCTTCCAGCCCTGTTCAGTTGCGAAACGCATGTACATCTTGTACAGATCGCCCGCAAAGATGGCTGCCTCGTCGCCGCCGGCAGCCGCGCGGATTTCCACGATGATGTCCTTCTCGTCAGCCGGATCGGACGGTATGAGCATGAACTTGATATCCTCTTCCAGCTGGGGAAGCCGCTCTTCGATGGAGGCGATTTCCTCTTGCGCAAACTCCTTCATATCGGCATCGTCAAGCATTTCCTTGGCGGCCGATAAATCGTCGGAAGCCTGCACGTACTCGCGCGCCTTCGCCGCCAACGGGCCTTGATTGGCGTATTCCTTAGCTAGGCGGTTGTACTCCTTCTGATCGGCGAGCACCGCAGGGTCACCCATCTTCATTTGAAGGTCCTCGTAGGCTTTGATGATCTTCTCGAGCTTCTCGCGCATTCGCTTCCCACCTTCATATCGCAGCAAAAAGGCTCGTCCGCGGACGAGCCTTATCATGTCTGGCTCCTCGGGTAGGTTTCGAACCTACAACCCTCCGGTTAACAGCCGGATGCTCTGCCGTTGAGCTACCGAGGAATATCGCGCCTCAATCGCGCAAGACTGTATTATAAGCATTCCCCCCTTAAGCGCAAGGGGGAATTTTCGAAAAAATTGCGATTCCTTCTGGCGTTTTCACGGCGGTTCGCTAAAATAGAGCAGCGCGAGCGCGGGCCTGTAGCTCAACGGTGGAGCAGGGGACTCATAATCCTTTGGTTGTCGGTTCGAATCCGGCCGGGCCCACCACATTTCGTCCCGTCGCAGGTGGTTCCTGATAGTTCTTACTATCCCCTTGGTAGCCCCTCTTCTCAGTCCTCCCCTTCCGCTTGCTCTTTCACGCCACAGGCGTCACTTTATTCGTAGCGCGTACATACCGGAACTTCCATGGTACAACGCGCGCCTCCCAATGGAGCGTTTTCGAGTGTGAGTTTCCCACCATGCGCACGTATGATGTCGCTTGCAATGGACAACCCTAAACCGTAATGGCCACTTGCGTGGTTGCGATCGGACCACTCGGTGAAGAAACGCTCGGTAGCATGCGCGAGTGCATCACGCGAGAAGCCCGGGCCTTCGTCCTCTACAACAATGGTAAGCAAACCTGTGGCAACGGCAGACGTAATAACCGAATCAACGACATCAGTTTGTTCGTTTTCGGTAAGCGAACCTGCGACAATAGCGGGCTCAGTAGCGCTTATGCTCACATGAACTGTTGTATGCGTTGGCGCATGCTCAACCGCGTTTCCCACTAAGTTCATAACAGCCCGCACGAGATCTTCCCCTTCCCCGTCACTTCGCGTTGCGTTGCTTACAGAAGGTACCCCACGATAAGAATATGCTGTCGTCTTCAACCCGCCGTCGATCAAACAGGTAAAATCGAGCGCCACCCCGCGTGTATCGCACAACACACGAGCTTCACGTTCGATAACCTGCACAAACGCCCCAACGTCAACAGCGCTCTGCACAGGGTAACTTGTTCGTGATGAAACGTTTGCCGTGCTGCGCGACACCTCCAGCATCGTTCGTACATAGCTTTCCATGCGCTCCACCCCCAAACGCACACCTTCCACACATGCCCGCTGACTGGCATCGAGATTGCTCTCGGCAAGCAGATCGGCGTTCCAGCGAGCGATGGAAAGCGGTGTTTTCACATCGTGCGCAAGTGCCGCCACCTGTCGGCGTTGTGCCTCGTCGGCGGCCCACTGAGCCTTCAGCGACTCGCTCAGTGCCGCGCGCATGCGATCCATAGCCACCAGCACGTCGTTCACCTCGCGCACAGAGGCAGGTGTCACGGAGAAATCGAGCTCTTGATGCTCGATACGTTCAGCTACCTGAACGAGCGGGCGCATCTTGCGCGAGATCACCCGCGATGCCCGCATGGCCACAAGTACCACTGACAACGCGAACAGCGCGCAATACGCAGCGATGATCAGGTTCTGCGGGTTTGGCAACGCATCGCGCAGTGAACGAGATGCAAAATCGGGCAGAAAATCGTACTGCAACACACAAAGAGAACCATCGGGTAACGTCGCAAACGTGCAGCGGCTCGCGTTACCGTCAAGGCGTATGGTCGTCGCTTCACGCTCGAACACACCCGCACGTTCGAGCGCCGAACGAAGCTCACGCACGCCGTCATCGGATAGGTCAGACGCCACGAATGAGCCTTGTTTGTCGAACACCGCCCATCGATAACACGCAGGGGTTTCCGCAGGATCAAGCTGACCGGCCTCAAGCGCTGCCACCGTAGCTTCGACGTTATTCTCAGCGTAATTCGCTGTATACACGAGCCCACTGCCATTCATGATGGCGAACGCTCCAAACGCAACTACCAGAAGCACCACCGCCGCCGCAAGCACGTAGGCGAAATACCGCACGATAACAAGCGCCAATGGCATGCCGTGCCGCATCGAATGAGCAGCTTGCCTTTCTCCGTGTGCTACAGCTCCCATTTGTAGCCCACTCCCCACACCGTTGCCACCGGGTTCACGCCACGTTCCTTGAATTTCATACGGATATTGCGCACGTGCGCGGTGATGGTTTCACTACCGGCCGCGCTGTCCCATCCGCACGCCTGCTCGAGCAGCAACTCCTTGGAGAACACCTGACCACGGTGACGCGCCATATGCTCACAGATGGCATATTCGGTTGGAGTGAGGTGCACGGCTGCTCCATCCACCAACACTTCCCGAGCCGCAAGGTCAACCCGCACGCGACCGAAATCGAGCGACGCGTGACGTTGGCGATGCTCTCGGCGCACATGAGCTGCCACCTTCGCACGCAACTCGGCGGCACCACAGGGTTTTCGGATATAGTCGTCGGCGCCAAGGCCATAACCCACCACCGCATCGGCTTCCTCCACTTTAGCAGTGAGGAAAAGAATAGGACAATCAACTCGACTGCGAATGCGGCTTACCAGCTCAAACCCATCCATGCCGGGCATCATCACGTCGCAGAGCACCAGATCGAAGCGCGCGAGGTCAAGCGTTTCCACCGACGTCGGGTCGGTAACGCCACGCACCGTATGCCCGTCGCATTTGAGCACGCAATCAAGCACGTCAACGATAGCGGGCTCGTCGTCAATCACCAGTACGTTCGCCACGCATCACACCTCCTTGCCGGTTCTTTCGTCCAATCACGCTTTCTGGGGGCAGGCCATTTCTGCCCGATAAGCCACCCCGACGCTTCCCTGTATGCTTGTTAGTATACTTGCCGCCAAGACAGTATGGCCCTTCTCAGCTGTAGGCTCATCTGTGTCAAACCACTCGGCGCCTGCAGCCCTCACTTCATTCCCCACCGCCACGTCGTCCTTCGAAGCGGTTCGCACCACAGAAATAGCATGCGAAAACAAATACAGTACCCACGGCGCAAGCCACGCCGACAACGTTCAGCGCCGCCCACAACGCGCCAAGTGCCGCATCACCCGCAAGTGAAGGCGCTATGGAAAGCTCAATGGCAAGCGACGAAAGGCGCGAAGGCCATGCAAAGGGAATAAGCGCCGCGATACCCACCGCAAACTGGCCGCTCAACGTGCCCGTTACCAGGCCGTTCGCCAGTCCTCCGAGGAGTGCCGTAGCTGCGATGAAACCAAGTGCACCTACGGCGATGCTGGCATTGCGCCCGAATCGCATCGCAACCCAGAACAACACAACATAAAGAGCAGCACTTCCTACCACAATACCCAGCGCAGCCATCACACATGCGCCAACCGAAGGCGTCGCACAACCGGCAGCCGCAACAATGCAGAGAAACAGCGTCATCGCGATAAGCGCCGCACCGAACCCCAGCATCAAAAGCGAAGTCACTTTCGCAGCAAGAGCCGCGCGCCGGCAGGGTACGCCCAGCACGTTTGCAAACCTGCCCGCTTCGTGTTCGGCATCCGCCGAAAGCCCGCATGCCAACCCTGCGAGCAACGGTGCACCAGCGCCGAGCAGCTGGAAAAACGCATCGGTGCCAAGCAGGGTATCCCACGCGCTTACCGCGAAGTATGCCCCAGCACACCCGCCGAGTATTACTGCAAGCACCACATGAAGCGCCACTAATGACGAGCGTCGTAACTTTACAGCCTCTGATCGCAAAGCACGAATAAATGCCATCATGCCGCCCCCCTTCCTTCGAACCACTTCGCACCAGCAACCGACAGCACGACAAAGAACAACGCGGCCACGGCGATGCCCGCTACCGCTTGCCAACCGAACACACCCAGCGCATCGCCAGCGGCAAGCGGTATACCCGATGGCTCCACACCAACAAACGGAGCAACCGCGCAAAGTAACGTTGCCGGTGGGAACAAAAACCACAATTCTCCTGTCCACATGCTGATTCCTACGCCAATTTGCAGGAGAGCGGGCACAGCGATACCCGCAAGCGTGCCAAACCGCATGGTAAGCGCCAACCCTACCGGCACCATCCAAGCCGATGCAATGGTGAGAATAGCAACAGTCGCAAGCCCTTCAAGTAATGATGGCGCACTGGCACCCAGAAGCGTTGTCGCAACGGAAGCAACATACACCACTGTGTTTACACCCGCCACAAGTACGAGCGCATATGCGACTTTCGCGCACCACACACGTGCAAGCTGCACTGGCAACCCCAGCACGGGTTTCAGCTTCTGACGTGCATCAATGCTCGCAATCGATGCCGTTATGAGCGCGCATGCGACCGGCAGCATGAGCGAGTACCACCAGTTCCATCCGTAGGTGGAAAACGAACCAACAGCACCTCCACCGAACGCGCCACCTGCCATCATGCCCAACAAGCAAAACGGCAGCGGCGTGAGAACCGCTATTTTGCGCGCGGCGCCTCGGTGGCCTTTGAGGGTTTCCGCGCGAAATGTTGCGAGCGCTTTCGTTGCCATAGCCTACTCCCTTCCTCGATTCTTTCCTCGGTTCATTTTGCGGTTTCCACGGTTTCTGCGGTTTCCGCAGCTTTTGCCTCACGCAACGGTTTCGTTGGCCGCCTCGTTTTCTTCGCGTTCCGCTTTCCCGTGCCCACCCTGCCTGCGCTCGCACGCAGCACGGCGACACACGCTCATGAACAGGTGTTCCAGGTCGGTTCCTGGGGCAAGTAAGCCCTCAAACGCCAGTTTCCCTTCGGTTATGATGCCCACCTTATCGGCAACGTGTGACACCTCGGCCAGAATATGGCTCGACACGATAACGGAGATGCCGCGCTCGGGAAGGGCACGAATAAGGTACCGCATGTCCTCGACACCCATTGGGTCAAGGCCGTTGGTCGGCTCGTCTAAAATGAGCAGTTTTGGCTGCCCCAACAGGGCAAGCGCGATGCCAAGACGCTGTTTCATACCCATGGAGAATTGCGCAGTGCGCTTCGAGCCCGTATCGGTTAAGTCAACCATACGTAACACGTCGTCGATCCGCGCTTCAGGAATGCCCAGCATCATGGTGCGCACCCGCAAGTTCTCGCGCGCGGTGAGGTTGGGGTACAGCGGCGGGTTTTCGATGAGCGCCCCAATACGGTACAAATCGGCACGCTGCCACGGATGCCCGTCGAAGACGATGGTGCCCGACGTGGGGTGAAGCATGCCTGCGATCATTTTGAGCGTGGTTGACTTTCCTGCGCCGTTTGGTCCGAGCAGGCCATAGACCGCACCTTCAGGCACGTGCAAGCTCACACCCTGAACTGCGTAGGTAACATCAGAGTTGTGTTCGCTATTGCGACTGAAGCGACAGGCACGACGTCCGAAACGCTTCGTGAGATTTCTCGTCTCAAGCACGTTTCCCATGATGAATTCCCTTCTCTCGCTTCCTTATGTCTACAGCTTAGGAAGCGTTTCTCAAGGAATTCTCAAGGACGCGGCAGTTTTTTGATTCTCTGGGGCTCATGGCTCAAATGGCCCCAGCGATGTAGCGCATGCAAAGACAATCAGCTACGCGCACAATCAGCTACGCGCGGTTCATGCTCTCTTTCGGACGATGGATAAAGAACGACACCACCAATGCGGCAAGCGCGATACCGAGAAACACCCAGAACGCTTGCAGATAGCTGCCCGAACCCATTTGTGCCGCAGCCAGAACCTGCGGGCCAATAACAGCGGCGGGGATCATCTGGCAGGTGGCGATGGCGTAGTTGATACCAAAGTAGCGCGTGCCATAGAACGTGCTTACCATAGTTGACATCGTACACATATTGCCGCCGTACATGAGACCCAGCAGCACGAACCCCACTACCAGTAGCGGGAAGCTACCAACGCTCATAGCAATTGCACAGCAGAGCATACCAACTGCAAAGGCAATAGACACCCAGAGCAGCGACACGCGGTAGCCAAGCTTGTCCCAAATAAAGCCGTTCAGCAAGCGCCCCAAGCCGTTGAAAGCCGACACGCTACCCATGGCCGCAGTGGCCATCAGCAATGCGGCGTCGCCCGTTTCGCCTCCGGTAGCGCCCGACGCAGAACCAAGCAGCTCCATTGCAGCCGGCACTGCTTGGCTAATGAGCGCCAAGCCGCCGCAGGTGACGAGCATCAGCCACAGCATAAACACCCAAAACGACGGCGTTTTCATCATCTGGGTGCCGCTCATGTCAACCGCCGACACGATGTCGGCCTCGTGTGCTTTCGCCATCAGCGGCTTCACGTACTCTTCGTCGGGAAGGCGCATAATGAGTGCGCCAACAGCAACAATAAGAGCAAATGCCACACCAAGCACCCCAAGCGTCGTGCGCCAACCTAGCGCACCGAGCATAGCGGTAACCGCCGGGCTTAACACCATGGTGCCCATACCGAACCCCATAAGCATCGCTCCGTTTGCAACGCCCTGCCGATCAGGGAACCATTTAAGCGTGGCACTCATGACGCAGTCGGCACCAATCCCCACGCCCGTACCCACCAGCACGCCGTAAGTAAGGTAGATGTGCGGCAACGTTTCCGCGAACGTCGAGGCGACAAAACCAATGCCGATACATGCGGCGGTTGCCAACAACAGCACGCGCGGCGAGAAGCGCTGCTCGAGCACGCCAGCTACCAGCATACCCACACAGAAAGTGATGATAGACAACGTGAAAATGACCGACGTTTCGGAGCGCTGCCAGCCGAATTCGGCTTCAAGCGGCTCAACAAATAGTGACCACGCGTAGATAAGTCCGAAGAACAACAGCAGCACGAACGCAACGGCGAAGTACAGCAATCGATGCGGTGTACGATGAGCAGCAGACGACGTGAGGGTTTCAGGTACGGCAGCATGCTCGGTGCCACCACGCGATTCTGAACAAGAAGTTGCGAACCCAACCATAGCGACGTCCCTTTCCTTAAAAGCCTTCGCAACACGATACAGGTCACCCTCCCATACCACCTAGCCAGTATAGTCCTTCGGAAACACACGCAAGAACGCACCATGGATGCCGATTTCTCAACAATAAGATGAGGATTTCGCAGCTGGCATGGAAAGATTAGTTTTGCGTACTCTGTTCTGCTACACACTCCGACCTACCCGGCATTTGGGGCAACAAGGTATTCGAAGCTTTCCTGCGTGTATTCGCCCGAAATGCGAACGCGGTTGAGTGCTGTTGGGTCATCACCTGGGCGCACTCGATCGTTGATAATGGTGAATGCGCAGAGTACGCCTGCCTCCCCCATAGCGGCCTGGGCATTTTCATTCATGTCACC
Organism: Adlercreutzia sp. ZJ141; assembly: GCF_011038965.1. GTDB lineage: Bacteria > Actinomycetota > Coriobacteriia > Coriobacteriales > Eggerthellaceae > ZJ141. The sequence continues at coordinate 183,380 of NZ_JAAKEB010000001.1, read as the reverse complement.
AAACGGATACGCGAACGCCTCGGTTGTTCCTAACACTCCCTGCGCGAGGCGTAAATCCTCAACAATCTCGTCTTTTGTCATGGCATGAATGCGCCCGCCTCGCCCCACGTTTGACCCCGCCTGATGCATAGCATAGGAATGCGACTGGAACGACACATACTCACTTGCATAGTTTCGTATTTTCTCCGACGCATCGCCATCAGAGCAGATAACAAACGACGTTGCCGGAACCCCATAACGTTCGAGCACTGGAATGCCGTATTTCAGAAAACCTATCTCGCAGTCGTCAAACGTTAGCACCACGCTCTTTGCCGGAAGCGTATGGGTTCCCTCGACAAACGCCTTCACTTCCTGAAACGACGGGTAGTAGTACCCATTATCCGTAAGATAACGAAGATGACCATCGAGCGCGGTATCGAGAAGGAAGTTGCCATCGAGTGCTTCGGGTTGGTCGTTTTCGGTGTACACGTAGTGATACATAAGCACCGGCAAGCTAGTTGCAGTCTGATCAAACGATTCAACTACGTGAACAGTACGTTCGGCTTTAGCCACCGCGCCATCTGAGGTTGTAGCCGCGTACGTAACCGTATAGTCGCCGGGTTTTGACGTGTCAACCTCTCCCGACACCTGCACCGTTGATGTTATGTTGCCTTCTTCGGTATCGACCGCATGACACCCCGCTTCAAGATAATCCTCTCCTACCAGCACATACGTGTCTTTACTGCCTCCAAGCGTCATTGTTACCCCGTCGGCGACCGGTGCTTCAGAAGATGCCTCCGAAGGCGCCTTGGCGTCTGAGAACCCGAGAAGCGAATGCGTGCTTTCCTGGCTTTCCGTCGTAGAATCACCCGATTTCAGCAGCGCAGCTCCCGCAACGCCCACACCTACGACAACAAGAACAAGCGCGATCGCCGCAGCAACAAGCGGCAGCCGCCTCCGACGAGAAGACGCAGTGTAGCTCCCACGAGTCCGCGAATATTGCGATGCAGACTCATGCATTCGGTTCGAAGGCATGTCATAGTACGAAAAGCCGTGCTCATTTGATGTTGGTGCACCACCTCCCCGCTGCCTTGTCTCAAGACGGCGCCGTGCCTGTTCGCGTCTGCGTGCCTGATCTTGATCCGCACCATACGGATCATAGTCATACCGAGCATTACCATTCACGATTCTTCACGCTGCCTTTCTTCAAAATGCTTGCCCCACGCAGCGTCGCGCGAAACAAAACCCCCGGTCGTTTCACCTTATCTTACGGCTTTGACACCTTAATAAAACCACGCCTTCACATCGCGCACCTATTTCAAATTCGGCATCGGCTCCCAACTAGGATCGTGTATAAGCTTGCGCGATTCCTTCCATCCGGCCACAAGGCGTTTCGCTCCGCTACCAAACGACGCACGATCAACCGTAAGCAAACGGATAAATTCCTTCGCAAAGCTCAAAATGGTACCCAACGCGAAGCCGACTGGGTTGTAATCACCATACAGCATAAGGTAGCGCGCCATATAGCCGCGATTACGCATAATGTAGAACCGCGTCATATCCGAGGAAGAATTCAGCTGGCGAACCCCTGTCACTTCCCAGTTCTTAACCTCACGCGAGCGCTGCAGAATAACATCAGACACCACAACGGAGTCGGTCACCTTACTTGCTAGGTACCCGTACACACAATCGTCCCAATAGATGAAGAATCGCTTGTCAGGCAACCCCACTTGTTCAACAACGTCGCGCCTGAACAAACCGCCCTCAAAGCACGCCGTGTTTGTTGGCTTGCAGCCTGCAGAATCAAACTTCGCCGACGCGATAGGATTGTAAATACCTAAAGCGGAAAGGAAGCGATACTGCCAGTAGAATGGACCTCCGTCGTAATCAAGGCGACTCCCCTGAACCACACCATGGTTTGGCATCCACTTCGACAGCTTTTCCAACGCATCAGGCAAAACAACCACATCGTCGTCCATGAGCCAAAACCAATCGGCTCCCAACTCGTACGCTCGTTTCATGCCCGCATAGAAGCCGCCAGAACCACCTGTGTTCTCGACTTGAGACTCGTACACAACCGAATCGGCTGAATCAGCCCATCGGCACGCTGTTTCCCCTTGCTCCAAACGTTTCTGGTAGCGCTTCACAACTTCTGCCGTTTCGGGGGAATTCTCATTATCAACAACAATGATGCGCCAAGGAGCCGTTGTCATCTGAGAAAACGACTCTAGCAACCGCTCGAGAAGCTGCTGGCGCTTGTATGTTACGACGACGATGGCGACTTTTTCCACCGGAGAATCCCTTCATAGTGCAGCGTATTTGAATGATGTTGATTTTACCCTAGCACATGAACCAGCACTCGGCCCAAAAAGCGAGCGCTATAATATCAACGATTATGCAATTCCAGCTGAGCGAATGACGGAAGGATTGGTAACAAGCCAATGAACTGGCTCGAGTGCGGCGCACTGTTGCTTACCGCCGTCATTGTAACCATAGCGCTCACGCCTGTTGCGAAGTTGATCGCAAAACGCTTCGACGCCATCGACTATCCTGACCAGCGGCGTGTAAACACCGAACCCATTCCCCGTATGGGGGGCGTTGCAATTTTTGGAGGCATCGCAGCAAGCTGCGTCGTGCTTATTATCGGCGTCAATGCGTGGGGCTGGATCAACCCATTCCAATCGTATCTGGGAGAAGACGTTAATTACGTCCTTCTGGGTATAGGAATAACAGCAATGTTTGCCGTAGGTGCTCTCGATGACATCTTCAACCTTACCGCTCGAGTGAAACTCGCAGGTCAAATTGTTGCCGCATGCATTGTCGCCAGTTCGGGGTTACTGCTGTCCAACATCCAAAACCCCTTTGTTGAAGATGCCTTTATCCAATTCGGAGTTTTCTCCTACCCTATAACGGTGTTTTACCTGGTGGCGTTTGCGAACATTATCAACCTCATTGATGGGCTTGATGGGTTGGCTGCGGGTATCAGCGCAATATCAGCCAGCACTATCTTCATTTTCGCCATTCTTGCGGGCAGGTTTTCGGCGGCCATTATGGGCATTATTGTCGTGGGCGTGTGTATTGGCTTCCTTAAGTCGAACTTACATCCCGCATCGATTTTCATGGGCGATTCGGGTTCCCTACTGCTCGGGTTATCGCTTGGTGTGATTTCGCTATTCGCCGTTGCTCGATCCACACTATTCATCTCACTACTTGTTCCTATTCTAGCGGCAGGGGTTCCGGTTACCGATACGGCAATGGCGATCATTCGCAGAAAGCGGGCTCATCAACCAGTGGATGCCCCCGACACCGGACATATCCACCATCGCCTGATGAAAGCAGGTTTTTCTCAACGAGCAACCGTTTTCATCATGTGGACTTGGACAGCCGCATTGGCAATATGCAGCATCGTTCTTGCCGAATCTGACGGGTTTCCCCGCGTTGTTGCCATTACCATCGTTGCTGTTATCACTGGGTTCGCCATTATAAAGCTACAGCTTCTCGGCCCCGTTCTTACCCACCACTACAACCCCCGCATCAAGAAATAGCGAAGGCCGCCGGGCATCTTTGCCTCCATTGACGAGAACCGAACCCACAATGTCCTCTGAAGCTTCTGAGTGACTATCTTCTTGGCTCTTCTACGAATCCATTACTTCGCAAGTTTCACGATCAAAGCCTCATACTTCCATACCCGAATAACGATACTGGTAAGTTTACCCCGTTGCAACGCTACATCTCCTGCGCTGCAACGGTGCGGTAACGGTGTCGTTTACTCGTTACGCCTGTTCATCTAGGTTGTCTCAGATTGGTACAGGGCCTTTTTCTTCTGTGTGGCGCTGCGTAAAGTAAGCCACGACATGAAAACCGCATGCTGCGTGACGCGCAGAAAGTGCCCTATCCGTAGGTGTCTCTTTGCATCCCGCTCGGCACGCAGCATACACCGAAGAGAGAGGTGGCAATCATGAGGAAGATCACCCGTATCGGACTTGTCGCGTTCGCCCTTGCGACCGTAACAACCTTAGGCCTGTTTGCAACGCTTTGGTTCGCATGGGGCCCACTGTTTCCCTTCAGCGTTTGGCTGATGGGTATGGATTGGTTTAACATCGCACTTCTGGTGATGCTCGGTATTATCGCCGCAGGAGCCATCGCTATGATTATCGCTGCTATCGCCGCGCCGGGTAAGGATGGAAGCATTGCTATCGAACGCAAGGGCGGCACCGTATCCATTACGAAGGACGCTATCCGATCCTCCACAAAGCACACCGTCGAACGCTTCCGCGGCCTAACGTGTAAGCGCACTCGCGTGAGCATTCGCGGCGGACACGACCCGCGCATATCGATTCACACAAACGTCAATGCCGGCAACAACGCAAACCTGGCAGTGCTCGGTGCACGCCTGCAGCACGAAATAGCCGCAAACGTGAGCTTTTTTACCGGCTGCCCCGTGAAACACGTGGATATCACATTCACCGGCGGTGCCGAAGCGGCTACCACCACCACTGCCGCCGCCACCACTGCCGCCGCCAACACCCCTGCAACGCGCACTGTTATAAGCGCCCCAGCTCAAGCCTAGCGTAACCAACTCACATCAGAAGAGCCACCCTTGAAAGGAGGGAAACCCCATGTCGAAAACACCCAGTACAACAATACCAACACCCACGAAATACCAAGCTCCTTATAAGCGGCCATCGGGTCCCGCCGTGCGCGCAGCAGCCGCTAATGCGAGCCGCACACCTCCCCCGCGCTCCGTACGTAACGCCGCGTTGACAGACAACCACACTACCCAAGAAGGTCAAGATAGCCACCGCGCTGAACAAGATGACAACCACGCCGAGTCGCCGCAGGGTACTCTACACAGCATCGGTTCTCTCGCAAAAGCCTACGCCGACAAGCACGGCCGTGCACTCACCTATGGACTTACTGGTCTCGGCATAGCCATACTGATGCTGATTATCGGCTTTTGGCCCACAGCGTTGCTGGTCGCCTTCGCTGCCATCGGCGTTGCCATTGGCCGCTATCGCGATGGCGACGCGCGCATGCAGCGCATGGCCGCAAACCTAACCGCACGTATAGGGAAATAGCTGCGCAGCCACGCATACCCCCCTTGTTTTAGGTGTGCCCTAAACGGGCGAATTCCGCAAACTACCCATCAGAAAGAGGACTCATCATGAATGACACCATGAACCCCATTCGCACCGACAACGACAACATGAAGGACAACTCCTCCCCGAACATCACGTCGCCCGACACACCGGTAAGTAAGGTCTCTGATGCTCTGAGGTCTGTTGCCGCGGGCCACGACGAGCACAACGACCACAACGAACACAGCTACAACATGCCTGATACACCCGAACCGAAGTACATCCTCACCATCAACGAAGATGTTGTGGAGAAGATATCGCTCATCGCCGCCCGTAAAGTCGACGGTATTATCGACATGAAAGGCAGCGTTTTCTCCCGCATTCAGGAGGGTCTTGGTGGCAGCGACGACAAGAAGGGCGTGCAAGCCGATGTCGGAGATGGAACCGCAAGGGTTGAGTTGTCGATCATATTGGAATATGGCAAATCGGCTATCGACGTGTTCGAGGGTATCAAGGATTCGGTTACCGAACAGGTGAAGGATATGACCGGCCTTACTGTTACCGAGATTATCGTAAACGTGGTCGACGTGGCAGACCGTGCTGCCTGGGAAGCCGAACACGCAGACACTCGATCAACCGAGGATACCGACCGACGCACGCACGTAACCCTGGCGCAAAGTTAGCTTCACACCAATCGCAATGCGGGCACCCTATTATGGGTGCCCGCGCCTTTCAAGTCTCAATCCGCCGTGCTCACAGAAATGCTTCTCGCACCGCTGCACCTCTGCACCGCTGCGCCACCGATCTCCCTAGCAGTACACCATACTCATCGCTTCGCGCACTTCAGCAAGTGTCGCGTTGGCGATCTCATTCGCGCGACGATTACCCTCGCACAACACGTCAACAATGTAGTCGGGCTGTGACTCCAGTTCGCGCCGACGCTCGCGAATGGGTGCCAAATACGCATTCACCGACTCAGTGACGTATTTCTTCAGCGCTCCTGATCCGGCGTCTGCAATTTCGGCGGCAATGTCAACTTCCGTACGCCCTGTGCACAGCGCTGCCGTGGTCAGCAACGCCGACACGCCCGGCCGGTTTTCCTTGTCAAACGTAATCAGACGCTCGGAATCGGTCTTTGACTTCTTGATTACCTTTGCCGTTTCCTCGTCGGTCGCCGACAAACTGATAGCGTTGCCGTAGCTCTTCGACATCTTGCGACCGTCAAGTCCGGGAATTTCGGGCGCATCATTCAAAATGCCTTCAGGCTCGGGAAACACACGCCCATAGCGTTCGTTGAAGCGGCGCGCGATCAGGCGCGTTTGCTCGATATGTGGCAGCTGGTCTTTCCCAACCGGCACAATATTTCCCTTACAGAACAGAATGTCGCACGCTTGATGCACCGGATAGGTGAGCAACAGCCCCGTAAGCGCGTGCCCGCTGGCTTCCTGTTCGGACTTTACCGTGGGGTTGCGTAGTAGTTCGGCTTCAGACACGAGTGACAGAAACGGCAACATGAGCTGGTTTAAGGCTGGCACGGCCGAATGCGTGAAGATGATGGTCTTTTCCGGATCGATACCGCACGCCAGGTAGTCGATGACCATGTTGCGCACGTTGTCCTGAATGTTAGCCGTCGTGTCACGGTCGGTAATCACCTGATAGTCGGCAATAACGATACGGGTGGTAATGCCGGCATTCTGCAAGGCCACGCGCTCGCGAATCGTGCCGAAGTAGTGCCCCATGTGCAAACGCCCCGTAGGACGGTCGCCTGTGAGCATGGTGTAGTTTTGCGGATGCACCGCCAGATCGGCTTGAATCTCATCGCTGCGGCGGCGGCTCGCCTCAAAACTGTCGCTTCTCGTGGTCATGCGTCAAACCCCTATCGTCTCGCCCTGCACCCAGGGAAACACGTGTTTTCACGGTCGGACAAGTATAGCACTGTGCTCCGCCCGCGAAAGGGACGGAAGAGGATGCTCCCGCTTGCCCTCCCGTTAGCACAAAGGCGACACGATACGCAACACGCTGTCAACCAACCACGTGGCAGGGCCCGATCCGATGTCATCGAGTGTGCGTTCGCGACACAGCCGCTGCGTTGCCACGAAGTCAGCTTCGAAGTCGCGCAGAGCAGATGCGCCGTACAGCAGCGCATTGTTCTCGAAGTTCAAAAACAGACTGCGGTAATCGAGGTTCACCGTACCAATAGCTCCCACCTTTCCATCTATTACACAGCCCTTCGCATGCACGAAACCTGGCACATATTCGAAAATGCGCACCCCCGCTTGAAGAAGTGGTTGGTAGTAGCTGCGCGACATACGATAGACAATTCGTTTGTCGGGAATGCCCGGCAAGATAATGCGCACGTCAACTCCACGCTGCGCAGCCCGCATGCACGAATCGAGCAAGCTTTCGCTCGGCAGCAGGTAGGGTGTGAAGAACCATGCGGTGTGCTTTGCCTGCCCTACCAGCTCGCGATATAAATCGTTCGTAATGGCAATACGATGTACCGGCGAATCGTAGTATGACAGCACATACCCGTCATACATCGATGTCAGTGCCGCCGCCTTCTCCATCGACATGCCCGTCTCCGGCATCTCGTCATCTGGCATCTCGTCAGCTAGCGGCTGTAGGAGAGCGCGCGAAACCGGCTCGTCGGAAAACGCATTCCAGAACTCCGCAAACATGCGCGTGTAGACGCGAGCAGGTGCGCCTTCCACCATAAAGCCGCCATCTTTCCAATGCCCAAAGCGCTCGCAGCGGTTGATGTACTCGTCAGCAAGATTCACTCCGCCACTAAACGCCACCACGCCATCCACCACGAGTATCTTTCGATGATCGCGATAGTTGATGGTGCCACTTAAGTACCACAGCGGGTTGAACCGGATACACTTGATGCCGCGATCATGCAGCATATCAGCGTTCGCCTGGGAAAACGAGCTGAAACAGCCCCAGTCATCGTACATGATACGCACGTCAACACCCGCCGCCGCCTTCTGCTCAAGAAGAGCAACCAACGTGTCGAGCATCACCCCCGGCTTCAAAATGAAATACTCCGCGAACACATACTGCTTAGCCCCACGCACAGCCTCGAGCATAGCATCGTAGAGCTGCTCGCCAATCGGGTAATATGTCGTGCGAACGTTTTTAAGCGTCGGATACCCGCTGAAGCGCTCCACATAACGAAACGTCTGCGCAAGCCGCTCATCAACGCGCGCGATCTCGCGGCATGCAGGTGTTGGTTCGCCGCCGAAAGCCGACACGGGTGGCATACCCTTTCTGCTGCGCTCGATTCTATTGCTTAACGGTTTGACCGTACGTCGGTTTCCGAACAACAGGTACAGCAGCGCCCCGAATACCGGAAACGGCAGGATGATCAGCAGCCAGAGGATCTTATACGTACTCTCGTCGTGTTTGGTAATGATGTAGAGCGCGAACACTATCGCCAGAATAGACAGCACCACGTTGACCGATGCCGACCAAGGAGCCAACCAACGCGTGATAAGTACGATCACGCCGACCTGTACGATGGCTGCCGGGATAATGGCAAGAATCCGCCCGATCAGCTTCTCCATGGCAACCCTTCCCTCCCCCGCACCTTACACGTGAAGCTTGTGCGCCCGTTTGCGCGCGAGCAAATCTTTCTGCATGGCGACCACACTTTCGAACAGTAGGTCGAATTCGTCTGCGTCGAGCGCCGCTGGGTCGGAAAGCTGCCCCTTATACGCTTCGAGCACGTCTTCCACATCGCCGATCGCCAACTCTTCGCCCAAGAAGCGAGCAAGATCGGCTGCGTTGACGTTTCCCCTACTGCGCGCTCCGGCAAGCACGCCCGCCGCCTGCGCAACGTTGCGAGTTACTGACGCTACAAGCGAAGCGGCGTCGGTGTTCACGTTGCCAGCCAACTCATCGAGCATACACTGCGCGATAGCCGCATGCGCAGCGTCGTGCCACTGCACCTGCGCCAAGCTGTCGGAATGAGAAAGCGCCAGCTGAGGGTAGTGCGCAAGCAATGCCAAAAACTCCTGCTCAACTTGCAAGCGGTTGCGCTCTTGTTCGCTCACTGCCTGCCGCACGACAGGCTCAGTAGTAGCACCTTGCAGCACACGCGGCGGCTTCAAGCGCGCCAGTGCAGCCAGTGCGTCGTCTTCCCGCGCCCGCACGCGCCCGGCAATCTGAATAGCGTAATCGTGTGCAAGCAGGGAATCCTTAATGGGAGCTAGAACCGACAACGCATCGGCAAGCGCGGCAGCTCGGCCTTCCGCACGCGACAAGTCGTGCGCGGCCAAGCGCCGTTCGATGCCGTATTTCAACAGCGGTTGCGCCTCGTCAACCATGCGCCGCAATTCGTCGGCACCGCGCTGTTGCACGAAGTCGGCTGGGTCCAAGTTATCAGGCAGCGTTACCGAAAACAGTTCCACACGACTGCGGCCCGCCTCGGGCGTCATCGACGAATCAATAAACTGGAGCGCACGGTCGGCGGCACGCTGACCAGCCTCGTCACCATCGAACAAATACACTATTTTGCTGCTGGCATGACGCGACAGCTGGCGTATGTGGCGCAACGTCAGCGCTGTTCCCAGCGTTGCCACAGCGTTGCGCACGCCCGCTTCGTGAAGAGCGATCACGTCGGTGTAACCCTCCACGACAATGGCCACGCCAGTTGATGCCATGGCAGCCTTCGCCTTGTCCATGCCGTACAATACGCTTGACTTATGGAATAGCGGTGTTTCCTGCGAGTTCAAATACTTCGGCTCACCTTTGCCCACCACGCGCCCGCCGAAAGCGATCACCTCGCCTGCCTCATCGCAGATGGGAAACATCACCCGGTTAAAGAACCGGTCGCGCAAACGATCACCATTTCCCGTAGCGGCAACGTTGGCCATCACAAGCTCATCGGGCGTAAACCCCTTCGCCATCAGATGCCGCACTAACTCGCCGTGTCCTGGAGCAAAACCGAGCCCCCACGACTTCGGAACAGAACCACCCATAGACCGAGAAGCCAGATACGACCGCGCTGCAGCGGCGTCAGCTCCCTTACCACGCATCAGGTTCAGGTGGTAAAAGTCGGCTGTCTCGCGACACACGGCCTTCAGCCGCGCCTTCTGTCCACTGCCCACGTGATTGCCTCGGGCGCTGTTGTCAGACACCTCGATGTGCGCCTTATCGGCAAGATAGCGAACGGCATCGGGAAACGACAAGTCTTCCGTCTTCATGACATAAGCGAACACGTCGCCTCCTTCGCCACACCCGAAACAATGCCACAGCTGCAGCGCAGGATCGATCTTACACGAAGGGGTTTTCTCGCTGTGGATAGGACAGCAGCACCAAAAATCGCGGCCACGCTGCCGCACCGGCGTGCGCTCTCCTATAAGCACCACCAAATCGCTCGCTTCACGAACCTTCGCTATGTCTTCATCGGTTATCATGGTTGAGAGTATACCCCAACCGCACTCGCAGATAAGCGCCGCCGCCTTGCAAGATAGGCGTTTGGTTGCTCGTGCGACGTGCCAGCGAACGCGATGCCCGCAAACGGGCGGAAATCATGGAGAAGGCGGTGTGTATGAGCGAGGTTCCCTACCTGACGCTTGAAACCGACGTGGAAGAATCCATCCGTAACGACCTTGCCTGCGCACGGCGGCACCCGCTCGCGTGCCCCGATGAGGCCGTCGTCCGCCGCCACGACCTTTCCAATGACACTGCTACGGTACTTCGCCCTGCTTTCGTGCGCGACATCGAGAAGATTATGAACGTGCCTGCCTATGCGCGCTATGCCGGCAAGACGCAGGTGTTCTCGTTCACCGAAAACGACGATATCTGTCGACGCGGGCTGCATGTGCAGCTGGTGAGCAAGGTAGCACGCAATATCGGACGACTGCTGGGGTTAAACACCGACCTTATTGAGGCCATCGCGCTCGGACACGACGTGGGACACACGCCCTTTGGGCACGCGGGCGAGCGCTACCTGTCAGCCTGTCTCAACCGCAGACGCGGACGCTACTTCAACCACAACGTGCATTCGGTGCGCGTACTCGACCAGCTCTTTCAGCGAAACGTGAGTTTGCAAACACTCGACGGCGTATTGTGCCACAATGGCGAGTTTGCCCAGCAAGAGCTGCAAATGGGAAACGTGAGCAGCTTCGCCGAACTCGACGCCGCAGTTGAGGCTTGTAGTGCCGATGAGCGCGTTATCGCGAGCCTTCGCCCCTCAACGCTGGAAGGGTGTGTGGTGCGTGTGGCCGACATGATTGCTTACCTGGGAAAAGATCGGCAAGACGCGCTGGTAGTAGGTGGCATCGACTCGCTTGACGCTTTCGAATCCGACTACATTGGCACCTCAAACGCGCAGATCATTAATAACCTCACGGTTGATATTGTAAACAACAGCTACGGTACCGACCGCATTTGTATGAGTAAACGGGCCTTTGACGACCTGCGCCGTGCAAAACGCCAGAACTACGAGATCATTTACGGCAAAGAAGGCATGAACGGCAACGACGAAACGATGATCGCCTCGATGTTTGAGCGTATGTACGATCGCTTGCTTACCGACGCGCAACGCGGCGATGAATCGTCGCCACTTGTCGTGCATCATGCCGACTACCTCGCCCAGCAGTCGCGTTCTATCGACGCACAAACCTATCTGCAAGGTGACCCCGATACCATCGTGGTAGATTTCTTGGCCAGCATGACCGATAGCTACTTCATCGCACTCTACCGCCACCTGTTCCCTGACGACGAGCGGCCGCTGTTCACCCGAACCTACTGCAGCAACCTTCACTCAGCTCGGGTGGCATGCGGCCACACGATAAAGCCCTGATAAAGCCCTCAAACGTCAGTTGAACTTGAAGATGCGCTGCGCCAGGTGATACCCAGCAATGCCCACGCGTCGGCCCCATTCGCCCGGCAGCCCCGTACTCACGTTCACCACAGCGCGACGCACCGGCCCATACGCACGCGGGTTGTGTTCGCGCAGGTATGCCCAAATGCCCGCACGATTTACCTCAGCTTCCGGCGTATTGATCATGCGCAGGAAAATGGTACAAATGCACATCATCATGGACAGGTAGCTTTGCATGTAGCGTCGCAACTTAGGCTGAGGAACATCGTCGGGCAACGACACTGCGTCGATCATGAAGCGTGTGATGCGCAGCTGCTGATCGATGCGCGACATCATAACGTCCTCGTTAACCGATTGCCCCTCGCGTCCGATGTAGTAACGATAGAGGTCCTCATCGAGGTAATAGATCGAATCGACGAATGGCAGCGGCACGTACACGAAAATGTTGTCCACGTAGAAACAATGCTCGGGAAGTTGCAGCTTCGTCTCGCGTAAAAGTTCGGTTCGATACGTCACGGAATGCATGAGCAGGTATTGGCTGGGCATGAAGCGACCGACCTCATCCCATCCAAAGCGGCGGCCCACCGGAAACACGTTTCGGTAGCCGATTGCCGTGCGCGTGTTTTCATGCACCTTCTCGTATACGTAGTTCGCAACCACCAGATCGGTGGGATCACAAGCAGCCGCCTGCGAGCGCAAATACGCCATGAGCTTGCCCGCAGCCTGCTCATCGAGCCAGTCGTCTGAATCGACTACCTTAAAGTACAGCCCGCTTGCGTTGGCAAGACCGGTGTTCACCGCAGCGCCATGACCCCCATTTTTCTGATGAATCGCGCGCACGATATGCGGGAAACGAGCCTGCCATTCGTCGGCTTTGGCCGCTGTGTCATCCTTAAATGACCCATCATCAACGATGAGTATCTCAATATCATCGCCGCACGTAAGCAGCGACTCAATGCACGTATCCATGTAGGCGGCCGAATTGTAGCAAGGCACAGCAAACGTCACGGTTTTCATGCACTACCCTCCGCTAACCAACCAACGTATCGGCAAGCGCCAACGCACGCCCGATGATGACATCCATGTTGTAGTAACGGTACTCAGCCAAACGACCTAACGGGTAGAAGTTCTCAAGGGGGCTTACCAATAAACGATAGCGCTCGTAATGCGCGTTGTTTTTCTCGCTGAGAATAGCGTAGTACGGAATTTGCGTCTTAGGATCATCGTAGGAGTGGCTGTACTCCTTCATGATGGAGGTCTTGTCGGACTCCTGACCGGTCAGATACGTGAACTCCGTGATGCGTGTGTAGTCTTCGGTAACGGTGAAGTTTACCGTGCCGCAGGGCAGCACGTGCTTCTGATCATGCGTCTCATACACGAAGTCGAGGCTGCGGTACGGCAGGCGCCCGAAGCGCGACAAAAACAGCTCATCGAGCGGGCCCGTGTATACGATGGGTCCGTCGAAACGGCGGTCCTTGATAAAGATAGATTCAAGCGGAGCATCCTCATCGTCGCTAAAGAAACGCAGGTCAAACACACTTTCGGCCTCGGTATTCAAGCACACAACAATGCCTTCATGATCGAGCATACGCTCAAACAGCGCCGTATAGCCATTCGCCGGCATTCCTTGGTAGGCATCTTGGAAATAACGGTTGTCGCGCGAGATAAACACGGGCACGCGCGCCGTAACGCTCGGGTCAACCTCTTCGGGAGTCAAACCCCACTGCTTCTGCGTGTAGTACAAGAACACGTTCTTGTACACGAAATCGGCGATCTCCGACAATTCCGGATCGTCCTGCTCGCGTAGTTCGTTGATGGTCACCTTACGTTCATCGCCGAACGTAGCAATGAGCTTGTCGGTCAGATGAGCCGCGCGCTCTTTCCCGAAGGCGATCTCCATCGAATTCTTGTTGAAAGGAACCGGCATATACGTTCCGTACCAATCGGCCAACACAACGTGTTCATAGTCGCGCCAATCAGTGAAACGACGTATATAGTCGAATGCGCGCTTGTCGTTGGTGTGGAAGATATGCGGCCCATACCGGTGTACGAGAATGCCAGCGTCATCGAACTCGTCGTACATATTGCCCGCGATCTGCGCACGCTTCTCGATGACGAGCACGTTCTTACCGCCGCGCTCCGCTAATTCGCGCGCCACCGTAGCACCCGCGAATCCGCAACCGACAACGACAGCGTCAAACGCCCGAATGTCAACGTCAGCGAAGGAAGAGTACTTCACACCCATAGCCTTACACCCTTTCGTGTGTTTACAAGCCTTGCGAAAGCGCGAAAACACGCTCGCCCAGTCGGAAATGCCGACTGCCATTTTACCGATGTTCGCGTTTCGACGGATGCTTATCATAGTAAACGGATAAATGAGAAAGGATTTCCCCATGAGTACGTTTTTGGACAGCATGATCGAGAGGGCGCAATCCGACAAGCAGACCATCGTCCTGCCTGAGGGAAACGACGAGCGCACACTCATCGCAGCAGAAAAGATTCTTGCAAGCGGCATTGCCAACCTGGTCATCTTAGGAGATGTTGATGAAATCCGCTCAAGCGGATACGCGCTCGACGATGCGCGCGTCATCGATTACCGCACGTCCGATTTGCGCGAAGGCTACGCCAAAATGCTGCACGACCTGCGCAAGCATAAGGGCGTCACACCTGCCAAGGCACTCGAGCTGCTAGATAACTGCTTATACTTCGGCGTGATGATGGTGAAAGCAGGCGATGCTGATGGCATGGTTGCTGGCGCCTGTCACTCCACCGGCGACGTGCACCGCGCAAGCCTGCAGATTATCAAAACAGCTCCTGGCGTAAAGCTGGTCAGCTCGCTGTTCATCATGGACGTACCCGACTGCGACATGGGTGAAAACGGTCGCTTCTTGTTCTCCGACTGCTCGCTGGAAGTCCAGCCAACGGCGGAGAACCTGGCACACATTGCTGTGAACTCCGCACGCTCGTGGCGCTCGCTTATTGGCACTCAGCCTGTTGTTGCACTCCTGTCGCACTCCACCTGGGGCAGCGCAAACAACCCGGATGCCGGCAAGGTGTACGAAACCTACAAGATAGCCAAGGAACTTGCCCCCGACCTGATTATCGATGGCGAGCTGCAGCTTGACGCCGCCATCGTGCCGAGCGTAGCCGCCTCGAAAGCACCGGAATCCCCTGTGGCAGGGCGCGCAAACGTGCTGGTATTCCCCGACCTCGATTCGGGCAACATCGGCTACAAGCTGGTACAGCGCCTGGCGAAGGCCGAGGCCTACGGTGCCATCACACAAGGTTTGGCAGCCCCGGTAAACGACCTGTCACGTGGATGCAGCCCCGACGACATCGTTGGCGTGGTTGCCATCACCTGCGTGCAATCACAAGATCGCAAGAAGAAGCTTGCCGAAGGCGAATAGCGTAGGCATAAACGGTTTTCAGAAAATGAACCGGCGCCTTATTGGTACCGGTTCATTTTTGCCGTTCGGGTGAAAGTAACCTTACGACAACGTAGTGTCGCGTACCTCGTCATCAACAGAACCAGACAACTCGCCCATAAGCACGTCAACCTTCTGCTGAGCATTGGCAAGACGCCCCTGCAAGCTACCGAGCAACCGTACGCCGCGCTCATAGCTCACCAGGCTTTCCTCGAGCTCAAGTGTGTTGCTCTCGAGCACCGAGACGATGCTTTCCAGCTCGGCCATCGCCTCGCGAAACGACAACTCTTCGATGGGCTTCACTTCCGACATGGCTCTTCCTCCCATTTCTCGAATCCTGAATCAACGACACGTACGTCTTCAACCACACAATGCAACTGGCCATCGGAGATATCAACACGTACACTCGACCCACGCGCAACATGACGCACGCTCTTCAGAATTGCGCCGTTCTCATCGCGTGCGATGGCGTACCCGCGAGCAAGAACTGTTAATGGCGACAGATCATTCAACCGAGCAGCGGCTACGCCCATCTGTGCGCGAAACCGATCACACAACCCCGGACCAGCAATTGCAAGCCGCTTGCCAGCCAAGTGCAGTCGCGCGTGCTCGTCCCGTAACCCATCACTTGCCGCACCTGCCATGCGGGCACGCAGAGCCGCCATCGCACGACCTTGGTCCGCAAAGGGCGCTGTGAGCAAATGCTGGAAACGAAGATGCATCGCGAGCACGCGTTGCTCGTCGCGACGAAGCGCATCGGGAAGTGCCCGCGACAAACGATCAGCATAGAGGTCAACTGCTTGGAGGGCGGGAGCTAACGCATAAGAGGCATCCGATAACGATGGGCGGGCAGCCAAAGCGGCAAGCCGGGCCGAGGAAAGCTCCAACCTGCGCGCGAGCGTGGCGTGCATGGCGCGCCCCCGCATGCTAAGCAGTGCATACACGTCGGCAAATGAAGGCGATACGGCGTCAGCCGCGCGTGCAGGCACCGAAGCACGCACGTCAGCCACTAAATCTGCCATGGTGGTATCAGGTTCGTGACCAATACCCGTGACCACGGGAACCGGACAGGCGGCAATAGCGCGAGCAAGCACCTCATCGTTAAAGGGCATCAGATTCTCATATGACCCACCGCCACGCACGATGAGCACCACCTCGGCACCTGCAGCAACAACGGCGTCAATCCCCTGCATAATGCCCGCAGGAGCATCCTTTCCCTCAACCGCCACACCGGCAAGCTTCACACACGCCAGCGGATAACGATGCCGCAAAGTGCGTAGCACGTCATGCACCGTGTCGCCTCTAGGCGACGTAACCAGCCCGATCGTTTCCGGGTAAGCCGGCAACGGACGCTTACGTGCGTCGCTGGTAAGCCCTTCAGCCGCAAGACGCCGCTGTATTTGCGCGACACGCATGCGCAGATAGCCCTCGCCCACAAGCGATAAGGCAAACACGTTGAAATTCATAGTGCCACGCGCCGCGTACAGCGTGAACTGACCCGACAACTCTACCTTCTGGCCGACGGCAAGCTCAACGTCCGTTTTGCGGTAGCGGTTGTTCCACATAAGACACGGAAGCGCCGCATGCTCGTCTTTCACCGTAAAGTACACCGCTTTATAGCCAGGTTTATCGGATACCTCGGACACTTCGCCCACCAGGCGCACAGTCACACCTTCAAGCGCACCTTTCGCCAGTGCCATAGCAGACGACACCGACATTGCCTCGCGCGTCGGCTCGGTCTCCTGCTGCTCGCGCACATTACCTGCACGCATTGCCTGTGACTCTCCCATGTGCGACGCCGCTAATCCTGACGCTGCCCGAGCAGCCATAGCAGCTGCAGAATGCTCGTAAGCGCTGCGGCAACGTAGGTGAACGCGCAGGCGCGCAGTACCTTCCACGACCCCGCACGCTCGGCTTCTGGCAGCGCGCGCGCCGACATGTACGTCATCGCACGATGCGACGCGTTGAATTCAACCGGTAGGGTGACCAGCTGAAACAACACCGCAAATGAATAGAGCACGATTGCAAGAGTCACAAACCCCGCAAGGTTCAGCATAATGCCCAAAAGCAAAAGAAACATCCAAGAATTTGACGCCAAGTTCACCACCGGCACCATGGCAGAGCGCACCTTCATAGGCGCATACCCCTCGGCGAACTGATAAGCATGCCCCACCTCGTGGCATGCGGTAGCCGTTGCGGTGACACTGCGGCCGTCATAAGCATCGGGTGACAGCGTAACCGAATTGCTTCGAGGATCGAAAAAATCTTGCCCTGGGCCGCCGCGCAACACTTGCACGCCACTGATTCCGTAGTATGCAAGCATCTGACGGGCAGCTTCCGCGCCGGTCAGACCGTTTGATACGGGCACGTTTGAATAGCGCTTCAGACTCGAGTTCACCCACCAGGTGGCAACACCGCCAATAGCGAGCGTCACGAGAATGAGCAGTAAATAGCTTGATGATAGCATGATGTGTTCCTCCGTCCGTTCTGTTTCGTTCGCATTATATCGAACGTCTGTGCGTTTTCAAAGCAGAGCGAAAAGTTGTAAGAAACATCCGCAAAAGCGTCGCCGAAGCGTTACTCGCCGGGCGCGTCAATACGGCGAACCTCCACGCCGTTCTTGCCAACCTGCAAGCACACGCGTCCTTCCAACAAATCAACCAGCTCGTCTCCAACAATAGTGCGGCGCCATCCACGCAATACGTCAACCCGCGTGCGGTAGCCACGCGCAAGCCGTACCAGGTCGTCGTGGGAAGCAAGCGTCTGAAACGCGATATCGTTTTCCCGGGCGCGCAAGCGCACAAGCGCGTTTAACAAATCGAGCTCAATGTCGACATTCGGCTCGCTCTTCGCGGATCTTCCCAAATCAGGCCACGTTTCGGGCGGAGCATCAAACGCCGAAGCCATGAGGTCAGCAACCGTACGAGCATCCGACATTGACAAACGCTCCTGCACCCCGCGCACCATGAACAGCTGATCGCATGTGCGAGCCTCACGTCGACACGCCTCTACGATTTGTTCGTCAGTGAGCACCCACTTACGGGGAACGTCGCGGCGTTGCGCCTCGAGCTCGCGCCATGCAGCAACCTCGCGCGCTGCACTGAGCTGCCGATGAGACAGCTGCGACACTCGCTTCAAACGGCGGAAGCGTTCCCGCACGTCAATTTCGTACTTCGCCGGATCCGACATCTCTTCGAATTCATGGTTGAGCCATGACGCGCGCCCTTTGTCCCGCAGCTCGTCGCACATACTGCGATACATCGCAGGTAGGTAGCGAACATCGTCAGCGGCATACTCAAGCTGCGATTCGGAAAGCGGGCGGCGCGACCAATCGGTGAACGAGTCGGCTTTCTTTAGCGCCACACCGCAGCGCATATGCACGAGCGCCGCATACCCGATCTGCTGCGTATGCCCTAGCACGGCAGAGGCCGCCTGCGTATCGAACACGGGAGTGGGTAGCACGCCCACCGCATGCAGCAGAATCTCGAGGTCCTGTGACCCGGCATGAAAGAGCTTCACCACATGTTCATTCAACAAAACATCGCGCATTGGCGACAAATCACGCACTTCAAACGGGTCGACAATGGCTATTTCGTCGTCAGTTGCGAGCTGCAACAGGCACAATCGGGGGTAATACGTCTTCTCCCGTAGGAACTCGGTGTCGATGGCGAGCACACTCGAACGCTCGGCCCGCCTTAAAAACAACGAAAAAGTATCCTGATCGATTATGTACACCAAACCATCCTCACGGTACTGTATGCTTTACTTGAGACACGTTTATAACCCGACTATGATAGCAAGTGGAGGCGTTCTGTGAAACTGCTTGTGATTAACAACCTTGCATCCGGTCCAGGCGATGGGGGCATTTATGATTTTGCCCGCGCTTTTCTCGAAGACGGTGACGAAATGGTGGTGCGCGCAACCGACGGCGCAACCCCGATCGCCAACCTGCTTTCCAACGCAAGCGACTTCGATGCCGTGGTTGCCAGCGGCGGCGACGGCACGGTGACCGCCGTTAGCTTCGCGCTTGCGAACACCGGCATCCCCATCCTACCCTTCCCGGCAGGCACAGCAAACCTGCTCGCCATGAACTTGGCTCAGCCCGACGAGGCACGCGTGCTGGCCAAAATCACACGACAGCGCACCTGTCTTGAATTCGACCTCGGCGAGCTTGAGTTCGATGGCCACACCGTCGGCTTCGGCATGATCGCTGGCGCGGGCTACGACGCCAAAATCATGCAGGATGCACAGCCCAACAAGAAAGCGCTCGGCGCCATCGCTTATGCCGGCGCTGCACTGGCGAACCCCCTTCCGCAGGTATCACACTTCACGCTCACCCTCGACGGCCGCACCGTGGAAAGCGACGGTATTGGCGTGTTGATTGTCAACTTCTCGAGAATCCAGTTCGACATCCCCCTCACCCATGGCAATAATCCACGCGACGGCAAGTTTGAAGTTGCAATACTCAAGGCCCAAAACGCCTTCGAACTCATACCCGCGCTGCTGGCCGGCATCCTCGACCGCGAGGGCGACTTCCCCGGCCGAAGCGACTCAGTGGAAGTACATAAAGCGCGGGTGGTTCGTGTTGAAGCCGACCCTCCCATGAACATCCAGTTCGACGGCGAAGTGATCGATGCAACCACCCCCTTCACCGCACGTGTGCTCGAAGGAGCCGCAACGTTCATCATGTCAGAAGAAGGTTACCGCACCTTCAAACGCGCTGAAGACGAAGAAGGCGACGAAGACGAACAGGTTAGCAATACCGAAAGCGAATATACAGAAGGTACCGATGCTGACAAGACCCAGCAAACCAGCAACGACACCTTGAACAGTGACGCCAGCGCGCCCGGCAACAATGCGAGCGCGCCGCACGCCAACTTCGCCTAATTCTCTTCGACGATCTCGCCTTCGACCTCGATCTCAAGCGGATCATCAAGCGCTGCCCTGGCACCGTCAGAGGCGGCCATGAGCTGCTTGAAGGAAGCAGCATCCTCACCAGCGACAGGCATCATCACGTACACGTTGTTGCCGATAATGACAGGCTGCACGCGCTCACGCTCAGGTGCACCTTCCTTGCGAGCGCGGTTGGATTCGCCGTCTTCACGAAGAACCTCACGTTCTTCTGCAAGCCGCTGCTCGAGTTCGGCACGTACGGCGTCGAGCTGACGGTCGGTATCAGATGCCCACCGCTGCTTCCTCCATGCGTGCAGCGCCGAGTTGTAACGCATCTGAATGAGTTCGAGTACGAACGCGAACACCATGGCGAAGTACACCATCAGCTTCTCGGCGTGCATGTCGAGCACCTCAATGCCAGAATTGATACCCATACCGTCAAGCACAAGCAGCACACCGATAACGACAATGAAACACAGCGCCAGAATTTTCATTTCGGCGTGCTTGTTGATGAAATTGGATATCGGGTCGATGAAGATCATCATCAGGATGACAGCAATCATGACCGCCAGAATCATGATGATCAGGTGATTCGCCAAACCCACCGCGGTGATCACCGAGTCGATGGAGAACACGATATCCATGACCATAATGGTTCCTACCGCCTGGGGCAACCCGATGCGCCTTGTGGCATGTTCCCCGCCACTCGTTTCGGCCTTCAGCTCGGTGAGCGCCAACACTTCGCGCATTTCAATGATTCCCTTATAAATAAGGTACGCGCCACCAGCGAACAGCACAATGTCACGCACCGAGAAGCCATGAGAGAAAGCACCTAGGTCGATCGTGAACAGCGGATTGGTCATATGCACCAAATACGACGCGAAGCATAAGAAGATAACACGCGACGCGAGCGCACCAGCCAAACCGAGCTTACGTCCGATATGCTGCTTTTCCTCGGGCAGACGATCTGATGTAATAGAGATAAACACCAGGTTGTCCACACCCAGCACGATCTCTAAAAACATGAGCGTCACCAAGCTGATCCATGCCTCTGGGGTCAAGAATATCGAAAAATCCATGCGTTATTGCTCCTTCCATCGCTCAGCCCACCCACGCATACAGGCCACAAAAAAGACCCGCAGCGCAGCCATGCGCCACGAGTCTCGTTATTTCAGGTACGCCAGGCGAATGATCGCATCCGCCATGATGTTGAACGCACCGCATATCGCTATGCCAACTACTCCCTCATGGGTTGCATGCATCCTATCACGGGTGCGCGCTGCGACAATGATATAATGCCCGCAGCACGATAAATTTACAAACCTCCCTTCGCAAGGAAGCAATCTCATGTCGCTTTTTCAACTGAAGCCCGAAAGCAAGCGCTACGTCGAATCGGACGGCCCCATCCGCTACCTTGATCCGGGCCACATCGATCGTCCCATCAGCATGCCACGCGTACAAATTGCCATTATGGCTGCGTTCGTGCTCGTAGGTGCCATCATTGCCTGGCAGCTGTACAACAACATTGATGATGCCGTATTCGGAGCAGCAGAGCGCAAGCAGCAGGAAATTGACGCGAACCTCGCCCGCGATATTGCCTTTGATGCACCGGTTATTTCCTCTCTTGTATACCTTGACGACAACACCATACGCCAGACATTCACCGACGCTGGCTACGCCATGCACGAGTATTCCGATCCGGCCGACTATCCTAATGGCGGCTTCGAATCGGCCCGTATGCCCGCCGACATGAACTACGACGAAGCAGTGGCACTCTTTGACCAGGGAATCGCAAGCCTTGATGCGGTCGAGGCGTCAAAACTGCTCAAGGGGATGTGGATGTATTCGGTCGACCGCACCGAATACTTAGACATGCGTGTGCGCTACGTTGATTTCGCAAGCGGGTCGCTTGACGCAGCCATTGATGCAGCCATGATGCAACAGGGGCTTTCCGCCGACACCATGCTCGCTGAGAACGGCTCCGGCGTCGATGAGGTGGGTAACACGTTCAAGGCAGGCACTCTTGACATCGATGGCGTTATCTATCAGTGGCGCGTATCGGCCGTGCCGCTCTCCGACATGTACGGTATCTCAGGTTTGCCCGAAAACGCCGTGTATGTGGGTGTGCGCCTGACAGCGTAGAAACAACAGCGACGTAAGGAAACGCTGATTGATTTCACCATCCCTGCGTTTGCAGGGAGGTGCTTGCGCAAGAACCCAGGCACTCACAGAATAGTAAAGCGCCCCGCAAATCCGAGTGGTCGGCGGGGCGCTTTTACATTGCTGGAACAAGCCAGCGTGCACGTTAAAATGCGTGGTTTTACAGGGCCTTCTTGGCAACCTCAACCACAGCGGCAAACGCCTGAGCGTCGTTTACGGCCATGTCGGCGAGCACCTTGCGGTCAAGCTCGACGCCAGCCTTCTTCAGGCCGTTCATGAACTTCGAGTAAGACAAGCCGTTCAGACGCGCGGCAGCGTTGATACGGGTGATCCACAGACGACGGATCTCGCGCTTCTTGTTGCGGCGATCGCGGTACATGTACTGCAGAGAGTGCTGCACCTGCTCCTTCGCGGACCGGTAGGAACGGGACTTCGCACCATAGTAGCCCTTGGCACGGGTGAGAACAGTACGACGCTTCTTGTGAGCGTTGAGTGCGCGCTTAACACGAGCCATTGATGATCACTCCTAACAATTAACGAAGGCCGAGGTTGCGGGCGACCACCTTGCGATCGCTCTTGGCCAGTTCGGTTTCATGACGGAAGTTACGCTTACGCTTCGGGCTCTTCTTGGTGAGGATGTGGCTCTTGTAACCCTTGGCGCGCATGATCTTGCCGCTTCCAGTAACGCGGAAACGCTTCGCCGTACCGCGATGAGTTTTCATCTTAGGCATTATTCGTCCTTCCCTTCAGTCTTGTTTGCTTCCTTTTTCCTTTTCGCCGAATTCGGCAGCGGGGCGATGAGCATGTGCATGTTGCGCCCCTCCATCTTAGGCTGATTCTCGATGGCCGCAATGTCTTTCAGGTCGTCAGCCAAGCGCTCCAGAATGGTCAAACCTTGTTCCGGATGAGCCATTTCGCGACCGCGGAACATGATGGTGATTTTCACCTTATTCCCCGCCTCGAGGAAGCGCAGCACGTGCTTCTTCTTCGTCGTGTAATCGCCCACGTCGATTTTGGGCCGGAACTTCATTTCCTTAATCTCGATCTTGCTCTGGTTCTTGCGAGCCTGCTTTGCCTTGATGGCCTGGTCGTACTTGAACTTCCCATAGTCCATAATGCGGCAGACGGGAGGTGTGGCGTTCGGAGCGATCTCCACCAGGTCGAGCCCTTCGTCATCGGCAATCTGTTGAGCCTGGCGCGTGGGATAGATGCCCATCTGCGTTCCGTCATAGCTGATCAAACGGCACTCACGTACCGTGATCTGCTCGTTGAGCCGTGGTTCTTGCGCTGCTATGGCGCTCACCTCCCAATCCTTGGCGCTTATCAAGCGCCTATCGAAAAAAACCGTCTGCTTCGGGCAGACGGTTCTCATTCGCATTACGCCACGAAAGGCTATTCAGAATGACCCATCAGCTGCCGAAGCGCCAAAACAGGTGGAGGGAACTCCCTCGCTTGTTATCAGCCGTTGCATTGTAGCAGCCTTGACGTGTCGATGCAAGTATGAATTATGCATTCACATATATGTAGAGAACACGTATTGTGTCGTTCAAATTGCCGGATGTATTCGCGGCAACGTAATCGTATAGCAGTACCGCGTCCCACGAATGCTCGGCGCCATCAACCGTACCCGTCCCAGAGAACGAGCACGTTTCCTTCATGAGCGTCGTGCCGTCGGTATCGTATGTGGAATAGTCGCCCTTGTTCTCAGGCAACACTGCCGCACCGTCATCAACCGACAAACCCGCTTCACGCAGCGCGTTTTCGATGATGTGTTCGCTTTGCACTGCATCAGCAAAGCTTAAGGACCCGTACCCCAAAGCAGACGTTGCAGCCGAATAGCCCGCTCGGATAACCGCACCGTCAGCATTTAAACTTAAGAACACCGATGGCGTACCCGAACGTGTGTCGGCAGGTTCATCGGTTAAAGCAAGCGTGACCTCGGTCTTAACATCGCTTCCCTCTTGGTCAACCTCGCGCGTGGCGGTTACTGACGCGCCGTGCCCCACCTTCGCGATGGCTTCATCAAGTGATACCCCCAGCAAACCCGTCAGGTTCACGACGTCGGTCTTTTTGGTGGACCCAGCCGCCACATCGCTTGTACCCTCCTGTTGCATGGCCCCAACCTCTTGAGCACTTTGTTGTTCTTGGGTTTGCTGGGAAGCAAGCGTTTTACTCTCGGTGAAAAGCTGTACCGAGAAGTACCCAAGAGCAATCACTAACAGTACCAACAACACAATCACAGCGATGAGTACCTTGCGCATGCGGCGCGACTTGTGTTGATACTGTCCAGCACCCGCATTGGACACAGGGTATGCCACGTTCGGCACCTGCTCATCTGTGCGCCCGTGACGCCCGTGGCGGCCGTGACGCGGCGTATCCACAGCTTCCGCGGCGAATCTGCCTTCTTCCTGAAGCGGGTCTGTGGGCGTACGCGCAGGCATACCAGACGCCGTTACCGGAGCGAACGCCTCGGTTAAGCCCATGCGATTACCCGAATCGTCATCGAGTTGCGGCGTGGTAGGAGAAACCGGCGCAAACGCCTCGGTGAGCCCCATGTGGTTGCCGTCGTAGTCGCTCCTGCGCCCCCGCAGTGCCTTGAAATTGCTATCAGCAGCATGCTTTGCCATAGTCACACCTTTCAACACGCGCACGAAGAGGTGCCGCACGCGTTGCGGCACCATATATGTTGCGCGGACAAAACCTTCTTCTTCGCCCCTACCGGCACAACGCGCAGTAGATAATGGCGATTGCGCACAAGATCACGCCAGCGATAATGGTTACCTTCTGCGCAATCGGCATGGGAGTGCCCTCAAGATCGGCAGCCGTGGTCACATACCGACCACCATCTAAAGACTGATCAGTGCCAAGTCTTGCGTCCTGCTGCTCGCCGTCCGTCTCAACCACCAACTCATCGGCGTCGGTATCAGCGTCGAGGTCAGCGTCAGCAACGTCAGCAACAACGATGTCTGCATCTGTGTCAGCTTCGGCAGAATCGTTAGTACCGTCAACAACATCGTCAGATCCACTCGCACCATCAACCCCGTTTTCACCTGCGAGTTCGTTTGCAGCAGACGCGTCTTCAACCCACTCATCCTCGCGAGGTTCGCGGATGCCTGCCTGGATAACGACATCATCTTCGTCATCGTGAACAGTTATGAACGAGAAGCCCGGTGAGCCCTGCGTCATGGAAATCCTTCCGCCGATCGATCAGAAATGATGTTTCGAATTATAATTCATGCCGCAAAACGACAGCGCACCAAGCGCACCGAACCACAGGAAAGGCATTGCCATGTCACTTGAATCCATTGCCCGCGCATGCGGGTTCACCTTGCAGTCAACCGAACAGCTGCCCGAAATTCACGGCCTGGCACACGTCATGCTGCACGACGCAAGCCAGGCAAAATTGCTGTTTCTGGAAAACGATGATGCAAACAAGGCGTTCTCTATCGCCTTCCGCACGCCACCTGCCGACGACACTGGGGTTTTCCACATCCTTGAGCACTCGGTACTCAACGGCTCGTCCCGGTTCCCCGTGAAGGAGCCGTTCGTTAACCTGTTGAAAACATCCATGCAAACCTTCCTGAACGCCATGACGTTTCCCGATAAGACAATGTATCCTGTGGCGAGCACGAACGAGCAAGACCTCATAAACCTGATGGACGTCTACCTCGACGCGGTATTCCATCCCGCCATCTACCACAACAAAGCAATCTTTCAGCAAGAAGGCTGGCACTACGAGCTTGTAGATAACACGTGTTCCGAAACCGACGATGTGTGCGAAAGTGACGACGCTGCGGTGGAAGCCCGTACGCTGCGTTGGAACGGTGTGGTATTCAACGAAATGAAAGGCGCCTTATCAGACGCCGAATCGGTGCTCTACGACACCTTGCAGCAGCTGCTGTTCCCCGACACACCCTACCGCTTCGAGTCGGGCGGTACGCCAGAGGCTATCCCCACGCTCACCTACGAACGCTTCTTGGAAGAACACGAACGGCATTACCGCACCGACAACAGCTACATTATGTTGTATGGCAACCTCGATATCGCTCGCATGTTGACCTTCCTCGATACGCGCTACCTCACACCTGTGGCCATCGAACAGCGCGAACACGCGCGTACACGCGGCAGCGAGCTTACGCCCCGCGAACTGCGCCTTCAGGCACCCGTGCGCACCGACTACGCCGCTAAGCACATGGCATGCGCACCCGAGAACGCTTGCGCAGCCATTGGGTGTGTCATCGGGTGCGCCCGCGACCGGGTGCGCGTGATTGCAGTGGATGTTTTGCTTGACGCTATCATGGGTTCAAACGAAGCGCCGCTCAAGCGTGCTTTGCTGGACGCCAACCTTGCGGCCGACGCGAACGCCTATGTAGCCGACTCGCTACTGCAACCCTTCGCCGTGGTGGAGCTGCGCGGCATCCATCCCGAAAAAACGCACGAATTCCGCCGCGTGTTCGACGAAGCCATCCATGCACTCGCAAACGGTGGACTTGATCATGCATTGCTCGAAGCGGCAATCTCGCGCAACGAATTCATCCTACGCGAAGGGAACTTCGGCATTCCCAACGGCATAGCATATGCCACCGCATCGATGAGTGGCTGGCTTTATGACGACGATATGCCTACCGCCTACCTGCGCTTTGAGGACGCCATCGCTTACTTGCGCGAACACCTTGACGATGATTGGTTCGAAAACCTTATTCGCGAGGTATTCATCGACAATGCGCATACTGCCCTCGCTGAGATTGTGCCCACTGAAGATGACACGAGCGCGAACGAAGCCCGTCGCCTGGCCGACATCGCCGCAACTATGACGGAATCCGACTTCGAACGCATTGAACAAGACGAACAACACCTGCGCGCCATGCAGGAAACCCCCGATACCCCGCAAGCAGTGGCGACCCTTCCCCGCTTAGCGATAACCGACATCGCTGAGCCGGACCGCGAGCCAGCCTACGAGCTTGTACGCGCAGGTAGCGTCCCCTGCATCCGTCACAGCGTTGAGACGAACGGCATCGTGTACGCATACCGCTACTTTGACCTCAACTGCGTGAGCTTCGAAGAGCTTCCCTACGTGTCGCTTTTAGGGTCGCTTTTGGGAAAGATGGATACCGCACGACACACCGCGCAAGAACTCGACACCCTGATCAACGGGCGTTTAGGCAACTTATCGTTTTACCAGCGCGTACATGAGGACGCTTTCGACGCATCCGTCGTGCGCCCTTTGTTTATTGTCAGCGCAAGCGCACTCGCGCCGCGCGTCGATTACCTGGGTGACCTCTCGCGCGAGGTGATGCTGGAAACCGACTTCTCCAACACCGACCGTATCCTTGATGTGCTGCGCCAGCGCAAGGCCGCTATGGAGAACGCCTTTGTGAATGCCGGACACACGTGTGCTATGGCGCGCCTGCGATCGTACTACCTGCCTGCTGGCCTGGTTGAGGAACAGCTGGCAGGCACCGATATGTACCGCTTCGTGAAACACCTCATAAGCAACTTCGATCAAGCAGCTCCAACCCTACCCACAAAGCTCACCGAGCTTGCCGCGCGCATCTTCACCGATAACAACCAGACACTCAGCTTCGCCGGGCCGTACGACGCCTGGAGCACCTTCGCCGAAAAGCACGTCGCTTTTGGCCACACAAACGTGCCGGATGTAACCGATGGTCATGCCGCCGTACGCGATGTGCGTCTTCATATTCCCGAACCGCACACGAGCAATGAAGCGTTTATTGTCGCTTCCGACGTGTGTTACGCCGCAGCTGGGTTCGACCACCGCCTGATCAACTGCGACTATTCGCCGTCGTGGTCGGTTGCCGCACGTGCTTTGAACTACGATTATCTGTGGAACGAGGTGCGCGTGAAGGGCGGTGCCTACGGAGCAGGTTTTCAGGCCGCACGTGCTGGCGCAATGCGCTTCTACTCCTACCGCGATCCGCACCTTGATCGTACGTGTGAGCGCTTCGACAGCGCTGCCCAGTGGCTTGAAAGCTATAAGCCCGACGCTGACGAGCTCGAGGGGTACGTGGTAAGCACGGTAGCAGCCATCGACAATCCGCTTCAGCCCCGCGCGATCGTCAAGCGCCAGGCTGCCGACGTGTTTGCCGGCCGCACGTGGGATGATCGCCTACACGACCGAAAGCGCGTAGTAGGCACCACGCTTAATGATGTACGCTCGCTCACCACACCCCTGCAAGATGGTATGAAGCACGGTGCAATGTGCGTGTTCGGGAATCGCAGCATCATCGAGTCGTCGAAACGTTCATGGAACGTCATCGACTTGATGAACGACTAAATTCGAGTTGTACGCCTGCAAGAAACTCCTATAATATGTTGCCGAACTTATGACATATAGTCAGACGAGACGATGGAAACGAAACAAAGGAAACGATACGAATGCTTGAACTGAAAGATCTTGTGTTCGAAGTGCCCGTAAGCAAAGGCTCCCGGGAAACGAAGCGGATCATCGACGGACTGAATCTCACCATACCCGTCGATCGCTTCACCGTGATCACCGGGCCGAACGGAGGCGGCAAGAGCACGCTGGCGAAACTGATCATGGGCGTGGAAACCCCCACGTCAGGAAGCATTATCTTCAACGGACTCGACATCACCTCCATGAGTATCGATGAGCGCGCACGCTTAGGCATTGGCTACGGCTTCCAGCAGCCGGCGCGCTTTAAGGGTATGAAAGTGAAGAAACTGCTCGACATCGCCGCAGGCCGTAAACTTCCCATGCTCTCCTGCAACGAGTACCTGTCAAAGGTGGGCTTGTGCTCGGCTGACTACCTCACCCGCGAGGTCGATAAGAACTTGTCGGGTGGCGAGGTGAAGCGCATCGAGATCGCCACCATTTTGGCACGCGATCCGAAGCTTGCCATCTACGATGAACCCGAGGCGGGCATCGATCTGTGGAGCTTCGACCGTCTCACCGACACGTTCCGCGACATCCACGAGGCACGCGACGGCCGATCCATCATCATCATCTCGCACCAAGAGCGCATCATTCAACTGGCTGACGAGATCGTGCTTATCAAAGACGGCAAGGTGGTAGAAACCGGAACACCCGACGAACTCATGCCAAGGCTCGGCTTTGTGGCAAAGGGTATGCCCCACTGCCAACTCACGCAGCCAACACGCCTGCATATCACTGAAATTCCTACGACGTGCTAGACAAGGAGGCATTCACGATGGCAGTTGACCTTTCCCCTATCGACGAGAACCTACTCGCCGAGATAGCGAACATCCATGGCATGCCGAAAGGAGCCTTCAACATCCGCCGCGACGGCAAGCTCGTTGAGCGCCATTCCTCAGCCAACATCGAAATAGCCACGAAGACCGACAACCCCGGCATCGACATCCGCATCGCACCAGGAACGCGCGGTGAAACGGTGTACATACCGGTCATCGTTACGCAGGCCGGGCTGAAGGACGTGGTGTATAACACCTTCTACATTGGCGAAGACTGCGACGTGACCATCATCGCTGGCTGCGGCATCCATAACGAAAGCCATGAAGCTTCCGAACATGACGGCATCCACACCTTCCACTGTGGCAAGAACAGCCATGTGAAGTACGTCGAGAAACACTACGGCGAAGGCGAAGGCACCGGCGAGCGCATCTTAAACCCGGTGACGAACGTGATATTGGATGAGAAAGCTATATGCGAGATGGAGATGATCCAGCTGCGCGGTGTTACCTCTACCGTGCGCGATACCAACGCCACGCTGGCCGCAAAATCGAAGCTGATACTCACCGAAAAGCTACTGACACACGATGATCAGATGGCCACGTCGAACATGAAGATTGAACTGAATGGCGATGACGCGAGCGTACAGGTGATTTCACGCAGCGTGGCACAGGACAACTCGAAGCAAGTGTTCAACCCGCTGGTTATCGGCAATGCAAAGTGCCGCGGCCATGTGCAGTGCGACGCCATCATCATGGGCAATGCCCGCGTAACGGCTATCCCCGGCATCGAGGCCGCAAGCGAGGATGCTATGCTTGTACACGAAGCCGCCATCGGCAAAATCGCTGGCGACCAGATTACCAAGCTCATGACGCTCGGACTTACCGAAGAGGAAGCCGAACAGGAGATTCTCGAGGACTTCCTGAACTAACGCTTCAACCGAGCATACGGCGTTCGCGCGGCCCCACGCTCGAGAACGTCTTTACAAGCAGGGTATACAGAGACCGAGGGCTTTGACGAACCGAATCGCCAAAGCCCTCTTCTTTATGCTGTATCCAATTGCACAACCGTGCTTGCGTCAAACACTCACATCAAGCGGAGTATACGAAACATGTGGAAACCTACAGCACTACCGCATTGCTGGCGACACCCGACACCCCTTCGGTTTGCGTGCCGTCAGTGCCGGAAATACCATCGGTGGCGGAAGGCTCATCTGCTCCAGACCCGCTGCCAAGCGCTTCCTCAACAGCAGGATCAACTGCAGAGCCGTCGGCTGCTTCTTCACCGTCGGCACTTTGTTCTGCGTCCTCATCGTCGGTCGATACCGATGTCGCACCTTCAGCAACCGGAATGTTGGTCAAGTCGAGTGCCTGGCCGAGCCACTTCGATTCGATGACAGACACCACACCTGAACCCGACAGCGTAGCGAGCGCATCAGACACGCACTGCTTCAGCTCGGTGTTCGCATCAAGTACACCAATGCAGTAGCCACTCGCGGGCTGCAGCAGCGCGACCGCCTGCACTTCCTGACCGGCGCTGTGCGCTGCATACGTACCGATAACCATATCGGACGCCACATAATCGACCTTACCCGTTGCAAGCGATGAGAACGCGCTTTCCAGTGTGTCAGTGGTGGTCAGACTCGCGCTCTTATATATGTTGGCAGCAGCCCATGCGCTCTTCGATGACAGCTGTGCTGCGATACTAGCGGTGGTGTCAGCCGCCGGAGCTTGCCCTTGCGTCGTAGCGAACAGCGCAACAGCAGTGGGTAAATAACTCTCAGAACGCCAGAACGTATACGAGTCGTCGGAGCCGTCGACGCCCATAACGATATCAACACGGCCCTCTTCCAACGCGGCTTCAGGGTCACTTCCCACGTCGATGACCTCAAGTTTCAATCCCAGCTGATCGGCAAGCGCTGCCGCTATATCAACGTCGATACCCACAATCTTCGTGGAATTCGCGGGCTGCCCCGCCAAGGGAGCCGCCGTCGCGTCGACACCCACCTTCAAAACGCCATCTTGGATGATGGCAGGAGCGGACACCATGGGGGTCTTCTCGGGTGGAGCATAGCTCTCAGACGACGTGCAGCCAGTCATGAGAACCACAAGGCCCGCCGCCACAAGGCAGCCGACCAAAAGAGCTTGCAGACGCTTCATTGCTGATATCCTTAGTCTCGAACGGTTCAAACGAGCTGCTTCATCGGCTGACCTAGTCTTTGCCCCCACACTCGCGCACCGGGGTTAAGCTTGCGCCGTAGCCCTCTCGCCCGCGCGGCCGAATGCCGCTATCAGTAGAACGGACGGTGCGACTTACCTCTAGGATACGCCATGATCGCCCACGCAAACGCGCGAACTTACGTGGATCCCTTCGACCGCATCTGTCATGGACTTGGACACGCAGGCAGCGACCGAAACCGATCGCGAACACGCATCCGCAACTACAGACCCGAATGAAGCCTTCCCATTCTACCAAAAACGGCACACATGCCACATGGCACGTTCGCGCCTATGACAGATCGGCAACAGAATTCCGCAAGATTTCCTTCAACTTTTTGCTGCAAGCCCCGTGATACCATCGACCCATGAACAGCCTTCTTGCATCGATAGAATCGTACCGGACAGCCTTGGTCGACGTCGTATCGGAAACGATATGGCCGACCCGCTGCGCCGTATGTGACGTGCCGGGAGAAGTGCTCTGTGATCAGTGCCGAAGAGAATTGCCCTACATTGACTGGTGGCGTGCCTGCCCCCGATGCGGATCCCCCTTCGGTGCTATTCAATGCTGCGAATGTAACGATGTCATGCTCGCTGCAGCGGGGCGCAGCGCACCTGGCTACGACGGCTGCGCGAGCGCCGTGCTCTACGGCGATGCGGCAGCGCGCATCGTGCGCACCTGGAAAGACGCCGGCGACCGCGCGCTTTCCGCCGCCATGGCACGCATCATGGCACCGTACGCGCTGCCCACCTGGCTGGAAAAGCGGCCCGTAATCGTCGGCATTCCCGCATCACGTGCCGCCCGAAGGGCGCGCGGGTTCGACCATGGCGCTGAGCTCGCTTTAGCTCTCGCACACGAGCTTGACCTACCGGTTGCATACGCGCTCGATCATCCACGCAGTTTAGATCAGCGCACGCTTGGGCGGCGCGGGCGCATCGCGAACATGAGCGAGCGCTTCTCGATGAGCGAAGCGGCACAAGACATCGTGCGCCAGGCAGCCAGCGTCATTTTGGTAGACGACGTTCACACCACCGGATCGACCCTTTTCGCCGCAGCCGACGCACTCCACGCTGCGGGCGTACAAAACGTATGGGCACTCACCTTCGCCCGCGTGTTGTAGGAATACAAACCAATTATGTGACAATAGGGTCAGGGCATTCTGTCACGCCCAGGGACAACGGGGACGTAGGCTATTGTCCCATTTTGAAACAAAATGGGACAATAGCCTACGTCCCCGTTGTCCCTGGGCGCACAAACCAAGAGTGCAAGAAACACTCGTTGACTTCACCAATACTGCGTTACAAGTTGGCTCTGATTTGCATTAACGCTGATCGGGCGTGTCAACGGAAATGCCTGCTCCCGTAGATGCTGTGGTTGAATACTCCGACACGTCAACCGAAATGCTGTGGCGAATGGGCTTCCATTCGGCCCGCTTAAACAGCGCCACGAATGCGATGGGAATGTAGGTAAGCATGAACAGCGGGAACGTGAATACCGAGCGGATTTTCATCGCCGTCGAGGCTCGAATAACGTCCCATTCCATAATGGTGGTCAGCACGCCGAACAGAAACATAAACATGACGTAGTTTAGAATGCAGAAAATCACGCATGAGAGCGAACTTGCCACTACGTTGCCCATAGACATGACACCCAAACACCCGAGTATCACAATAACCAGGTTGAACATAGCGACAATAAACGTGACCAGCATCGCCGGCGATATGGTCATCAGCATGTCATAGCACGCGAAGCGCGAACCCTTCGGGTTTTTCGCCATACCTTTGGCAAGCCGCGCCCCGTAGCGCCAAAACACCTGATAAAAGCCTTTTGCCCAACGGAAACGCTGATTCCACGAATCGCGGAAGGTAATGGGTTGTTCGTCGTAGAGCACCGCTGTGGGACAGTACGATATGCGGTCGCCGTCAAGGATAGTAGAAGTTGAGAATTCGATGTCCTCGGTGAGTAAAAACCACTGCCAACCGTCGTGCGCCTCAATGACTTCAGCAGCAATAAAGAAGCCCGTTCCCGAAATGGCGCAGCTTGTGTTTAAGGTCAACCTCGCCTGAGAAAGGAACTTCGCCTCGCGTAAAAACCATACGGCATAACCCGCCGATATCCAGTTCGATGCAAAGTTCTTCGAATTGCGGTAACTTGTCGAAGCCTTCGCTCCACCGTCGAACGTTTTGTTCATCTCGCGGAAGTAATTCTCGTCAAGCACGTTGTCGGCGTCGAACACGAAGTAGGCCTCATAGCCCGCCTCGGCATGCTCGGAACGAATACGATCGATGCCGTACTCGAGTGCGTAACCCTTTCCCACCTTCTCGGCATTTTTGCGCGTAAACACCTTGGTCGCGCCCGCCGCTTGAGCCACCTGCGCAGTGTCGTCGGTGCAGTTGTCGGCCACCACGAAGATATCGATGAGCTCTTGCGGGTAGTTCTGGGCGCGAATGGAGCGCATCAAATCGCCAATAACAGCTCGTTCATTGCGCGCGGCAACGATAACGGCGTACTTATGATTGCGCCGCGCCGTGATTTCGGGCGGCTTTTTTGTCAGCACTACAAGCACGTAAAACAGCTGGTAGGCATAGCAACAGGAGAACGCGATAAACATGCAGGTGTTGATCACGTCAACGAACGATATGTTGGCCAGCAATTGGTCTATCACGAATACTCCTTCACCCCGAAGTCTGCATGATTATAGCCGCTTGTCAGAAAATGGACGCGATTCCGTTGATTTCGCACTGATTCGTCAACTTTCCTTAATACGATTGAGCGCTCCACACAGGCGAACCGTATAATAACCAAACGCGAAACTCACCGGCCCGCTGTGCTGCGGGCAAACCACAAATGCATACGATACGAGAAGATAGGGGCATCTATGCCGAAGAACTGCGACATCGAAACGGCCGAACCGACAAGCTGCGACATCAAAGACATCACGTTGGCCGATGCGGGCAAGGCACGCATCCTGTGGGCCGAGCGCGATATGCCCGTTCTGCGCCGCATTCGCGAGCGCTTCACCGAAGAGCGCCCCTTAGAAGGCGTACACGTTGGCGCCTGCATGCACGTGACCACCGAAACCGCCAATCTGATGCGAGCACTAGTGGCAGGCGGCGCGAGCGTAACCCTGTGCGCGAGCAACCCCCTTTCCACGCAAGACGACACCGCCGCCTCGCTTGTGCGCGACTTTGGCGTAAATGTGTACGCCATCGCCGGCGAGAGCATGGACTCCTATAACGCCCATATCGAAGCGGTTATCGCCACCAACCCGCAGATTGTGATGGATGACGGCGCCGACTTAGATACTGCACTGCATACACACCATGCCGACAAGCTGGCCGGCGTCATCGGCGGTACCGAAGAAACCACCACCGGTGTGATGCGCCTCGCTTCCATGGCCGCTGAAGGAACACTTGCCTACCCCGTGTTCAACATTAACGACGCAAACACCAAGCACTGCTTCGACAACCACTACGGCACAGGTCAAAGCACCCTTGATGGCATCGTGCGCGCCACGAACCGCCTGCTGTGCGGACGCACCATGGTGGTGTCGGGCTACGGCTACTGCGGAAGCGGCTTGGCATTGCGTGCGAAAGGCATGGGCATGCGCGTGATCGTGTGCGAAGTAGATGCCTGCAAGGCACTTGAAGCGCACATGGAAGGCTACGAGGTAATGCCCGCAGCTGAGGCAGCCAAACATGCTGACGTGTGGGTGACGGTCACCGGCGATTGCAAGGTTATCGACGCACCCGCGTTCGAGAACATGAAAGACGGCGCAATTCTGGCGAACTCCGGTCATTTTGATTCCGAAATCAACATGACGTGGCTTGAAGAAAACGCCGCCGAGAAACGCACGCTGAAACACTTAGTCGATGAGTACGTACTTGCCGACGGGCGCACCATTACCGTGCTTGCCGAGGGCCGATTGGTGAACTTAAGCTGCGCCGAAGGTCACCCTGCCAGCGTGATGGACATGAGCTTTGCTAACCAAGTGCTTGCCGCCGAGTACTTGTACCACCACAAAAACGAGCTTGAGAACCGGGTATACGACGTGCCAGCCGAGATTGATGACGGCGTAGCGCGCGTGAAACTGGAAACCTTAGGCGTTGCTATCGACGAGCTCACCGACGAGCAGATTGCCTACATGAACAGCTGGAACTTCTAGAACAAGCAAAGCAACAAGCGAAAGGCGGGCTCTCACATGCGCAGCAGCGAGGCAACGGCGATCTACGACATGTTCATTCGCACGAACGCGAAGGCTCCTTGGTCAGAGCCAGTGCCCTTCGCACAATTGGTTGAGGCGTGCCGCGAAGAGCAGCGCATCGAGCTGGAAAGCGCGTATGAGCCACCCGCTTTCTTACGCGAGTCGATGCACGTTGAGCGCTCGCATGCAGCCGACGGAACACTGCTTGTCACCGTGCGGTCGGCAGCTAGCGCAGGTTCTGCCAGTAACGAGCATGCGGAAAGCGCCGAGCTCACCTGCACGCCCACCCACGTACTTTACTTCCACGGCGGCGCATTCTTCAAGCGGATCAGCGATGACCAGTGGCGTTTTTGCCAGCGTTTGGTTGAACGCACGGGATGCGAACTCACTGCCTGCATCTACCCGCTCGCACCCACGCACCGCTGCGCCGAAACACTTGCCGCAACCACGTCCGCCTATGAAGCTGCCTGCGCGCGTGCGGAGCAGGAAGTCGCGCGCCTGGTGTTGTTTGGCGACTCGGCGGGCGGCAGCCTAGCGGTTGCCGTGGCGCAGCTGGCCGTACAGCGCAACGCGGCGCTGCCTGACCGCATACTGGCGATCTCGCCGTTTTTCGACATGATGGGTGACGTTGATCTCGCCACAGGATATAACGCGCACGACCCACTGATCGGACGATACAGCTGCCAACAGATTGCCGAAATCTGGGCCGAGGGGCTCGATCCGAGAAGCTTCCCGCCCGACCCTCTGTACGGGCCGAAGCGGGGGCTGCCGCCAATGCTCGTTATCGGCGGCGAGCATGAGATCATGCTCTCGGGTATGCGCGCGTTTGCCGCTGAAGCCCGCACAGAAGGCTGTCAGGTAACGTTGAGCGAGTATGAGGGCATGTGGCACATCTTCCCGTTCATTGAGCACCTTCCCGAAAGCCAACGTGCTTTTGAAGAAGTGGTGGCGTTCATCGCGTAGTACATGAGCACCCGAACAGGGCTATAATCCGCTTGAGAGAAACATCGGTTACTTCCGCCTGCCCTTAATTCGCAAGGCAAGACGGTGCCAGTCAGCGTTTCTTTTGGGAAACACCGCATAAGAGAGAAGGTTTTGTATGGGATGCGAAGCGAAACGCATTGATGCGATCATCATCAGTCAAAACGTTTTCACGGGAACAAACGACGAGGCAAAACCCGCAGCCATCGCTCTCTCGGGCGACCGCATAGTTGCTGTAGGCAACGCCTGTGACCTGCGCGATTTGGCTGCAAACGCGAATACAGGACAGACCCCTGCACGCGTGTTCGATTTCGAAGACGCGTTTGTGACGCCGGGTTTTCACGACTCTCATCTGCACTTTTTCCATTCGGCACTGTACTCGTCGCCCCTCGCCGAGATGTTTCTGGGAGAAAACGAAGCCGACTGCGTACGGCGTATGCAAGAGCTTTCCCTGCGTAGACCCACCGGCTGGCTACTCTCACAGGGCTGGCGCGAATACCGTTGGAACCCACCGGTCATGCCGTCGAAGCATTCGCTCGACGCCGCTTTCCCTGACCGTCCGGTAGCGCTGTACTCAGGTGACGCACACACGCTGTGGCTCAACTCGGTCGCACTGCGCGAGCTGGGCGTAAACAATGACAGCGTAGCACCCGCCGGCGGCAGCTACGATCGTGACGATACCGGCGAGCTAACCGGCATCGTGCGCGAAGCAGCAGCTATGGAGCTCATGCCCAAGATTGTGGGTGCCTTCACCGACGCTGAAATCGATGACGCCTACCGGGGCTTCCTTGCCCGGCTAGCCCGTGAGGGCATTACCGGCGTGTGTGATATGTCGCTTATGGCGTCGCCCGGGCTCGACTTCATCCGCGACGATTCCTTCGCTCGACTGCTAGAAAAGGACGAACTAACCGCGCGCATCCACATGTTCCCCACGCTACTAGCCGACCAGAGCCGCTTTGAACGCATGCTGCGCGACTACACTCATCCGCTCTTAAGCACGCGAGGCTTCAAGCAATTCTTCGACGGAGTGTCCAGTCAGCACACCGCCTGGGTAACCGACCCCTACACAAACGCACGCTTTGCCGACGATTGCGGGCGGCCCACCATTGATCCCGCCCTCATGCGCGACTATGTACTGGCCGCCGCCGAAAAGGGGTACCCGGTGCGCATCCACACCATCGGCGATGCCGCCATCCATGCCGCACTCAACTTCTTCGAAGAAGCACGTGAACGCTTCGGCGAGCTGCCGCAGGGGCGCAGGAACTGTCTCGAGCACGTGGAGAACTTCCTGCCGGACGACATCGCCCGTCTGGCCAGCCTGAACGTGGTCGCTGCCGTGCAGCCCCCGCATATCACGCTTGATCCGGGCGGCCCCGAGCGCGACTTAGGGAACGAGCGCGTACCGTACATGTGGCCGCTGCGCGCCTTGCTTGACGTCGGCGGCACGCTGGCGTTCGGCACCGACTCTCCGGTAGTCGACGTGAAGTCGATGGACATGCTCTACGTGGCCGTCACACGACAAGACCCCGCCACACATGAACCCGCCGGCGGCTGGCTGCCATCCGAACGTGTGACCATGGCCGAAGCCATCCGCGCCTACACGCTGGGAAGCGCCACAGCAGCAAGCCGAGCGCACGAACTGGGAACAATCGCGCCGGGCATGCTGGCCGACATCACTGTAGTTGACCGCAACCTGCTCATCAGTGACGCAGCCGACATTCAGAAGACGCGCACCCTGGCCACCTTCACCGGCGGCCGCTGCATATACACTGCATAAGAACCGACAAGAGCCGCTGGCCCTGCGCAAACGAGTAAGCGCAGGGCCAGTAACTTATTTCTCTTCAGAACGTGTGCGCGAATAGTCTTACGCCACGGAAGCTTCCTTCGGCGTCGACTTGTCAGAAGACGCACGTTCCTTCGTACCCGCATTTCCCAGCCGCACGCGCCCCACCACTAATGCCACGGCGAAGAGCGCCGCCGCAAACAGGAACACAATGCCCATATCGGCGATCGCAGGTGCAAGCGCGTCCCACGTTGCCCCATCGGCCTGCGCGATACTCACGAGCGCCTGGCCATGCCAGTACGATGGCGTGAAGTGCCCCACTGTTTCCAGGGTTTGCCCCATAAGCCGTATATCAATCCATGCGCCACCCAGAAATGACAGCACCAGGCCCACGATATTCGCCGCCGAGTTCGCCACCGCAACACTTGCACCCAGCTGCGCTAACAGGAAGCCGAACGCAAGCGCGAACACGGCATACGCAAACAAATCAACCAAGCACAGTACCACACGCCACGTATCGGTACCCTCAAGCGACCCACCGAAGGCAACAAGGCCCAATCCAGCGAACCATACCCACGTAATGAGCATGCACACCACACTCGCTAAGGATAATCCCAAGCTGAGCGACAAGCTGCTCACCGGCGCGGACAAATTACGCCGGCGCACGTCAGTGCGGTTGAAACCCGCCAAAGTAACCGTTACCAGCACGCCAATGGCGCACACGATCGGATAGACCGACCAGCGATTATACAAGAGGAAATCGTCGGGTAAGGGAGAGGCCTTCCCCTCCTCGATAGCATACGACGCTGTTGTTTGCTCAGCCATATCGTCAAGCGCAGCCGTTGCAGCCTCAGACAGAGCCTCTTGTGCAGTTTCTTCCCCACTTAAAGCCGTACGTGCAGCCACACACGACAGGTACATCTGCAGCTGGTTTTCCACCTCAAACCCTGCCATGTTGTCGAAGCTCGCCACTGTTTGAACGCATGGTGGCTCGTCACCTGCGCGAACCGCTTCCACAAATGTTTCCCCGTAACCTTCCGGCACGATGATCAGGCAGTCGACCATGCCTTGCGCCACCGCATCCTGCAAAGAGCGCTCGGTGTCGGCCACCTCGACCATGGTGGCATTCGAAGCCATAGCCTCGGTGACACCCGAGGCTAGCGCCCCACCATCGCGGTCGATCACGGCTACATCGGCGCGGTTCTGCACGAACTCGTCCGAGGTGGCTCCCTGCGTGTTCCCCGTCGCCACGAACACACCTATAGCTCCTAAGAACACCACATACATGAGAAAGTACATTTTGTTGTTCAATAAAATCTTACAGGCGGCCTTAAAGATGTTCATGCTGCTGCCTCCTTGCCAAAAGTGCGGTTCCTGCCAAGAAAACTACCGCCATTACCAGCAGCATCGCGAGTGACTCTGCATAGGGAACCATGCTGTCGTAGTAGTACAAGCTGTAGAACGTCCGAGCGATCAAACTCGCCGGGTTCACGTACACCGACCACGGTGCTACGGCAGCAATGTGGTCAGCCAACGACATACACGCCTGCCCATACAACCCTGCAAACAGCGCCCCAAAGCATGCAATCACCGTAATGATGCCGCCTTTCCCGCCTTCCGAAACGCCCGGAATCGCGCCGATGAAAGCGCCGAGCATGCAACCTGCAAGCGACGACGCCGCCAACGCAAGCACACACGCCGCATCTTTCCCACCAAACGTGACACCAATCGCGCAACGGATATAGACATACGCCACCAGCAGACAGGCGAAGGACAGCACCCATGTCGCCGCACACGTCGCTACCATTACGCGAGTACGGGACGCCGCGCCCAACGTGCGGCGTGCACCCACACTCGACGTGTTCGCCAGCATCCGGTTTATTCCAAGCATGCCAATGTTTGCGGTGAACAGCGTCGCCATGCCCAAAAGGGCGTAGTAGTAGCGCTCCGATTCCATTGGCTTATTGTGCGTGATCGACACGCGCTCGGTAAGCTCAGCATCGGTTGCTGCAAGCGCTTGCTCAACGAGCGCTTCGACGTCGATACCCACATACATAAGCACATCCGAGGCAGCAGAAGCATCATCGAGAGAAAGGGAAGCTTCCTGATCCCAGTTTTCAACAGAGGTAGGCAGCGCCTGCACGTCGAAGGTTTCCGGCGAAAACGCGCCCGAACGGGCAGCTTGCTCCACATCGGCACGAACATGACTCTCAACCGCATCACTCACCGCTGCCTTGGTACGCAGTGCGCCATCGAGCACCGTCTTCACCACGGTTTGCCGTTGCGTGAGCGACGAGTCAGCTGGATCGAGCTTCATATGCAGCTGCGGCGCGCCTTGTTCGTCAACTATCAGGTAGGCAATGGCATCGGTGTCGGCGAGTGTGCGGCGTGCATCCTCTTCGCTTTCAACATAGTGCGGTGCCACAAGACTACCCACCTCGTCAGCCGCGGTGCCTGGCTCACTTATCGCATCCATCACCTCGCGCAGCACGGCAGCTTCATCAGACTCCCACGCCTCATCTTCGACAACCACCACGCCTAAATCGGTGGCATACACCGACTCATCCATCCCAGAAAACATAAGCGAGAACAGCGTGGACAAGATGATAGGAAACGCCAGTGCCCAGATGAGGATCTCACGCTCGCGCGAGATATAAAGCGTCGTATATTTGAACGTGTTCCACATGATGTGCCTCCCGCCCGCGCTAGTCGCGCAGTTCGGTGCCGGTAATCTCGAGGAATACGTCGTTTAACGTGGGCGGCTCGGCATAGATGCGCCCGAACGCCACGTCCGCCTCCTTAAGTACGGCAAGAACGTCGGCCAGGTTGTGTGCACCCACTGCACAATCGACTTCCAGCACGTCGCCTTCGATGTTGGCGCGCAGCGTGTGCGGCAACCTGCGGATACGTGCCATAAACGCCGGTTCCATTTCGGCGGGCGAATCTGCACCAACGTCCGCACCACCCCGCACAAGCGGCGCTACGAAAGCGGGAGCACCGGTGTCGCCCACCAGTTGGATACGCAACTTCTCACCCGTGCCAATCATGGCCTTCAGCTCGGCATTCGTGCCGTTTGCCACACCGCGTCCCTTGTCCATGATCATAATACGCGAGCAGATTTCCTCCACCTCTTCCATATAATGGCTGGTATAGATGATGGTGGAACCTTCCGAGTTCAGCCGCAGAATGCCCTCCAAAATAGCGTTTCGACTCTGCGGATCAACCGCCACCGTAGGCTCGTCTAAGATGATGAGCTCCGGTTTGTGCGCGATGCCGCACGCAATGTTCAGGCGTCGTGCTAAGCCACCCGAAAGCTTCTTCGGCCGGAAGCGCTCATATCCCTCGAGTCCCACGAACGAAATGGCCTCATCCACCAGCTCGCGACGACGGTGTTTGTCGGATACGTACAGCGCACAGAAGTAGTCGATATTTTCGCGCACGGTAAGTTCTTCAAACACTGCCAAATTCTGCGGCACCACACCTATCCGGCGCTTGATGTCGTAACGCGTTGGCGCCATGGC
Organism: Adlercreutzia sp. ZJ141; assembly: GCF_011038965.1. Lineage (GTDB taxonomy): Bacteria > Actinomycetota > Coriobacteriia > Coriobacteriales > Eggerthellaceae > ZJ141. The sequence continues at coordinate 141,118 of NZ_JAAKEB010000001.1, read as the reverse complement.
CTCGCCAAACAACCGAACCGCACCCTTGTCGTAGGTGAGCAGCTGCAATATGCAGTTGATAGCGGTGGTTTTGCCGCTGCCGTTCGGGCCTAAAAGCCCGAATACTTCGCCGCGACGTATCGACAGGTTGAAATGGTCGAGCGCAATGGTTTCCTTGTAGCGCTTCACCAAGCTCGACACTTCAACGACAACGTCGTTTGGCGTACGCTGCGCGGTTTCGCCCATACGAGTCCCCCTTCTGTACACATGCGCACCCTGCGCACACTTCCTTCGTTTTTTTCAGTATCCGCATCGGGTGCTTATCGCGGAAGTGACTTTTGTCACGAGTTTCCCATCCTCGCTCATGAGGTGCCGATTGCCGCCGCGTGCAGCGGTGTCTTGCCGTATGATGTTTGCATGGAACGCGTGCTCGACAAGCTTATTGTGTTTTTGGGGTGTTGCCTTGCGCTCGGCTTTGTTGCGCCCCCATCGCTTACGGTTGTCGGCTTGCTTGCAGCCGTCATTGCATCGTCGCTGCTTGAAGTACTGCCGAAAAAAACGAGGTACGCCGCAGCCATCGCCTACCTCGCCCTGGCGCTCGTGGTGGTTCCTTGCGCGCTGTTCGTGCCCCTGATTGCCTATGATTGCCTTCCTCACGGACTCAGTAAACGCGGTGAGCATTGCCACACGCCAGCAAAGCCAGATGCAGTGAGGGGTTTACGCGCCATGCAGCTTCTGTGTGCTGTAGCTTTTGTGGGTGTCGCAGTGCGCCTGTCGCTTGCCGTGTGTGCCATAATCGCGGTTGTCATGGCCGTATCTCTCTTGCTCGCCTGGCGCACGAGCCGCCTATTACTTCAGCACGACGAACAACGCACCGCACGCGATGAGCTGCGTGAACGTTCGCTTTCCCTGGAAGCGCGCAACCGCGACCTACTTGACCGGCAAGACTACGAGGTGCGCGTGGCTACCCTTACCGAACGTGGGCGTATTGCGCGCGACATCCACGACAACGTAGGGCACCTGCTTACCCGGGCAGTGCTGCAAACGCAAGCCCTCCAGGTAACGCACGCCAAAGACGAACAGTTGCAGGCGCAGCTCGCCCCTATCGCAGCAACCGTGAGCGAGGCGCTCGACGCCGTGCGCAAAAGCGTACATGCACTACACGACGACGCCTTCGACCTGCGCTCGCAGCTTGAGCGATTGGTTGAGCAAAGCGAGCTGGAAAATGTTAGCTTGCGCTACGAGATCGACAACGCACCAAACGCGGTGGCGTATTGCTTTGCCGCCGTAACGCGGGAAGCACTGGCTAACGTGGCACGACACAGCAACGCGACACGCGTGCAGGTTCGAGTAGCTGAGTATCCGGCGCTTTGGAACCTCACCGTCACCGACAACGGCAGTGACGAAGAAGGCTCCGCGCGCACTACCACCTCTGCGGGAATCGGCTTGCGTACCATGGAAGAGCGTGTCGGCGCGCTTGGCGGCACCTTCCGCGCAGGGTTTGACCGGAACAAACACGGATTTGTCGTGTTCGCTTCCATTCCGAAAGAACGCGTTTCATCCTCAAACGAAAGGCGCACCGTATGAAAGTCATAATTGTTGATGACGATCCGTTCATCACCGAATCGCTCAGCACCATCTTAAATGCGGAAAACGACATTGACGTAATAGAGCGCGCCCATGGCGGCGCACAGGCGATCGAGCGCTTCGCCGCACTTACGCCCGACGTGCTGCTCATGGACATTCAGATGCCTGGAACCGATGGCCTGGCCGCCGCCGAAGCTATCCTGCGTGAGCAGCCGTGCGCGCGCATCGTGTTTTTGACCACGTTTTCCGACGACGAGTACATTGTGCGAGCACTGCAGTTAGGCGCGCGCGGCTACCTGATTAAGCAGGACGCCGCTAAGATAGCGCCAGCGCTTCGCAGTGTTATGGCTGGCCAAAGCGTGCTGGCAGGAGACGTAGTTGAGCGGGCAAGCACCCTTTTGCGTCGTACGCCGACGTCCTTTTCGCATCCCAATCTCACCGAGCGGGAATGCGCCATTGTGGAAAAGATCGCCGAGGGGCTTGATAACCGACAGATCGCCACTGCCCTCTATTTGGGAGAAGGAACCGTACGCAATCACATTAGCGTCATCTTGCAGAAGCTCACGCTGAAGAACCGCACACAGATCGCAATCTTCTACTTCCAACATCAGTAACACGGAGCGCCAGCCAACGTTGCCAACCTTGACACACATACAGGCGACGTTGCCGCCCCATCTACGTACCGTCTACACAGATGGGGCGGCTTTAAGCAGCGCTAACAGCCCGGCTCAACCCCATGATCGAGGGGGCCACTTCCCCGCCCTAAATCGAGCTGCGCCTCAAGGGCACGTGTCAGGTATGCCTTTGCCGCACGAACGGCGTCTTCTATACTGAGCCCCTTCGCTAACCCGCATGCGATAGCCGATGACAGCGTGCATCCAGTGCCGTGCGTATTGGGATTATCCACACGCGCGGCGCGAAGCCACACACCCGACCCATCGGGTAAAAGCAGATAATCGCTCGCCGTGGCGCTACTGCCATGACCGCCTTTCACCAGCACGGCTCCCGGCGTAAGGCTTGCAATAGCAACAGCAGCACGCTCCATGTCGGCTTCACTCTCAACGGGAAAGCCAGCAAGTGCGCATGCTTCGGGAATGTTGGGTGTGACTACTGCGGCAAGTGGGAACAGCTTATCGACTAACGTCGCAACCGCCCCGCCTTCGGCAAGCGCACTGCCGCTCGTAGCTACCATCACCGGATCAACCACGATGTTTCGAGCCCCGTTCCGAGAAAGCGCGCGAGCGATGGTAGCCGCAATGTCGCCCGATGACACCATGCCAACCTTCACCGCATCGGGTCGAATGTCGTCAAACACCACGTCGATCTGCTGCTCCACGAACGCCGGCGGTACATTCTCCACCCCAAACACGCCTGTGGTATTCTGCGCGGTAAGTGCGGTGATGGCCGTCTCGGCGAACAGCCGGTGTGCCTCGATGGTCTTAATGTCGGCCTGAATCCCCGCGCCCCCGCTTGAATCCGACCCCGCAATGCTCAAAACGGCCTTCATGCCCGCACCTTCGCTTTCGCTTTCCTGCTTTCTCGCCATTCCGCTTTCCAGCGCGGCAATCCTGTGTCGCACCTACGCACGACCGATAAGCGCACACGCTTCCTCGGTGTTAATCACCGCTGCCGCGTAGCACGCCTTCATATACTCGAGACCTTCCTCTTGGTTGCCCACCAAGAAAGTTGCCGTCGCGTCAGACACCACCACAACGTCGAAGTTGTTGAAGTAGGCATCAGCCACCGTGTGCCGCACGCAGATGTTGGTGTCCATGCCACAGCAAATGAGCGCTCGCACGCCCAGCTCATCGAGCAGCAGACGAAGCCCTGTTTGGAAGAATGCGCTGTAGCGGCGCTTCTCCACTGTGAAGTCGCTCTTTTGTGGATTGAGCAGCGGACTCGTTTGTGCTTCGGGCGTATTGGCAATGCCATGCGGCCCCCACAGCTCAAGCTCACGGTCGAGCCCGGGAAGGTGAGCGTCGTTCGTAAAGATTACGGGCATGCCCTGCTCGCGCGCTACCTCACACAAACGCGCCGTGTTCTGGATGGCGGGCAGCAGCACACCTTCCAACGGCGTTTCGCGCGGATCGCCCAGCTCGTCAATGACCAGCAGCGCGCAGTCGCTCGCGCGCAATCCATCAACGTCAACAAGCGCGGTATTCTTCTCGTCTCCTAGCATGGTTCCTCCAAATTCTTCTGATTCCCAAACGCGAGCAGCTTATCGAATGGTCTTTCCGTCCGTTTCGCGCACGTCGTTTCGCACACTTCGTTTCGCGCGATTCGTCAGGCTTTTCGTCAGCGCTCTTCGCAAGCTCACCTCGTCAGCGTTCTTCACCTAAGTCGATGACAAGGCCATCCATGATCTGATTCACCGTTCGCATGGCGCACATCTTACCGCACATGGTGCACGTTCCCTCCGTGGAAGGCGGTGCACTTTCGAAATAGCGACGCGCTTTCGCGGGATCGAGCGCGAGGGTGAACATGTCGTCCCAGTCAACACGGCGGCGGGCATCGCTCATGCGGTTGTCGCGATCGCGCGCTCCCGGCACGCGGCGTACCATGTCGGCAGCGTGTGCGGCTATCTTGGTTGCTACCAGCCCCTCGCGCACGTCGTCGGCGTCGGGCAGGCGCAAATGCTCCGCTGGCGTTACGTAGCATAGAAAGTCCGCACCACTCGAAGCGGCAATTGCCCCGCCAATGGCGGCGGTGATGTGATCATAGCCCGGCGCGATATCGGTCACCAAAGGTCCCAACACATAGAAGGGCGCGTTATGGCACAGCCGCTTTTCCAGCTTCATATTGGCCGCAATTTCATCGAGCGCCATATGCCCCGGTCCTTCCACCATCACCTGTACGCCAGCGTCCCACGCGCGCCGCGTAAGCTTGCCAATTTCAATGAGCTCGGCAATCTGCGCCGCATCGGTGGCGTCATACGTTGAACCGGGGCGCATGGCATCGCCAATGGAAATGGTCACGTCATGATCGTGCAGGATTTCAAGCACCTCGTCGTAGTGTTCGTAGAAGGGGTTCTCGTTGCCGGTGGCTTCCATCCATGCAAAGATAAGCGAGCCGCCACGACTCACAATGTTGGTAAGGCGCCCCGTTTCCTTGAAGCTGTCGATAACACGACGGTTCATACCCGCATGAATGGTAACGAAATCAACGCCGTCTTCCGCATGCGCACGCACCACACGCAGAAAGTCGTCCGCTGTAATGTCCACGAGCGCCTTATCTAAGTGCCCGATAGCATCGTACATGGGCACGGTGCCAATCATGGCAGGGCTTTTTTCGATGAGTGCCGTGCGAAAAGCGCGTGTTTTGCCGGAATTCGACAGATCCATAATGGCCTCGGCACCAAGTTCGAGCGCTACGTCGACCTTTTTCCATTCTTCGGCTTCGTCAGCAACATCGCCCGAAATGCCCAGGTTCACATTCACCTTCGTGCGCAGCCCCGCGCCGTCTGCGCACGTGCCCACACCCTCGGGCGAAAGCGACGTATGATGGATATTCGCGGGGATAGCGATGCGTCCCGAAGCAACGCCTGCGCGGATTGTTTCGGGGTCGCGATGCTCCTTTTCCGCTACGATGTGCATAGCTGGCGTGATAACACCAGCGCGGGCGAAGTCGATCTGCGTGACAGGTTCGGGTGCAGTGCGTTTGAATGTGGCGAATTCCGGCGCAGTGGGTTCGGAGGCAGCAGAATCAGGTGTAGTGGGTTCGGAGGCAATAGATTCGAGCGCAGTGAGTTCGGACGTGACGGATTGAGCTACGGTGGTTTCGGGCGCAATGGCGCATGCCTGCTTACTTGGCATGATGGTTCTCCCTTCGTTGGCATTACCCGCATCAGGTTCTTCGGGTCGAGGCGACAGGTATACACCGCGCGCCTCCTCTCAGCCCACCGCCTTCCGCACAGCAATGCTGCAGCGCAAACGACTGCCACAACGCAACGAAAGCGTGCGAGCTCCCCGGTGAGGTCATTGTACGGTACCGGGAAGCACAGACGGGCACATCCCGCAGAAAATCGGCACCGGGCGCACCCATATGCAACAAACGGCACCTGCCGGGGAATCCTCGTGTTTTGGTGTGACCCTCGTCACGCTCAGTAGTTCAACCCGAAAGCCCAAAGTGGGATAACGTTGCCGTGTCCGTACTCGATGTCGTCTTTTGCGATATAGCCGCGTTCAGCCGCTTTTATCTGGTCTTTCCCTTTGTTCTTGCCACCGATTTCGAACGTCATCCCGTCGATTTCGAAATCGGAGATGGTAGAGGCGGTCACCAGGTGGTTGACACGCATCTGGTTGTAGAAGAAAGTTTCTCGAACGGTGCCAATATTCTCGGTCTGTTCACTGAGATTCGCGAGAATGTTGGTGTTGTCTAGGTAGATCTTCTCGGTTTTGCCGAGGGCTCCAAGATTCGTGCGCTCAGTGCGTAGCTGCGCGATCATCCCCGCTTTCTCCATGTAAAGCAAGTAATCCTCCACGTTATTGCGGCTTGCGCCGATTCTGCTCGCGAGCTGCGACATGTTGGGTTTGAAAGGTGCTAACGTGCTGACAATAGCCATGAGTCGTTTGAGCTTGCGCCCAGTTGCAGTGGTCATGTTTGCGAATTGGGGGATATCAACTTCCAAGGTACGTGTGATAACTTGATCGAGCTCAACCTCGAAATCATGATCGGTTCCGAAGGGGTAGTAACCAAGGTACAGGTAGTCTTTGAAAAAAGGAATCGGATGATCGATTCCCTCGATACGGTAGTCATGGGCGAGAATCTGTTCGAGGCTGCGAACGGGAGTTTCGATGCCGTAGCGTATAGCCAGGTACTCGCGAAACGAAAGGCCCTGCATGAGGTATTTTGGCGCGCGACGGCTCAGGTCGGCCTCACCGCGTTCGATGTCGAGCACCGATGAGCCGGTGAAGTAAACGTGAAAATCAGGGAAGGTGTCATACATGGCCTTCAGCTCACGCGACCAGTTTTCGTACTTGTGAGCCTCGTCGATGTAGAGGAAACGTCCGCCGTTGTGGTAAAACGTTTCTGCCGTGTCGTAGAGCGTATGGTTGGCGAAATACATGTGATCTGCGGAAACGTACAGCGTTTCGTCAAGCGAGCGTTCGTTGGCAATGTGCTGGAGAAACAGCGTGGTTTTACCCACACCTCGCGGACCCACGAGTCCGAGCATCGGGTTTTCCCAGTTGATCTGCCCGTAACGGTAGCGTAGAAAGTCATTGGGCGTATGAGCAAGTTGGCGCTGCATGTATTCGTAAAGTCGTTCCATGGTAAGTCCTTCATGTGCACTATGAGAGTGCACATTTTAGCATATACTGCACTTACCTAGTGCAATATCTGGATTATCTGGACAGACATCTAGAAGATACAAACGGAGCTTATAGCGATATGATTTTCATGACTGTTACGCCGTCGATGCACGAGCCATATGACATTTGAAAGATGCGCAATCCCGTGTCAAACTCTTCCCTTATCGCTTTCCCATTGGGCAAAGATTTTCTCGATTTCTTGCGCTAGTCTTTCGAGTATAGCATCAGCTTCACGCTGATCGTCTGCATTGTCGCTTTTGCGCAGCTCAGTATAACGTAGAATTTCTTCTTCGCGTCGCCGACACTCTTCTTCATAACGCTGACGTTCTGTCCTTTCGATCTCTTTCAGTCTTTCGAGTTCCCGAGCGCTTTTTTCAGCTTGTCTTCTGTAGCGATCAATTTCCGCTTGGATTATCATCAACTCATATTCCCGAGCTGCCTTTATCATTTTATACATAATCGCTCCCCTTCCTACTATTATTCTTGAAACTAAACTTTAAACCCCTTGTAGTATGTAGACCTGCACTTTTCATATTCTGCACAGCATCAATCGCAACCTTGCAGACTGGAAGTTATGAGAGATAGCTGAGCATCAAAGATTGACATTAGATGATCCTTGTCACCGGGTTTTGTGTCATTTGGCATGATTCTCGTATAACACTTTGATAGCTGGAGGCCAGAAACTGTCAAGATAACCTCACTGTTTTAGAGAAGAACGGATGCGGTAACCACAAAACCTATGACAAGCTCTATCACACCGATAATCACATAGACAATATACGATATGCCTTTGGCACCCTTCGTGAGGTTGCTATTCCAAAGGCATCCGAAGATGATACCGCCAAAGAACAAGTTCATGAAAGAAATGAAGGCAGATGAGGCAGAGTATTGACTATCTGCCCTGAAGAGAGATGGGTAGAATGATGATGCATAACAAATGCTACAGGTGATCCATATAAACGAAGCTATAAGGTATAAGAGAAATCCGCCATAGGAAGTGGAAGATACGAGTTCGATTGATCTACCGAGTGCTAAGAATGCAAAAAAGCCACCGATGCTTGCTCCAACGCTTGTCTTCCAATTTGCAAGAACGCGCGATATCGCAGGAGTTGATGCTTTGCTAGAGGATATATTATGAGCAGCGGTTCCTGCTTCATCCGGTGTACTAATGGTAGGTACGCTAGTGGCAATGAGCGCTGTTCCGCACTGGGGACAGTTCTTTTCGTCCTCATGTATTACGGCTCCACAGGTAGTGCAGGTTTTTCCACTCATCTTTTCTCCTAAATGTGTAAGGTGCGGAGCTTGTCGTAGTACGCACTTCTTTCCTTTGACAAGGCGCTAAAACTTGATCCCCATTATTTCATTATCTCAGAGCAGATGGAGCAGTTTTGGAAACCCGTCTTTCAAAAAGGCAACACGCCACTTCAAGAGGGAGGGCTCGGAAAAAGAATCCGTACATCTTCCGATTGGTAGTCGGCAATCTCGTCGATAAAGGGGATCTCGTTTGTCGGAGCACTCAGCCACTAATGTCGCCACCGCATAGATCCTTATGATGCGTAGAATTGTTCAAGAATCTCGTTGAGGTATTGGATGGGATCCTGGTTGCCATGCTTTGACAACGCTGCTAGAAACAGCCTGTCGAAAGGTTTTCGTGGATGCAGGGGTGCCATGGCACACTCGTCGACCAAGATGAGGTTCGTTGTTTCATAGAAGCGAGTGAATAGGTCGGAATCGTTCGAGAATGCATTCTCAAGGCAGAAATGGAAGAACAGTACAGCAATGATGTTTCCACGCAGATAGCCCGTTTTTGCCATTCGCTCCACTGCATGACGCTCGGTTCTAATTGTACTGTCGTGAAGAATATCCCAATCTCTACCGTTTCGTTCAACCCATGCAGGGCGGCCGATGATACCCCATAAAAGCCTCTTCTTGTTGGGAAGAACGCACGTGTCTGTCATATCCAGATAACTTGTAGAGGGGAGGGTTAAGCCCGTCTTTCTGCGGTAGAGTTCCACCAGAGGAGTTATACCGGCTCCACCCTCATCGAAGTAAGTTCGATAGCAACGTGCAGCCGACAATCTTACCCCTGTGAACAAAGGTGCGCATTCGCTTAAATAGTCTCGCATCCAAGAAACAGCTTCTTTTTGGGATGCATAATTGCGCGCTGCGAAATCTCGTAAGCCGCAGTTGATGAGTTGCGTGCAACTAGTCGCATCATCTGATACAACAGGAAATGTGCTGTGTCTAGAGGACTCTTCCTGCAGAAGCTCCTTTGCAATCTGATAGACGTTATCCCTCAGTATGTCTTTAGCTCCCAAACACAAACCGTAAACGCACTGCTCCCTATCGCGGAAGTTGAACCAATCCTGGTACAGGCAATCAAAAACAAAATGCTCGGCCTCTAACAAGTTCAGATCCAGCGCAACACATAGCTTAAACGCGCTTTTTGGACTCAGAGTCACCTCTCCCTTCGGCTCAGAGATCCACTGACTCAGGTTCGCAGAGGATAGATCAAGCCCTTTGTGCTTACTTGCCGCTCGAAGAGCCCTCCTTATAGACTTTGGGTTGTCGGGAATGTCGAGCCGTTGCGCAATATACGATGACAAGCGTTCGTTGAACGGGATCATTTCGGCGGCAAGCTCTCGAGCGGCTGCTTTCGCGCTAATGAAAGAAGCTGATCGGTAATCCTCGAGTACGCCTTCCGTCAATGATCCGAACTGGTAAGGAAACGCAGCATCGGTTGCCATTCGTACATCATCCCTTCAGAGTGGCTGGCAGCAGTTCAATTCTCACGCTTGTGCCACGTCAACTACCCACATTCAACGAAGCAACGAAGCTACCTCATCGCTCATAAAGTATAGAATAGTAAGACAAACCTGAAAGCCTTCCCGACGGATGAATGGAGAAAACGAGTGGACCTCCCCATTGCGCAAGGCCAGCCCATCGCTAAGCCAAGCCGCATATCTCTCGATGCAAACAGCACGCAAGGGGCGACACTGCGATTCCCTTCCTTCACATGCGAGCAGGTAAAGACGCTCAGCGTAGATGGCGCAAGCGGAATCGTCTACGAGACAATATCACACGATCTCTACGGTACGGAAGTGGCCACACCGGCGCGGCTTATTGTCAAAGAGTGCTACCCGCTAGACACGAGCCCCTACCTGCAAAGGTTGGGTAAGTGCCTGCAGCTTACGCAGGATGCACCAACGTTCGCAAAACTTAGTTTCGAGCAGAACCTTGAGCGCTTCGACTGGGCAATAACTGTACACACCAGTCTCCACCAGGGAAAAGCCAAGGAGTTCGTCAGCACGCCCATTCACTATCTAAAAGAAAACAATACAGCATACCTTGTTAGTGACGCATCTGACGGTCTCACCCTCGACAGGGCCATCGGCAACATGTCGGGACCTGAACGGATTGCGATGTTGGCGTCCCTTTGCGATGCTGTCATAGCCATACACAGCTGTGGTTACTACTGCTTAGATCTCAAACCAACCAATATCATCACGTTTCAGGACACAGCCGGAAAACGAACAAAAGTGGTTCTTTTTGATTTCGACAGCACACTGGCGGAGAAAAAGGGATTCGGAGACGGAATGCCTGTATTGGGTACCAAGAATTGGTCGGGGTACGAGGTGTTTCGCCCAGAACGGCAAGGCATCGACATGCGAACCGATCTGTACTCGATCGGTGCCATCTTGTTCTGGATGGCCTACGGTCGACCCCCTACCGCCACCGAGGTCATCCACGCCTGCGGGTCATGGAATACCGACGAGGTGCTGAAAGACCCAACGTTTTCGTGCTTCGGTAGTCGCGCAAGAAAGAAAATAACTGAAATACTCGACAAAACCTTAGTTATCGACCCCGATAAAAGATACCCCACTGCAAAAGACCTCAAGCTAAACATCCAGACGTTGCTTGAGCTTGTCTCTCCCATTTCAGAAGCAGCAAAGCAAGAGCTCGGGAAGATAGAGGGCAGCGCAGCCGAGGCAATACGTAAGGCAGAAATAGAAGCACGCAGAAGCCGCCTCGTACGATGGTGTGCGATTCTGGTCGCAATCGTTGCCGTCTCTGTTGCGATTGCGACAGTTACCTTCTTTCAAAAAAGCACACTCGAACCTCTGGTCGGTCATTGGCAATCGATTGCGACATTCACCGCACCAGATGACGGTTCGGGCAATATAAGCGACAAAGACTCTTTCTTGATAGGCGACTCGACCCTTCTTACCATCAGAACAGATGGAACGGGTAGCGTTGCTACAGAGCAGACGGAAGTCTCTTTCTCGTGGAAGTATTCCATGGAGGTTGCTGACGAAGACGGTCACCTGACGCGAACGTACGTCGGAACAAACAACGGAACAGCCACTACAAAGCTTGTCGTATCCGACATCGACTACAAAACCATAGTTAAACTCGAGTCGGAAAAAACCGGCATGCTCGAGGCTCTTGAGGGCTACACGAAGTTATGTACCCTTTACACCAGCGACGGCACCACCATAACAGGTGTATATTTCGTCAGATAGGAACAAGATGGAAGACGTTGACACCTTTGAAGCAAAGCTAGAGGTAGCTAACAAGACGTTAGACGATAAACTCGCAGACAAGGTACACGCGAAAGACGGAAAGGGTACGGGTAGAACACGTATCGCAGCCACCGTGATCATCATGCTGGCAATAGTCGCCATAGCAGTTTTTGCATGGACGACCGGCGTATTCGGCGCGTTCTTTGACAAAGGTATTTCTCCCAGCGATCCCGTCATTGGGGAATGGACCTCATTCATGTCAACCGCACATGTTGATACGAAAAGCGTGCCCGCACCAGGTAATACTCTCAAAGAAATGACATTTAGCGCCAGTGAAGATGGAAGCTGTATACTTACCACAGAGACAGCCGAGCGAAAATACGAATGGTCACTCGTAGATAAAATCGACAGGGGAACGCTTGACCTTTATCTAAAATACGCACTGAAAGCATCCGGAATGCAAGTTGGTGAGTTTTACATCTACATGAACTCTGAAGCAGATCCCTGGACGCTATACCTCCACTTTAATGACGAAAGCTACGACATAGTTTTTGAGAAGCAATAGGTTCGGGCATTTTGCAATGCGCGATAGCCCGGCAGGTTCTCAGACGCCGAGAATACAGCAGGCTTTGAGCGTCATGTTGCTATTCTAGCTATGTTTCCCTTGCAGGGAATGAGTTTACTACACAAGGGCATTCTGAGGTCCTTAACCAAAACGCAGTGGGGTGGGGGTGTCATATTGGAAGTCTTAGGCATCAACTATTTGGTCTATAATGCTGTAAAACAGTGCGAGCATCGGAGGGTTGATGTCAACCCAGTCAAAGTCGAAAGCACCGTATGTCATTGGTGTAATCATCGCCATAGTAGTCATTAGCGCATTGGTACCGTACAAAGCGTGGGACTTTACGGTAAAGGATTATCGAATCACCGATGCAATGGAAAGGAATGAGTCCATCATGGGTAAAGTTTGGTTTTCTCCATAACCACCGGTATTAACCTTAGGTGCCAGTAGATATGTTGACTATAGCCTTCTATGTGTATCGAAAGCACACGATAAAGTACGTCAACAGTCAAGTAATAGAAGCATTCGTCATTCAATAACGTTATAAATCGTTCATTTGAAAACCGGTCCAATTCACTTTCCCGTCAGCGGTAACCGTACACCAGGCATGGTATTCATACGGCCCGTAAGTCCGTACCTCTTCGTAGTCGTTGCTGCCAAACTCGCCATTTGTGTAATAGTTAAAAGACCCGGTAAAAGTCACATTTCCGCCAATCACATACTTGTATTCCTTATCAAATATCGAGGTCTGATCCTTGACTGCATCCACAGTATGAGATTTGACGTGCACGTCAGAATAATACACTCCGTCTGCAATAGTATTAAAATGCAATTCGTCAGAAATAAACTTTCCGGGAGTCTTCCCCTCGAGAAGATATTGAGCGCTGTTTATTACATTATTCTCGTAAAGACTCTTATCTGCCGTGAAAGCACAGCCATAAAACCCTATAGCAACTAATATAGTTAAAAAGAGGAGCACAAAGCGTTTCAACTGTTACCCTTTCAGTGGGAGCTGGTTTGGATTCAAGCTTGCAATCGATTATTTTGAGACGTATTTATCACCATAGTTATACAGAATATCATTGGTTGGTGTCCACATAGTCTGAGCACTGCTTTTATTTCAGTCGGCAAAAATGAAGGCCTAGAACGTCCTTTGATTAGGGGACATGTGAAAATAGGTCAGCTAATCAGCTGCAGAAGTCGGGTGGGATTAAATTCGAACTTGTTGAAAGAGCGAAACTCGAAGACTCTTATGGTATTCGAAAACTATATCTTTGTCTGATATGGTCCCTTTGCTCGCAGCGCTTGTTCCGTTCGGTAAAGTAAAAAACAGACAATCGTTATCGCTGTTTTCGTTGCAACTTCTTAGGTTTCCGTTTCTGTCGGTTCAGGTTGCTTACAAATGATGACTTATGTGGAGCTTCACATAAGTCATCGAAGATAAACATGTTCTTCGCCAAAATATGACGGGTCTCGGTGCGACTCTTCTTGCAGCCAACCTTCCTCTTATGTTTGGGTATCCACACGATGAGATGTAATGCCGCTTCGTATGATCTAAACTCATATTGCTGTTTATCGTTTCCTCGCGCTTGCGCTTGCCACGGGAGCAGCTACGACCCTCAGCCACCCCTATGATAGAGTATGGGCTAGAATGTAACAACGATGACCTGGAAAACCAGCTATCTCATTATGGACAGAACCTGGGGTTTTCAACCATTAAGGCGATAGCATTATTAAAACGGAAACTGCGAGACATAATGATTACACCCGAGGATAAGAATTTAGAAGAGCTGCGATTGCTTCCCAAAAAGCACGGTGCGTACACCGTTGAAATGCTCGAAAGCCTCAAGGATATTGAACCCCTTTCCACAATAGATGCCCTTAATGAGTTGACGATGGAGATAGTGCCGTTCAACGAGCGGCTCACCAGCTTTGTTGCGCGGCGTTTTGGTATTGCAGATGACGTGAAAGGTGTCAAGAAGGCCTTGCGCGAGTCGGGGAAGGAAAAAGGGCTGGGTTTCTCCTCTGCGAACTTGAGCCAATGGATCACGAAGGAGAAATGGGAGGTATACGTTAGCCCCCGAAGCATCTTCAAGCTGTGTTTGGCAATGAACCTTAATCTCGCCGAATCCCAAAGGTTTTGTTTTGAGTGCCTCTATCAGAATTGGCTCAACTACAGAGTTGCGGAAGAGGCTATATACATCTTCTTTATCGGTTGCCAAAACATCTTCGGCAACGATGCGTACGCAAAAGCGATCGAAATGCTTGAGTGGTATAAACTCGAAGCAAGCTCAGCACTAAACCACCTCCAGGGTGGTTCGAAAGAAACGGAATCAGCGGCTGGCTTTACCCGCTTGCTTGGCGGGAGGATCAGGGGGCTTTCTGAATCAGATTTCGCAGACCAGAACCATGCGGCAGAGGCGTTTCGTGCCTTCCTGAAATCCAACCACAGGCTTTTCACCGGAATCCAACGCTCTGTGGTTGAGACATACGATCTCTTCTTCAAAGAAGGTGGCGTCGGAATTCGTTCGCTAGTCGAGATGTATAAGGAAAAATACAGCCTCACGCTCCCTGAGACAAGCTACCTCGACAACGCATACGTTCAAGAGGACTCGCAGAGGAAGCGTCTGCTTTGGGGGACGATGAACCGCAGAGCCTGGCTCGAGGAAAACGAGCGAGATTTGGATGTCTTACAAGATCGCGAGATTAGAACCGAGGAGCACGCAGTCGGGCGGATGCGAGAAAACGGAATTCCAAGGGGCAATATGGTGGCCCTGCTCTTCTTCCACTTCTGCTTCGAAAACGACGCCCAGATGGCCAACGGGGCTCTCAAGGAAACTCTTTTCGACTCTTTCTATCAGCAAACTAACATCATCCTTACCGATGAATGCGGCATGATGCCGTTGCATCCGAGAAAACCCCTGGACGGCCTTTTCCTTCGCAGCATTGCCGGGTCGGGTAACAGACATCCGATCGACTATCTCAATCAGATGCTCACCGAGTTCTACTCCATGTGAGCACCACCGCAACTAACCTAGTCATCGAGCTGCCTGGAAATCATACCTGCCATTGCGTTCTCATTAGCCTGCGCTAGTATTCTATTTAGTCCTTCAACCGCAGCGTCTATCTTTTCGACGTCAACGCCCTCGAGTACGAAAACCACGTTGTCTACCGCATCGTCGATTGCGACTAGATAACTGTCGGAGAAGTACTCGCCGAGGCTCTCCCTTGTTGACTCCGCTGCAGCAAGGAGTTGAGTGGCATGGGTGCAGCGCTCTAGTCCTTCAACCGCAGCGTCTATCTTTTCGGCGTCAGCACCCTCAAGCGCGGAGACTACGTTGTTTGTTGCATCGTCGAATGCGGCTAGATAGATGTCAGAGAGATACTTGCTGAGGTTCCCTCTTATTGATCCTGCTACGGCAAGGAGCTGAGTGGCATAGGTGCAGCGCACCGCATCGGCGCAGTAACGGAGCATCTCATCTACATCCTTTTCTGCAGTCGCATGCGAAAGAGAGGAAAGCACGCTTTTACAGATACGGGTGACTTTAGCCGGAACATGGTAGTATTCAGGCATATCGAGGGCCATATTGCAGACAAGCAGATGCAAAACAGAGTTTGCCATTTCGGTTGCCACTTCAAAAAGGTCTTCAGATTCGTCCGCACTCCGAGCTGACAGCACGTCTTTGATTTTCGCTGCGGTACTTGATAAGACAGCGCGAATATCGTCTTGGATGTCATATTCGAAATTGTCAGTAAGGGACGTAAGGATCTGATATACCGCATATCCCACCACAGCTGGGTTTCCGTCACTCAAGTCCGATTCTATTATATCAACGTCAGCCGGAGCGATCATGTCCGCAGCATCGCCGAACCCAGTGCCGACAGATTCCGCCTCGGATTCGCTTGTGTTTGGCGTAGAGTCAACCGCCCCTCTCGATGATTCCAACAGCGCTTTTACTTCCGAAATGCTGGTAGCCAGGTTTTCGAGTTCTGCTCTCATTGCCATATGATCTGTTGCGTGGGTGGGTCCTACTGGCAAAATAAGATCACCCAGAATTGAAAGATCGTCTATTAATGGTTTGGTTGTCGAATAACGGAGGGCTGGATCGACCGTTAACGTGCTGTTAAGGATATGTCGAACACATTGGAGAGCGCGTTCATCTGCCCTGATAAGTTCAGCGTTCGAACAATCCCTACCGCTAATCGGCCATTTACCATCAGCATGTATGACTTCATTAGATTTCGGAGGACGGCCGACCGCTATCCAGAACAACAACGCTCCAATGGAGTAGATGTCGCTCCGAGGACCTATCTTGTCGCGATACCCTTCGTGGGTCTGCTCGTGTGCCGACCAGCCGCCTGATCCAAATATCAGCGTATCGGCTTTAGATAAATCCGAGATCTTGGTTGCCGTATCGAAGTCAAACAATTTGATTTCACCCGTGTACAACCTGTTCGAACTCGCATCGGAGTTCTTCACGCAGAGGATGTTGTCAGGTTTCAGGTCGAGGTAAACGTAGCCAGCCTCGTGAATCGCGGTGATTGCCTCACACACACGAACGAGCGTCTTGATTTTGTCTTTCAGACTCATGCGCTCAAACGCAAATGTCATCGTATCGCCGTTGGACGCGTCGCTAACCAAGTATTGCGTCCCATTCAGCGAATATGACTTGTCGGGAACGACTATCTGCTCACGCGCGGAGCTTTGATATAGTGCGGCGTGACTCGAAAAAGCGTCTTTGTACTGCTTGAGAAACCTATTAAAGTAGAGCACGTCGTCCTCATCTGCTTCGGGCGACAAAGACAGAACGCCCTTCTCCCGTCTCAGTCTATCGGCAATCTTAACGGGATAGCATTCTTTCACTATCAGCCTAGCCGATGGCATGCCCTCGGAATGGTAGAAGTCTTTTGATACTGCTTCGTAAACGATTCCACTTGCACCGTCTTCGCTCAAGACCTTGACGTTCGTGCAGGAGAAATCCTCAAACGCCAAGGTTACGCAACCTTCAGCCGAGGCCGACCCCTCCAGGGGAACTCTCGGAATCTTTTCATACTGATACATGCGACTTCCCATTGTCGATTCCACCTCTCTATATAGTATTCCAGTTAGGAAGCCCTCGCTAGATGTATGAGCGAGGATTGTGTTCCTTGCAATCTGGCGCGAAGTGTCCGTATTCTCAAGCATCCCGCAACGTCCTTTACCTGCTCTTGTGCATGTAGAAGTTGCCCGTTGAGGAGCTCTGAGACTTGGTGTAGCCGCCGAAGCTCTGACCAACGTGCTGGTGAGCCCGGACCGGTGATACATAACTGCCCGTGCGGCTGTTGATGAACCCGCCGCCGGAGTATCCAGAGCGCCCAGAGGAGCGCCCGTATGAAGAGCGACCACCGAAAGAACCTTTTCCGTAACCCATGATTAATCCCTTCTCTTCTGCGGCCCCATCTTCCAGAGCCGTCTTTGCTGTGACTACATAGTCTCAAAGGGCACGGGTGTTTTTGGAAACCCCACTTTCGTTTTTTACGCAGTTTCGAGAGAAGGCTGCTTGATGGAGTGAAATTGCGGAGCGATTTCTGAGAGTCGTTGACTGAGACATTTTCTGATGGACACTACGGTAACCAGCACGTCGCTGAGGGCTATCTCTTCAACGGCCTCGGCCTTTCTCTCGATGACCTAAGAGACGCTCCTTGCGTCTCTGTGATCGATTCTAGGAAAAAAGCCCGGAGATACCGGGCTAGGAAAGTACATCGGTGTGCACCGATGGATTATGGAACGGCGCACCGATGCGCCGTGGAATCATGCACCGATTGGCGCGTAATATTCATTCGATAAGTACCTTTGTGAGTGAGTTCATAAGATCGTCTGCGTCTTCTGCGTTGCAGGGGTAGAGAAAGAACATCACGTTCTGATCGTGCTTAACATCCGCATAGATATCGTAGCTTCCTCGACCCTCGATATCGGCGACCATGGCTTTGCCCATATCCTCCGCATAGAGCACATGAGCCTCGTTGTAGTTGGTCAAGCCTTTTTCCTTGTTTGCCGCCCCATACGTGATGGCTGCATAACATCCGGGATAGTGCAGAAACCTTTGTAAGGCAATGTCGAGATCGGTGTCGTTTGATTGAGAAAGATCAGTGGCTGACACCTTGACGGGCGCACGCTCAAGAAGCTGCTGTAGTGCCTCGGCCTGCGAGAGCTTTTTCTTGCGTTTGTCTGCTGCTCGCTTGACGACTTCATATGCTTTCCCTTTTGCGGATGAAGCCACGCGAACGACGTTTCTCTTTGCCATACCAGCAGCATTCGCAGCGGCGTGTCCCGCCTGTCCGGCGATTTGTCCGGCTTTATGGGCGGCATCGGGGGCGGCCTGCTTTGCCTTGTCGAACGCGGGCTTCGCAACAACCGCAACAGCCGGTGCGGCCTTCGCTGCTTTCTTCGCAACCGGTTTCGCTGCCTTGATCGCGTGAGCGACCGCGTGCGCTTTGCTGCCGGGAAGCTTATCCACAACGGCTTCAACTACAACGAACGCCGCATCAACAGCCTGTGCATAATCGTTTCCTGCCATATTAGTCCCCTTTCCCGTTGTGCGATGCGAGTGGTATATTGCGACGGCTTTTCTCGGAACTTGTCATTTTATACAGGATGTTCATGCTTTTGTAAGAGGGGGGATATGTTGACGGGTGTTCTCTTTGTCGCTTGTGCATAGCATATCCCTTGGCACGTTTTAATACAGCTACATCCGTAAAGCGGAAAGAGGCGTGATGATCACGATTGTGCCTACTTCTACCGATACCGAAGCTGGACGTCCCAAAAACTCGTTCGATAACCCAAGTGACGTGCGGTTCGAAAGTGTTATGCCGTCAAGTTCCCACTTAAGCCCTTGCTCCACCACGCCACGCGCCGCATCGCTCATCGAAAACACTGACACCACACCCCCCACTGGTTCACCGGCAAGCGAAATCTCGCCGGGGCCGGCAAGCAGCTGTACAGCAACGTCATCACCAATAGCGCGCACGCGCGCACCCCGTTCGGCAGCGCGCGCGAACACCTGCAAGTTCGCAAGCGTGTGATCGAGCCTGCGCCCGAGCCCCCCGTATACCGAAATATCATCGAAGCCAGCCGCAAGTGCACTCTCGAATGCAAGCTCCATATCGCTTGCATCTTTCAACATAGGATGGCGCTCTACCGGCAGCCCTTCGGGAACGTAGTTCAGCGAGTCGAAATCACCAACGGCAACGTCAGCATCAAAGCCCGCACGTGTAAGGTGTGCAAGCCCCCCATCAACTGCAAACACCGCATCGAAGCCGTTCGCAGCAATGCACGCACGAAAGTGCGCCTCATTGAAATCACTTGCCCCCACCAACGCACACGATGCCATACGTCAACCTCTTTCCCCGTCTAAGCACCCGTTCGCACATGCTTTTCGCGTTTGCTTTCGCATACTACGAAAACAAACACTCGATTCTTCCCACCCCAGCTCGCTCCGCAATAGTTCGCCAGCTGGAATCTGAACGGCGGCTTCCTCTGAATACCGTGATCTAAACATTACTCACTTCTTTCCAATAGCTTCCTCAGTTCGTCAATGGGCGGAAGCTCTTGCAGAATGTCACGGGGCATGTCCTTGGAGGTCTTGTAGGTTGCCACTCCCAATGGCTTATCGTAGTCGCGGATGACGAAATCGACGAACGCCTTGTTCGCATCTTTGCAAAGCACGATACCCACGGACTGGTTCTCGTTGGGCTTGCGAACGAATTCGTCGAGAAGGCTCAAATACCCGTTCAGTTGGCCAAGGTAGGAGGTTTTGAAGGGGCCGGTCTTCAGCTCGATGGCAACCAGACAGTTGAGCTCGCGATTGAAGAAAAGAAGGTCGATGAACTGCTCTTCCCCGAACGCCTCTATGCGGTATTGATTCCCCAAGAAGGCAAAATCACGCCCGAATTTCAATATGAAGTCGCGGATGTTGTGAACGATGCGCTGCTCCAGCAGACGCTCGTCTACATCTTTGTCCCTGGCTCCAAGCTCCTCGATATTGATGAAGTCAAGCAGGTACTCGTCCTTGAATGCGTTGACCGCCCTGAAGGCTTGTTCTTCCGAGGTTAAGGCTTGCAGGAAGTTATTGGGTAATGCCCCTTGATGGTGGTAGTCGTCCTCTCGAATTGCCCGTTTCAGCGTTTCGACAGAGAAGTGGTTTCGTGCGGCTTCCTGGATGTAGAAGATGCGGGCGTCTTTGTCTTTCGTTTGATTTATAATCGTCATGTGGCCGGTGAAACTTACAGAGAAAAATCCGATGCCAAATTCTTCTGTACAATTCGTCAGTTGCGACTGACGAATTGACAAAGGATCATTCGGAAAAGATTCAAGTTTTATTTCGTCAGTTGCAACTGACGAAATATCAACCAAGCTCTGACTATCGTTAAAGACATAACTCCATGCCTCATAGAATAACCTCATGTTTTTTAAGTTTGTTGGCGAATAGCCTCTTAGTCCAGGAAGCTCTTTTTTTAGTTGAGCGCTGATTGCCTCAATAGCTCCTGTACCCCATTTGCCATCACGAGTATTCCTGGAAATGAAGCCACCGATTAGATAGTAAAGCTTGAGCTGAACCTCGTTGACGTTTCTGGCAGCAATACCCTGCGCCTCAAGGATTGCACGTTTGATGACGGAGACAGCATCGCCGTAATTTAAAACTCTATTCATATTTGGCAACTCCTTACCAACTCACTATTCCATTGTACGTTAGTCTCACCCGCCAGACCACATCGCCGTGCCAGCCGCATTGAACACCTCACCTTTTCTTGCGGTGCTCGTTGCGTACGATGAGCGGGAACGTTAGAATAGCACGCGCGAGTGGGCCAGGCGATCGCGCGCTTCGGCGTGAGGAAAGTCCGGGCTCCAAAGGGCAAGATGCCAGCTAACAGCTGGGCGGGGTGACCCGACGGAAAGTGCCACAGAAAAGAAGACTCCCCTGCTGAAACGGCCTGCGTGCCGCCAAACCAGGAGAAAAGCTGAAACGGTGCGGTAAGAGCGCACCAGCGCGTCGGCAACGGCGTGGCTTGGCAAACCCCATCTGGAGCAAACGCAAATAGGAACGCGACTAAAGCCGCCCTTGCCAGCGTTCGGGTTGCGCGCTTGAGGCGCATGGCGACATGCGTTCGAGATAAATGATCGTCCTTCGACAGAACCCGGCTTATCGGCCCACTCGCATGCTTTCCAACCGCCGCCTTTCCCAGCGCCTTTCACCTCGTTTCTCACCGGCCCGACTGGTAGCACACCGTCACCGCATGTTTTTTGGCCACCTCACAACCAAAGTGGCCAAAAAACACGTGTTGACGGCGTTAACAGGACTCTATCTGGCCAAAAAACCAAGTTGAGCACCAAAGGATCACATAATAACGCATAGCGACTAACGACAACAGGGCGGCATTATTACATCATTCGAGAGACCAGTACATAATACAGGTCTGCCTTACAAACACCGAGAGAACTTCAGTGGATGAATTGGTAGTTTAATAGGCCTCATATTGACGTTATGTGTCGCATTTCGACAGATTCGCTTGAAATAGGGCGTTCTTTATGCCACAATTCATGTCAATCACGTCACTTTACATGGAAAGGAGCCAGTGTGAAGGTCGCCAAGCTCCTGTCATTTACTGTTGCCAACTATAGGTCCTTCTACACCCCGCAGACCTTTGACTTCACGGACAATGATGGGCTACCAAGGACGTTGACGGTTATCTATGGACCAAACTCAAGCGGCAAGTCGAACAGTGCTTGTGCTCTACAGGACTTTAGAGCAAGCATCATAAACTCGTCAAACGCCAACTGGCAGCCACCCTACATGCCCTTCCTGCTCAGGGAAGGGGCCAGGGGCAAACCCACGACCTTCGAGGCGGTTTTCTCCTATAGCGAGAGACGGTTCAGCTACTCGTTCAGCTACGTTGCAGACAGAGTAACCGAAGAGACACTCAAGGCTGAGTCGCCCAAGACCGGGCGCATGAACTTGATATTCCATCGCGGGGAGAATGGTGTGGATTCCAAAGCCGCCAGTAAGAATGGCTTCAACAAGACACTCGAGGACAAGACGAGACCCGAAACGCTCCTCATAACAAAAGCTCGCGAGGACAACAATCCGTTCTCGGCGGCGGTGTTCAATCTCATCGAGTCGACACCAATCATGCTCGACCAAGGCGCAAACTTCACACCGCAATTCATCGAGATACTCAAGCGGAATGAAGACTTGCGAGTCAAAATCCTGAAGCTACTCAGGAACTGTGACTTTTCTATCAGAGACATCGCCATCGGAGAGACAAAATTCTCCGAAGAGATTCTCAACGCATTCCCTATCCCTATGGAGGTGAAGCAGGCCCTTGCCGCAAACGGCGGGACCACATTCAGCACGCTCCACGCGGTGCGTGACGACGAGCTCAGCATCATCGGCATGGGGGCGATGGACTTTTGGACGCAAGAGTCTAATGGAACGAGGAAGTTCTTCGAAATGGCAGTACCCATCGTGAGCGCGTTGGATAACGGACATACGCTGTATCTCGATGAGTATGGCACGTACCTACACCCCAATCTCGCAAAGGCTCTTGTATCACTCTTCAGAAGTAAAGAGAACAAGACCGGCGCGCGACTGATCCTCAACACTCAAGGAACCCCTCTGATGGGCGATGTCGCTGAGCGTGATGACATTGTGTTTATCGAGAAGGATATGGCAGAGGAATCTCACGTTATCCCGCTCAAAGACCGGGGCGCACGCACGACCGAACCGCTGGAGAGCCGCTACCTGCGCGGCCTCTATGGTGCCGTCCCGCGCGTAAGGAATAGATAGCATGACAGCAAGGAGGCAGCTCAAGATACCGCGCGTTCTTCTGGTCTATTGCGAGGGCAAGACTGAGGAAGCTTACTTCAACATCCTCTTCGACTTTTACCGTCCACCTGCGTTTGTTGAGGTCGAGGTGTATGGACAGAAGGGCCAACACGTCGCGCTCATTAATAACACAATTGTCAAACGCAACGAGCTTTGCAATGAGATGGGCTACACCGAACACGAAATCGAATGCTGGGCGGTATGCGATGAGGACAAGATGCCTTACACCTATACCGAATTACTGAAGTACGCAGATGACCACGATGTACACCTGGCGTTCTCCGCCCCTCAGTTCGAAATGTACCTTCTTCAGCATTTCGAGCAGTCTGGCGATACCGACAAGAACGTTGTCTTTCAGAAGCTCAGCGCTCATCGCAGAAAGCATGGATCCGAGGGCGATTACGACGATGACACCAAAGCTGATCTCGCTTGGATGAACGATGCGATTGACCAGAAGCCTAAGATCGTAAAGACGGCTATCATTAACTCAGAGATACGCAACCACACCACGAAGCGGCCTTTTCTTACGGTCCAAGAACTTGTCAAACGAATTATGGAGTTATCGCTGTAAGAGTCAGCACCTCGCTGCCCACCGCGCAGGCGAGCTAACAGCTATAATCTTCCCCAGCCCAAAGAGCGAATCTTCTACGCATATCGTGTTACGCATATCGTGCGCCAACCACAGAAAGGAAGCGGCATGTACGAAGAAATCGACGTCATATCCCATAGTTGTATCCGCATTCAGGGAGATGTAACGGTATATTTCGACCCATTCGAAATGCCGGATGCACCCCACGACGCCGACATCGTGTGCGTTACGCACGACCACTACGACCACTTCTCGCCCGACGATCTGCGGCGCGTACTGCACGATGACACGGTGCTCGTTGTGCCGAAGAGCATGGAAGAGAATCGCGAGCTTACCGACATGCATCGGCGACATCTTGTGCACAACGTCCACTTCATGGCGCCCGGGGAAACGCTGCAAATCGGTGACACCACAATAGAAACCGTGCGCGCCTACAACGTGGGTAAGAACTATCACCTGCGAGAATACGACTGGGTTGGCTATGTGCTGACCACAAACGCCACACGCTACTACATAGCCGGCGACACCGATGCACACCCGGAAAACCTATTCGTCAGCTGCGACGTTGCGCTGGTGCCCGTTGGTGGCACCTACACGTTTGACACCAAGGAAGCCGCCGATTTCGTTGGTAAGATACGCACGCAAGCAGCCATTCCCACGCACTACGGCACCGCCGTGGGACATCGCGAGGATGGTGCGCGCTTCGTTTATGAAGTAAAACGCGCGCACCCTCACATTCAGGCACTTGAGCGCATGCGCTTCGCTCTTAGCCGCGAATCGCTTCGTCGGGATTGATCGTCATCGTCTGGAAGCGTTCGGCCATGTAGTCGTTGTCGTAGTGTTCGTCAACGAAATACTCGATCGCCGTTTCCGCCGGCCTGTCAGCAATGCGCCCGTACCACCGATCGAATGCCACCAGCGTCAGCGTGCAGTCGACAATCATAAGCGCCGCGCACACGGCAGTAACCACGTAGCGAAGATTCCAAGGAATCAAGTTCACCAGCTTCAGCAAGCGCGGCAGGCACAACTTGATCCATATCACGCCGAGCACGCCCCACATGCACATGAACTTGAAGTTCGTGCGCCCGTCGATATTCAAAAACGTGCCCGAATAGTCCCACGCCTGAATACCGAATGCGTACTGCATGAACCAGCTGACGAAGAACTCGAACGCACCACCCACGATAGCGCTTACCACAAAGATCATAAACACGTTGCGATCGTAGAAGCGGTTGAGTGCAATGGTGAGCAGCGTAGCACCCACGCCGTAGATCGGACTGAACGGGCCATACAGTAATCCCGCGCGATCCTGATAGTGCCCAAAATCGACAACGGTCATGTGGTATACGAGCTCGATCACCAACCCCAAGAAGCAGCACACCACAAAAATCCAGAACAGGTTAAAGAAGTCAAGTGCAATATAGCCCTCGCCCGTTTTGTCGCGTCCGAGCACGCCCTCTTCGGCATCGGCCCGATCCTCCATCGAGCGCAGCTTACGCCGCAGCTGCCGTTCCTCGCGCAAGGCCGGATCGGCATACGAAGAAAGCAGCACGAATACCCCAAGGTTGATAGTGGGCAGAATAAGCGCCTCTGACGGCCCGTTTGTCATCACACTTAACACCAGCGATACCGCCAAAAGGCCACTGATGACGTAGGCCGTGCGTGCCACATCGCGGCGGTGGTTGCGCAACAGGCGATACCCAATGCGAATCTGCATGAGCGACAGTAATAGCTCAACAGCCACCTGCAAACACATGATGGTAACAGCGGTAGCATCGACAGTGCCATCAATGGATCCGTCGAGCAAGAACAGAACCAATGCCGTCACGATCACGCCCAAGAAGACGAAGGTGCTCGCACCGAGAATCAAACACAAGACACCGAACAACTTGAACGGCCACGGGAAGCGCTTCGATGCGGGATCAACAGCTTCGTCAGGCGCTGCAGCGTGAGCAGCGGAAGGGTCAGTTTGGTCGGGTTCACATTGCGTATCGCATTGCACGTCACGTACCGTTTTATTCGTCATGGCATCTCCTTGTCATGGCAAGTTCGCGCAGCCAGTCTGCGCATTTGTTACAATCCAACGGCGCGGCGTAATTCCTCAGTGCGATCGGTACGCTCCCAGGTGAACTCGGGAAGCTCACGTCCGAAATGGCCGTATGCCGCCGTCTTCTGGTAGATGGGCCTGCGCAAGTCGAGTGCGTCGATGATAGCACCAGGGCGCAGATCGAACACTTCATCAACAGCACGCTCGATGTCAACCTCAGGCACATGTGCCGTACCGAACGTGTCCACCATCACACTCACCGGACGTGCCACGCCGATAGCATAGGCAACCTGCACTTCGCAGCGATCGGCAAGTCCTGCCGCCACCACGTTCTTCGCTACCCAGCGCGCCGCGTAGGCAGCCGAACGATCGACCTTCGTGCAGTCCTTCCCTGAAAACGCTCCGCCGCCGTGACGACCCATGCCGCCGTACGTGTCAACGATAACCTTGCGCCCGGTCAAACCGCAATCGCCCATAGGACCACCGATGACGAAACGCCCCGTGGGATTTACGTGGATGTCGGCGGCAGGGGCAAGTTCCACACCTTCTTCGGCAAGCACCGGGCGAACCACATGATCGATGACATCGGCGCGCAAGCGTTCACCCTCGATCGTTTCAGAGTGCTGCGTAGACACTACCACTTTCTCAACATTCACCGGCACCCCACCCACGTAACGCACGCTCACCTGCGTCTTACCATCGGGACGCAGGTAGCCAAGTTCGCCCGATTTCCGAACGGCAGTCAGGCGTTCGGCCATGCGTTGCGCCAGATAGATTGGCATGGGCATGAGCGTTTTTGTCTCGTTGCAAGCATAACCGAACATCATGCCCTGGTCACCCGCACCAATGCGGTCGTACCCATCGTCGCCAGCTTGGCCGTGCTGAGCCTCGTACGATTCATCAACACCCATAGCAATATCGGGCGACTGCTCGTGGATAGCATTCAGTACGCCACAGGTCGTGCCGTCGAATCCGTACTTCGCGCGATCGTAGCCGATCTCGCACACCACATCACGCACGATTGCAGGCACGTCAACGTAGGCTTGCGTGCGGATTTCACCAGCCACCACCACCATGCCAGTCGTGGCAAGCGTCTCGCACGCGCAGCGCACCTGCGACACGTCGGCAGGTTGCCCGCTCGGCGACACGTAGCCCGCTTTCGCAAGCTCGATCTCTTTAGCGAGAATAGCGTCAAGGATGGCATCGGATATCTGATCGCACATCTTGTCGGGATGTCCTTCGGTTACCGATTCGGACGTGAACAGAAAGGTTTCCAGAGCGTCGTTGGCCATGAGATGAATCCTCCTTCATCGATGTCGGCAGTACCACCACGAAGCGCGCAAACACGCTTCAGGTTGGTGTCGGGATCGCGGAGCCAACCCTCTCCCCCGACTCTTGATAAATGGACGCGCGCGCAGACCACACGGATCCACACGCACAGTCCGTAGATTGTATGTCTCCCGCACAGAGCACGCAAGAAGGAATTCGCCCGCGGCGTCATTTCCGCATTTTCGTTGCCGAGCCGTTATCTACTGTCACGTGCCGTCACGTGCCGAGCCGTTCCTCCCTGTTCCGCGCTGTTCCGCGCTGTTCCGAATCTCGCCGCCCTTTCCTTCATCTCGCATCTCACCACCAGGGAGGGCTTTGCCCACGAGCGTCCAAAGAGGTAGAATTCGTTGCCAACTGATTGCGCCATACGAACACACCGCATAAGCAGTAAGAAAACACCGAAGAAGAAAGGCGAAGCTGTGAGCCGAAATGCATCATACACGCAGGAGTACCTCGACGAGATAGCGCACCTTGACGGCGATACTGCCGGGCGCCGCGCCGCACGCACCCACATGGAACACTCGACGGCTATCTACCATGGCCGCGTGGTGGATTCATGTTACGTACCGCGTCTCTACGACAAACAAACGTATCGCCGTCTGAAAGATATCGCGGAAACCACACACCGCATCTTGGAAAAGGTGATGCGTGAATACCTGAGCAACCCCGCCTACCGCAGCGTGTATGAGCTCGACCCGCGCTTGGTTGACCTCATCTTACTGCCACGCGGTTATGACGCGCTACTGCCTTTTTCACGCGTTGATGTGTTTTTAAACGAAGACACCATGGATGCGGCTTTCTGCGAGTTCAACGCCGATGGCTCAAGCGGCATGAACGAAAACCGCGAGATTACTGCCAGCATCGCCAACACCGAAGCGTTTCGGGCGTTTTCCGCAAAACATGTCGTGTCTACCTGCAACGAAGAACTGTTCGATGGTTGGGTAAGCGAATTCTTGCACATCTACGACACCTACGAACACCGTGTCAGCCACCCGCACGTGGCCATCGTCGACTTCTTGGAGAGCGCCATAACCGAGGAATTCAAGATCTTCGCGAAGCTGTTCGCCGAACGCGGCGTCGAATGCTCGGTGTACGACGTGCGCGACCTACGATTCGACGGCGAACATCTCATTGGTGTGAAAGCGTTCTACGGGCGCGATAACGCCATTATCGACGCTGCATGGCGGCGCAGCGTTACCAACGACATTATGGAACACTGGGATACCTCGCAGCCCCTCATCGAGGCCGTGCGCGCACAAAAAGTGGCGCTCATTGGCAGCTTCGCCGGGCATCTGGTACACGACAAGCAGATTTTCCAGGTGTTGTTCAAGCCCGAAACGCAAGCTTTGCTCACGCCGGAAGAAAACGCCTTTGTACAGGAAACCGTCCCGTTCACTGCGTTTTTGAACGAATCAGAGGTTAACCTTGATGAAGTGAAGGCAACCCGCGAGCGCTGGATCATCAAGCCAACCGACGCCTACGGCAGCAAGGATGTGTACGCCGGGCGCGACTGCGACGATGACGAGTGGGCGCACATCATCGACGCACACGCAAACGGTGCCGCCGGGGCGCCTTTCATCGTACAACGCTACTGCACACCGCACCGCACGCTCACGCTGCCGCTCTACGGTGACGAAGCTGATATTACACGCGAAAGCGCGCTTGCCTACAACAACCTGCTGGGGCTTTATGTGTACAACGGCCGCTTCACCGGTGTGTTCAGTCGCCTAGGACCCGAACCTGTCATCTGCAAGAAGACTCGCGGTGTAACTGCGGCCACCATCTGGGTTGATGACGATGAAGCAGAATAGCGCCCTGCAGGCACGAGCGACGGCAGAAACGACAACGAACAGCTCAACGCCGCTACAGCGCGCCTTGCGTGCGCTTGTGTGTGCGGCGTTGGCGTGTGCGCTTGCCGTAGCTCTGGTTGCAGCGGGATTGGGTGCATGTTTGTTGCCGAGTACAACACGCCTTCTATCGGAGAACACAAGCGCGTTTGAACTGTCACCTTATGTGCCCGATTCACTGACAGAACTCGCTTGTGTCACGCGCGACTTCACCGTCAATGATTTCGGACGCGACGCCGCAGGTAATACAGGAGCACAAACCGCACTTGCCACGCAGGTAGTTAATGCGGCCAAAGCATCTGCAGCCGACGGGTCACCCACACATGATCGCTGGAACGCAAACGCACGTACCGTACTAGCAACAGCAGATGATGACCCCGCGCCCGATGTGACCATGGAAAGACTCGCATCGGTAAGCGATGCCTACGCACTTGACACCAATGCCGTGTCGCATTTGAACGACTGCAACACGCTTATACGTGGCGTGATGCCATGGCTCTGGGCGTGCGCAATCGCATCCCTTGCCGCCTTAGCGGCCCTACATCTGGCAAACACCCGCCACCCGTGGTGTGCAAGCGTTGCCTGGAAGGCGTGCATTGCAGCGCCGGTTGTTATTGTCGCGTGCTTTGCCGCGCTCGGAGCATGGGCGGTGTTTGACTTCAACGGCCTGTTCGCCGCATTCCATGGCGTGTTCTTTCCGCAAGGAAACTGGATGTTTTCCTATGAAAGCCTGCTCATTTGCATGTACCCGATTGATTTTTGGGTGGGCATGGCCGCCATCTGGGCCGCAACCACAGTTACCGCCTGTATCATATGCCTGCTTGTTGGAAGAGTAATTCGGAAGAAGGATCATCATGCCCGATAATCGAGTACGCGTGCGCTTCGCACCGTCTCCCACTGGCCGCCTGCACATCGGCGGTGCCCGTACCGCAATCTACAATTGGGCGTTTGCCCGCGCCATGGGCGGCGATTTCATCTTACGTATCGAGGACACCGACCCCGAGCGGTCAACCCAGGAAAACGTTGACGTTATCATCAACGCCATGAAATGGATGGGGCTTTCCTGGGACGAGGGTCCCGAAGTGGGAGGTAAAGCGGGTCCTTACTTCCAGATGCAGCGCATGGACACCTACGCCCGTGCACTCGAAACGCTACGTGAGCGAGGCGCGGCCTACCCCTGCTTCTGCACGAAAGAGCAGCTTGACGAAAAACGTGCACATGCCGAGACGCAAGAAGGCGGCTATGCGGGATACGATCGCACATGCCGTAACATTCCTACAGCTGACGCTCAGGCACGTATCGACGCGGGTGAACCGCATGTTTGGCGCCTGCGCGTACCCGACGATCATGGTCCGGTGGAATTCGATGATGCCGTGTATGGTCACATGAGTTTTCCTATCGACGTCATGGACGACATGATTCTCGTGCGCTCCGACGGCAGCCCTACCTATAACTTCGCCGTAGTATGTGATGACGCAAACATGGGCATCACGCACGTCATCCGTGGCGACGATCATCTGTCGAACACTCCACGCCAGATTCTCATTTACGAGGCGCTGGGGTTTGACGTTCCTACCTTCGCTCATTTGTCCATGATCCTCGGCTCTGATAAAAAGAAGCTTTCCAAACGCCACGGCGCCACGAGCGTTGAAGAGTACCGCGATCGGGGCTACCTGCCCGACGCTATCGTGAACTTCTTGGCGCTTTTGGGCTGGTCACTTGACGGAGAAACCACCATCATCGACCGTGAAACCTTATGCGGCCACTTCAGCCTTGACCGCATCACTAAGAAAGACGCTATCTTTGACGAAACGAAGCTCGATTGGATGAACGGCGTATACATTCGTGAGCTGTCTGCCGAGCGCTGGGTGGAGCTTTCCCGCCCCTGGCTCACAGAAACAGTTGCCCTTGGTCGCAGCGTGGCGACAGGTGCAAACGTGGTTCCCACACCGAACCCGAGTGACCCAAATGCACCGCAACCAGAACCCGTACAGATACGTGAAGCGGTGTGCGAGGCAGCAGATGCGTACGTTGCCGAACATGCCGAAGCACTCGAGCAGCTGTTCCCTCTGGTGGCCGAGCGTCTACAGCGGCTTTCTGAAACGCCGCAGAAACTGGCGTTTTTGTTCTGGGGACCAAACGTCTCACTTGACGAGAAGAGCGTACGTAAGGTGCTTACCAAAGACGGCGCCCGTGCTGACGAAGCGCTGCGAGCATGCCGCGACGTGCTTGCCGATACGTCACGCGCTTGGGAAGCGATAAGCTTGGAAGCGGCATGCCGTGCCCTTGCCGAGCCGCTTGACATGAAGCTTAAGAATCTGCTGCAACCATTGCGCGTGGCCGTGTGCGGCAACATGGTGTCGCCGCCGCTGTTTGAGAGTATCGAACTTATGGAGCGCGCTGACGTGCTCGCTCGCATCGACGCCACGCTTGAAGCGGTGTTCAAAGCGTAAAGGAAAGAATGCACGGGAGCGCTTTCGCGCAAACGGATGCTTGATAATCGCGGACACTGGAGGGTTTCCCGGTGTCCGCGATTCATTTTAGCGAGCAGCGCTGCCGAACGCTATCTGAGCATCTTCGCCACGAACGCACCCGTGTGGCTTGTCGAAACCTTCGCGATATCTTCGGGCGTTCCCTGCGCCACAATGGAGCCGCCGCGGTCGCCACCTTCCGGACCAAGGTCGATAATATGATCAGCACACTTAATAACGTCCAGGTTGTGTTCGATCACAAGCACCGTGTTACCCGCATCAACCAAGCGCTGCAGCACACTGAGCAGCTGGCGTACATCTTCGAAATGCAAACCAGTGGTGGGCTCATCTAGAATGTAGAACGTCTTGCCCGTTTGCTTGCGTTGCAACTCGCTTGCAAGCTTCACTCGCTGCGCTTCGCCGCCCGACAGCGTAGTGGCAGGCTGCCCGAGTCGAATGTAACCTAACCCCACGTCGTGAAGCGTTTGCAGCTTACGTTTGATGCCTGGAATGTTCTCGAAGAACGCACATGCGTCATCAACGGTCATATCAAGCACCTGAGCAATACTCTTGCCACGATACGTCACCTGCAGCGTTTCGCGGTTATACCGAGCGCCGCCGCACACCTCACATGGAACGTAAATATCAGGGAGAAAGTGCATTTCAATCTTAATCTGACCATCACCCTTGCACGCCTCACAGCGCCCGCCGTTCACGTTAAAGCTGAACCGCCCCGGCCCGTATCCGCGAGCTTTGCTCTCTTGCGTGCTCGCAAACAAGCGACGAATGTCGTCCCATAGCCCAATGTAGGTTGCTGGGTTTGAGCGAGGCGTGCGCCCGATGGGACTCTGATCGATGTTGATCACCTTGTCGATATTCTCGACGCCGGTCATCTTGCGATACGTCCCCGTCCGGCGACGCGCGCGGTTAACCCTATTCGCAAGCGCTGGAGCCAACGTGTCGGTAACCAGCGAGCTTTTACCCGACCCCGAAACGCCCGTCACAACGGTGAGCGTTCCGAAAGGTACACTAACCGTTACGTTCTTCAGATTATTCTCGGTGGCACCAACAAGCGTCAGGCTTCCCCGCTGCGGCTTGCGGCGATGTTTGGGAACCTCGATCTTCCTGCGGCCGCTCAGGTAGTCCGCCGTAAGCGACCCCTGCGTTGTCGCCACCTGCGCAGGCGTCCCAATGGCAACCACTTCGCCACCATGCTCACCCGCGCCCGGCCCCATGTCCACAACGAAGTCGGCACGACGGATGGTATCTTCGTCGTGTTCAACGACGATTACGGTGTTGCCCAGATCACGTAGGTGCTCGAGCGTGGCGATGAGCCGCTCATTGTCTCGCTGATGAAGACCAATCGACGGCTCATCGAGAATGTAGAGCACGCCCATAAGACCCGCGCCAATCTGTGTTGCCAAACGAATGCGCTGCGCCTCGCCGCCCGACAACGTTGCCGTGGCGCGATCGAGCGTGAGATAGTCGAGTCCAACGTCAACCAAAAAGCGCAAACGTGCAACAATCTCCTTCACGATAGGCCCTGCGATCTGGGAATCCTGCCCCGTAAACGACAGCCCCTCGAAAAACGCGAGCGAATCGAGTGCACTTAAGCCACACACCTCATCGATAGAACGCCCGCCTACGGTGACTGCCAGAATCTCGGGCTTTAAACGCTTGCCTTTGCAGGTATTGCACGGCACCGTGGAAAAATACGCGCCTAGTTTCTCGCGTTGTGAATCGGATTGGGCCTCTTGAAAGCGATGCGTCACTGCCGCAACAGCGCCTTCCCAGTCGATAAACCAGTAGGTTTCACGTCCATCAACCGTTAGGTAATCGACGCGCACCTTCTCTCCCGGAATACCCCACAAAAGCGCGTCATGAACTGCCTTTGGCATGTCTTCCCACGGCATGTCGGCGTTAACCCCCACGTGCTCTGCCACCGCGCGCAGCACCTGCGGATAGTAGTTGCCGGTACGAAACGGTGCGATTGCCCCCTCAGCAAGGGAAAGCGACGGGTCGGGGACCATGAGCGCCGGGTCGACCTCGTCCCTACTGCCGATGCCCAAACAATCGGGGCATGCGCCATACGGCGCGTTGAATGAGAAGTCGCGCGGCTGCAATTCATCCATCGAATGGCCATGCTCAGGGCACGCAAGCGCAAGCGAGAAGATGTGTTCGCCGTCACCTAAGCCACCCGTTGCACCTGACGAACGCCCGCCAGCAACGCCTTGAGGTTTCCCGTCGGCACCCAGAACCTGCACGAGCACGCGACCTTCGGCAAGCGATGTGGCAAGCTCCACCGCCTCAGCAATGCGGCGCAGCGCGCTCTCTTTAAGCTGAACACGATCGACCACCACGTCAATGAAATGCTTGCGTTTCTTATTCAGTACGGGCGGCTCACCATCAAGCTTTACGATTTCGCCGTCGATACGAACGCGGCTGAAGCCCTCTTTCTGCACGTCAGCGAGCAGCTTGGTAAACTCGCCCTTGCGACCAGCAACTACAGGAGCCATGATAATAGCTCGCGTAGCATCGCCCGGTGTAGCAAGCGCTAAAATCTCGTCGGTTATCTGATCGGTTGTTTGCTTTTGGATAGGACGCCCGCATTCAGGGCAGTGCGGCGTTCCCACTCGGGCGAACAGCAAGCGTAGGTAGTCGTAGATCTCCGTGGTTGTTCCCACCGTTGACCGCGGGTTTCGGCTTGTTGTTTTCTGATCGATGGATACAGCGGGCGACAACCCGTCGATGCTATCGAGGTCGGGCTTGCTCATCTGTCCAAGAAACATACGAGCATAGCTGGAAAGGCTTTCGACGTAGCGGCGCTGTCCCTCGGCGTACATAGTGTCGAACGCCAGGCTCGACTTGCCGCTGCCGGAAAGTCCTGTTATAACCACCAGTGCATCACGCGGAATGGTGACGTCGATGTTCTTCAAATTGTGCTCGCGCGCACCTTTTATTACGATGGAATCCTGGCCCATAGCAGCGCCCTTCCTCCATTTCAAAACGCTGATTCTTCTCACCTACCACAGACGGAAACGACATAGACAAAAAACGGCGCGCACAACACCGTCCTTCGCACCAATGCGATCTGCGCAGGGCTCTTCTTCTCGCTCATGCAGCGTTGCCCCGCAAGCCTGTGGCAAAGCCTTCCCTATTGTACGTAGCAATTATAAAACATTTGTTCGCTTAACGGTTTGTTCAACAATTGCACACAACCCCCGCGCCACCCGCAAAGCCGATACCGA
This sequence comes from Adlercreutzia sp. ZJ141, assembly GCF_011038965.1. Lineage (GTDB taxonomy): Bacteria > Actinomycetota > Coriobacteriia > Coriobacteriales > Eggerthellaceae > ZJ141. The sequence goes on along the minus strand of NZ_JAAKEB010000001.1, from coordinate 106,765 downwards.
AACCAAATTCCCTATGCACGGGGGTGGGCTTGGGCGTGTGCTCGTTTTAGACGCTCAGGCGACAGGTGCGTGTAGATTTGCGTGGTCGACAGGCTCGCGTGACCGAGCATCTCTTGCACGCTACGCAAATCGGCACCGCCAGCCAGAAGATCAGTGGCAAACGTGTGACGCATGTCATGTGGCGAGAGCGACGGGTCGAGACCTGCGGCGAGCACCGTTGCTTTAAACATCTTACGCATCGCATCAGTGCCCATCTGGTTGCCGCGCGTCGACACGAATACGTAATCACACTGCTTCCCATCGAGCAAGTGTGGACGGGCAACCATCACATAGGTGCGCAAGGATGAAATCGCCATATCGTGCAAAGGGATAATGCGCTCCTTTGACCCCTTACCGAGCACTTTCGCCTGCTTCTGGACGAAATCAACGTTACTCATCAGTAACCCCGACGCCTCGGAAACACGCGCACCGCAAGCGTACAGAAACTCCAGCAGTGCCTGATCGCGCATATCGGCGTCCGATTGTTCGCGCGAGTTTCCTTTCACATCGCGCTTCGCGTGCACCGACAGTAAACGAGCCATATCAGCAGGACGGATAACACCCGGCAGGTGTGCACGCTTCTTCGGACCCTGTAACACGTGTGCAGGATCTTCCTCAACATCTCCCCGTAGGTTCATCCACCGAAACCACCCTTTCAGCGACGAAAGGCGTCGGTTGACGGTCGATCGCTCGTAGCGGGCGCGGTCAAGTTCAGCAAGATAGGCCCGCAGCTGCTGATGGGTGCAGCAAAGAGGATCAATACCGCGACGCTGCGACCACGCAAGGTAATCCTCCACGTCGATGCGATACGCGCGCAGTGTATGGGCCGACAGGTTGCGCTCAACCGCCAGCGACCGACAGTAATCGTCCAGCAGCTGCTGTGCGCGATCCCCTTCGCCCGCGCATCCTGCACCGCAGTCGTCGTCTGCACTAACTGGCCCGCCACGTTCGGCGTCGCTACCACGTCCCATGCTAGACGTCTCCCTTACCCGACAGATCACCCAGCAACACGGACGGCAGCAGCCCGCACGCCACCAAGCTGCCCCGATAGGCGTCAAGTGCACGCGCCCCCCGCTCGGCATATGCTGCGTAGCGCTCGCGCTTGTTGCGAGGCGCGTGGTCGAGCGGTGTCATGATGCCGAAATTCACGTGCATGGGTTGGTAGTCTGACGTTGCAGGATTGGTGGCGTAATCGAGCAGCGCGCCAAATGCACATGCTAAAGGAAGCTTCGGTGCAGGTATGCCCTGCACAAGCGCTGATGCGGAAATCGCCGCGTGTAACCCCGAACGTATTGCCTCACAATAACCCTCGGTCCCGGCTAGCTGTCCGGCCACAAACAACGGAACGGGAAAAGCCGCGGCAGCGGTACCCTTCAAGCGCAACGCGCTATCAAGCAACTGGGGTGCATCGATGAAGGTGTTGCGGTGCATAACGCCATATCGGGCGAACTCCGCGTTCTCCAAGCCTGGTATCATGCGAAACACCCGGCGCTGTTCGGGGAACGTGAGGTTCGTCTGGAATCCCACCAGGTTGTACGCCGATCCATGAACGTTCTCGGCACGCAGCTGCAACGCCGCCCACGGGCGACGGCCCGTACTCGGATCGGTGAGACCAACTGGTTTTAATGTTCCGAAACGAGGAGCATCGTGCCCCTTGCGAGCGATTTCTTCGATGGGCTGACACGCCTGAAACAGATCGCGCGTTTCGAAATCTTTCGCAACCACGCGCTCGGCAGCCACCAGCTCGTCGATGAAGCGATCGTATTGTTCCTTATTAAATGCAGCGTTTAAGTAATCGCCCGACTCTGCAGCGCCCTCGGGCGCGCCTTCGTAGCGGTTCTGTCTGAACAATTTCCCTTCATCGAGGGAATCGGCCATCACAATAGGCGCTGCTGCATCGTAGAAGGCCAAATGCTGCGACCCCGTAGCACGCGCGATCGACGCCGCCAACGCATCAGAGGTAAGCGGACCTGTTGCCACAATAACCGCTTGTGCGTCCGCACATTCCGCACGAAGATTGACAACTTCTCTGCGCTGAAAGTCGACGAGTTCATTCGATACGACAGCACGCGTGACTGCCGCAGCGAACCGATCGCGGTCGACAGCAAGCGCACCCCCGGCAGCAACGGCGTTCTCAAGCGCAATACCATACAGACAAGAACCCAATACGCGCAGCTCGCGCTTCAACATACCGGCAGCACTGTCGGACTTGGTGCTCTTGAGCGAGTTTGAACACACGAGCTCGGCGCAGTGTGCGCTCCGATGAACGGCAGTTTGACGAACCGGACGCATCTCGATCAAGCGAACGCGATGACCGCGCGCCGCTAGCTGCAGCGCAGCTTCGCTACCAGCGAGCCCGGCTCCGATTATGACGATGTTCTTTTCCATGCGCCCAGCATACCAAACCCCGCCGTGCGCGCACTCGGCAATCGCCACCAATATCGGCAACCGAATCAACCGATCACACAGTCGGCCCCCACCTGCCGTCGGGGTAGCGTGCGATCTGGCCCGAATCCAACCCTTCCGCCAAGCGCGGCATGAGCCAGTCTTTCGCCTGTTGTACCCCGCATCTCTCCCGCGCAAACTCGTACAATTCCTCGATACCCATGGGAGCAGCTCGAAGCGCGTTAACCACCTCATTGTCTTGACAAGCTGATGACGCAATAACATTTGAAGAAGAATCTTCTCTCAAGCAACCAAACAGCAAAAACAGCGCATCGAGAAACGTCTCGTCGTCAATGATGGGCGTCGCTCCCTGACAGATGAGCCGGTTTGCCCCATGCGATGTCTCCGATGCTATGGAACCTGGGACCACCAACACCTCGCGACCAGCGGCAAGCGCCTCGTCGGCCGTAGAAAACGTGCCTGACGGCAACCCCGCCTCAACGATGAGTGTAGCCCGCGCCAAGCCGGCAATAAGTCTGTTGCGCATACGAAACATCCATGGCATGGGAGGTGCCTCCCATGGCTGTTCTGACACTACCGCACCGCCAGAATCGACAATGCGCTGAAAAAGCCCTTGATGCTCCGCCGGATACAGCCGGTCACACCCGCCACCGAGAAACGCAATCGTCGTCCCACCCGCAGCAATCGCTGCTTCATGCGCCGCAGCATCACACCCACGCGCACCACCCGACACCACCACCACGCCACGCTCAGCTGCAAGGGAAGAAAACCTCTTCGCACATCGCACGCCATATGGGGTAGCCTTGCGCGCTCCCACCACCGCAATACCCTCACTGAGCGCTGCAGGGTTCCCCACCACATACAATGCCTTCGGAGCATCCCGCAGCCGTGAAAGCGCTGCAGGAAACAGCGCATCATCTGGTGCCATAACAACGCGCGGGCCCCGTAATACCAATCCATCGCTCATGAAGTAGTCACTCCCTCCCATGCACGAAACCCAAATGCCTCGCATACATGATCCTTTGTCACGCGCGGTGCTTGCGCCATATCGGCGATGGTGCGAGCCAAACGCAACACACATATCAGCGACCGGCCGCTGAGCTGCTGCGACTCCGACATCCGCTCGAGAAACCGTTCATCATCTCCGGAAAGAGCACATTGCTCAACCAGCTGACGCGGTTCCTCCCGACCAATAAGACCAGCTTTCGCTCGACGCCATGATGAGTACTCTCGAGCAGCAAGCACCCCTTCCCGAAGCGATGCCGAATCAGCTCCCCCTCCTGTCGCCAACACACGACTGGGAGGCAATCGCCGAATGTCGAGCCGCATATCGATGCGATCGATGAGCGGCCCACCGATGCGAGCCTGATAGCTTCGCACCTGACGCGCCGTACACGTACATGGCCGCTCATCATCGCCAAAGTAGCCGCACGGACAAGGGTTCGATGCGGCAATAAACATGAAGCGGGCCGGAAACTCAACGCTGCCGTCGGCGCGCGTAAGAACGACATGCCCGGCTTCCATCGGCTGGCGCATTCCCTGCAATGCTGATGTCTTGAACTCGGCAAGCTCATCGAGCATAAGCACGCCGTTATGGGCAAGCGACACCTCACCAGGTCGGATGGGTGATCCGCCGCCGACCAACCCTGCCAACGTTGACGAGTGATGGGGCTTACGAAATGGACGTACGCCCGCAAGCGCAAATGACTCATCTTCTCCCGCAACCGAATATATGACGGCGGTCTCAAGCGCCTCTGCCTGCGACAACGCCGGCAGAATGGAGGGCAACCTCGACGCGAGCATGGTCTTTCCCGATCCGGGAGGCCCCATCATGAGCAGTCCATGTTCGCCTGCTGCGGCAATCTGTAAGGCACGCTTCGCCATATCGTGCCCTGCGATATCCTTGTAATCGAGTGGCGCAACGCACGGAGGCCGCACATCGGGAACTGATGTTTCGAATGACCCAGTTCGCATGGTTGCCAACGATTCGACAAACAGACGCCGCAAACCTTCAATCGCAATACCCCCTTCAGCCGAGGGGGCACAAACAAGCGGCAGCCGAGCATCCCGAGCGCACAAGGCATAGGCAAGCAGTCCGGGAACCGGCCTAACAAAGCCTTCCAGCGAAAGCTCACCTACAAACAGCCCTAACCGCGCCATAGCAGGATCGATCTGCCCCGTTGCTGCAAGAATACCCACCGCTATGGGCAAGTCAAACCCCGATCCGGTTTTCCGTAACGCACTGGGAGCCAAGTTCACTACAATCTTCGATGCCGGCATCGCAAACCCGTTTGACCGCAACGCCGCCCGCACGCGCTCGCGCGACTCTTGAACCGATGCGTCTCCCATCCCAACAATCGCGAAACCGGGCATGCCGTTCGATATGGACACCTCAACTTCAACAGGCAGCGCGTTAACTCCGCGCAACGTTGCTCCCACCACGCTGCATTGCGACTCCATCAATCCACCCCAAAGGCGTTGATGTGATGACGCACGAATGCCTTGCTCTCATGAATAACAAGAATCGACACCACGTCGAAGCGTACCGGAACATCCACTTCAGGATAATCTCGCAGGAAGAAACCAGCTATCTTCTCGTAGCGCTTGCGCTTCGCTGTGGTCACCGCTTCTTCGGGTAATCCCTTTTCCACACTTGATCTGGTTTTCACCTCAACGAAAACCACTGCATCGCCATCACGCGCAATGATGTCGGCTTCGCCAGCCGCGCACTCCCAGTTCTGTGCGAGAATGTCGTAACCATGCCGCACAAGAAAGCGAACGGCAGCCTGTTCCCCTCTGCGACCGAGTTCTTTGTTCTGCTTCCCACGGCGCGTCTGCGTCGCCTTCGATCCCGTTTGGTCCGATCCTGTCTGATCCTTCACCGCAAACTCCCTTCTTCGTTGCGAGGATGATCATACGGCGCAGCAACATGCCGCCAGTCGCGGATTTTCCACAGAAAAGCATGACGGTTCTATCGCCGATCAATCGGTACTTCCAACCGTTTCTTGCCGAATCTGCGCGATTTTCAACGAATCTCAATCGTGCTTCTGCCGAAAATCTAACAGAAATCTAACACGAGGCTGTGAGCTGGGAAAATGCAGTGGTTACATTCATGGATGGTAGTGTAGATAACACTGCCAAGCACTGTTAAAATCACCTTACGCACAGCATGCTCTCTCAAACACCACGTAAGAAAACACTCATTAAAGCTGTCTTGTCCTGCGCGGGCGGGGCGGATGGGCGACGGTCGAAGATCGAGAGCGCGCACTGACGTGCGCAAACGAGGTCTGAGGCCGTCAGGCGCCGTCCCGTCTGCGCGGGGCTGACGGAAGTAATCAGTGTTCCTTACGGCAAGAAGCAAATCAAGATAAGCTGGCGTGCTCTAAAAAAGCGATTCTTGCGTGAACGCGGTACAAAACGATGCCCGATGAATGGGAGTCAGGCCAAAGCGCCGGATAGCTTCGATGTGTGCTGGACTCGCATACCCTTTGCACTCATCGAAGTGGTATGCGGGATATTCCTGCGCATAGCGCTGCATGAGGCGGTCGCGCTCAACCTTTGCCACAACCGACGCTGCGGCTATGGACGCGCATTTCGCGTCGCCCTTAACGACATTAACCTCCCGCGCATCCATGTTGAGCGCATTGCCGTCAAGCAACACGAGATCGGGGCTGATTCCACAACGTTCGATTTCGCGAATGGCCCGCTGAAATGCCTCAACAAGCGACGCCGTCATGCCGTGCGCATCAATGAACGCAGGGTCGACATATTGCACCGTCCATGCACGTGCCGTCGCCTTTATGTGCTCGGCGACACACTCACGCTGATCGGGCTTCAGCTGCTTCGAGTCGTTCAGACCCTCGATCATTTCAGGCCCAAGTACCACAGCTCCGACAGCAAGTGGTCCGGCAAGCGGGCCGCGACCAACCTCGTCAAGCCCCACAACAACGCGCGCGTCCCGACTCTGCGCGAGCCCGGCCTCAAACGCGTACAGCGCCGCCACACGCCGCTGCTCAGCTTCCTCCATTTCAATGCGCACCCGTGCCCGCTCAAGTGCAGTACGCACCCCTTTTCGCGTATCGGCGGCAAGACTGCGCTCAAACACCTCAAGCTCAGATCGATCGGCACGCCTGAGGGCACAGGCTATGTCTTTCACAGTTTGCGACATATTGTATGCTCCTGAAAAAAATCCCGCTCATATGAGCGGGATTCGAGAAAACGTTGCTACCTGACGGCTTAGCGGAAAGCCTTCTCCTTGATTTTCGCAGCCTTACCAACCTTGTTGCGCAGGTAGTACAGCTTAGCGCGGCGCACGGCACCACGACGAACGATCTCGATCTTCTCAATCTTGGGAGAATGTACCGGGAAGGTACGCTCAACGCCGATGGAGAAGCTGATCTTGCGGACGGTAAACGTCTCGCGAACAGAACCGCCCTGACGACGGATGACATCACCCTGGAACACCTGGATACGCTCGCGGTTACCCTCGGTAATGCGATAGTGAACCTTCACATTGTCACCCACGTGAAAATCAGGAATGTCCTGCTTCATTTGCTGTTGTTCGATAGCGCGAATGATATCCATGTTCCTTGTCCTTCTATATACCTAAAGCTTGCAGTGCACGTAATATGTCTACAGACGCGATTAGTTAGTATAACACCCGCACATCCTCTGCGCAAGCAGCAAATTCGCCCGCACGAAAAAACTTCTCTATCAAGAATACCTTGTTTGTTAGACGGTATTACAATATACTAGGAGCAACCGAAAGGAGTACGAATGGATGCTATCGTTTCAGCACGTGTTCCTGTCGCCGTGAAAGAACGAGGGAACGCCACCTTAAAAGAGCTGGGATCTACGCCTTCGCAGCTTATCAATGCCGCCTATGAGTTTGTCCTCGCAGAGCGACAACTCCCAAAAGCGCGTGAGCCGCTCCGCGCCGCCGGGGCTCAAAAACGAGCGCTCACACCCCAGCAAGTCAAGAAAATACGCGCATCACTCGAGGCCATGTACGTTGGTCCCACCGTCAGTAATCAACCATTCAACGAACAGCTTAACAAAGCAAGGGATGAGCGTTATGCGCGTTTTGCTTGATACCAACGTCCTCATCGATCTATACACACAGCGACCACCTGATGATGATATCGCCCAAAAGCTTCTCGTTATGAGGGAATTCGGCGATGCGGAACTCTGGGTTTCAGCCAAGTCGTTTACCGATGTGTTTTATGTTCTCCGAAAGACCTACAACAGCGAACTCATCCAGAACGCTTTTAATGAAAGCTACCCGTGGCTTGAAATCTGCACCATTGATGCCTCAGACATCCATCTGGCGAGTAGTCGCAAATGGGACGATTTTGGAGACTGTCTCATTGATATCTGTGCCGAGAAGATAAAAGCTGATTTCCTGCTCACACGTGACGAAAGCGGCTTTTCAAACGCCCATACACAGGTTATCAGCCCAGTTGATTTCTTCAACTTCATTCAGGAAGAGTACGGTCTTGTCTATGACATTATCAGTTGCCCTGAGTAGCGAACACCTTCTACCGCAGCTTCGCGCGGCGTGTTTTCCAGTCAGGCATGAAATGGTCCATGAGCGCGTGAAAATGCGGACCGTGACCACGTTCAATCAGGTGGCACAGCTCGTGGACCACCACGTATTCGAGACACTCTGGCGGATAGAGAGCCAGTCGCACGTTGATACAAATTCGGCCGGTGGCGGGCTGGCAACTACCCCAGCGACTCGTCATGTTGCGATAAACAACCTTACCGGCCTTCACGCCCATCAAAGGTTCCCATGCCTCGATAAGCACCGGCACACACGCTGCCACAACAGCCTTCCATTGCTTAATCTCATCAGGGCTTGCAGCAGCGGCATCGACACGGGGCGATGAGGCGATCGTCCGCTGCTGAACGACAATCCAATCGCGCTTCTCACGCACAAATTGCTTGATGGTCGCAAGCGGCAAGCACAACGGTGCCGACACCTCGATACGTCCGTCGGGCGGTTTTACCCGAAGGTGCATGTTCTTGATAGACTTGCGCGTAAGCCAAATCTCCATCTCGTCAACGAATACGAGTGTAGGCGATTGAGTTTTGCGTACCTTAGGAGTTGTCATGGAGCTCTTCAACTTACTCAACCTACAAGACAGCCTTCATCGCGTCAGACGGAAGTCGAGCTGACGCGCAGCGGCGTCTGCTGCCGTCAGCACAACACGCACGCACTGACCAAGTCTGTAGACCACACCGCTTTCCTGCCCCACCAGCCGGTAACGTGTCGCATCGAGCGCAAAACACTCGTTTCCTAGCTCGGATACGGGCAGTAACCCCTCAGCCGTGTTGTCGAGTCGCACGAACACCCCATACGTTGCAACACCCGACACCACACCAGAAAACTCTTGGCCGATAAAGCGGGTTAGATACTCGATCATCTTCACTTCTTGCGACTCACGCGCAGCCGCATCGGCCTCGCGCTCCATCTTCGAGGAATACTCCGCCAGCCAGGGCATAGCCGACACCTCCTGGTCGAAGCACTCGAGACGTCCAAGTAACCGGGCCTTCAACATCCGATGCACCACCAAATCAGGATAGCGGCGTATCGGCGAAGTGAAATGAGCGTAAGCTTCACTCGCCAACCCGTAGTGCCCCTCGCACACAATGCGATAGTCAGCACGCTTCATCGCCCTAAGCACGAGCGACGAGGTCAACCGACCCTCAAGCCACCCTTCAGCAAGTGCGAGCACGCGCTGCACCTCGAAGGGATTGCCCGCAACAAACAAACGGCGGTTGATCTTCTCAAACCAAGGAAACTCAGTAAGTACTGGCAAGAGCGCCTTGAGACTATCGGGTGAGGGCTTTTCATGTACACGGTACATACAGGGAAAGCCCGCATCCCGCAAATAGCGCGCCACCGTTTCGTTCGCGAGAATCATCGCCTCTTCAACCAATTCGGTAGCGTCATTTCGCTGACGAAGCACGATTTCATTGGGCGAGCCTTCACCATCGAGACGCACCTTTGCCTCAACCGTATCGAAATCCACACCCCCGGCGCGCATGCGAGCGCGTGCACGCAGCTTCGCCACGCGCGACAAACCGCGTAACAGCTCAAGCATACATGAGTCGTCATCCGGCACATACACGCCGTTCAGAATGTCGAGCACCTCGTCATATGTCAGACGTCGACGCGAACGAATAAGTGACGGGTACGCCTCAAACGACAGTACGCGCGCCTCTGCGTCGAGCACCACGTCAACCGTCATAGCACGGCGGTCTTCACCAGGGGAAAGCGAGCACGTTCCGTTCGAGAGTGCTTCAGGCAGCATAGGGATCACACGATCGACCAAATACACACTCGTCGCACGACGGCGAGCATCCAAATCGACGTGCGAACCCCATGGTACGTAGTGTGACACATCGGCAATGTGAACCCCCACACGCCATGCGCCCGACTCGAGACGCTCAAGCGACAGCGCGTCATCATAATCGCGTGCATCGGCTGGGTCGATGGTGACCACGAAGCGATCACGCAGATCACGGTATCCAGCCGCGAGTGCGCCGTCAGCATCTACACATGATTTTCTAGCCTGCTCAAGCGATGCGGATGAAAACGTCGTTTCAAGCTTGTGAGCTGCCACAATAAGCTCGACAGGAACGGAATTGTCATTGGCATTGCTCAGTACTTCCTCAACAATGCCTACAGCTGCGCTGCGGCGCGTGGGAAACTCAGTGATGCGCACTTTGACGATCGCGCCGTCTTGGATGTCAGGGTGATCGCGTCGCATAGTGAAGATGTCGTAGGGAATGCGCCGATCAGCAGGCACAACCACGCCGAAAGGATCAGCCACTTCGTAGCGTCCGACCACTACATCATGCGCCCGATCGATAACACGAACTACGCGCGCGGCCGGACAACCTTGCGCATCTCGGGGTGCACTCCGCTCCTCTTCGCGTGCGCAGCGCGTGCGCGGCAGTGCTGCAACCTCAACGTAATCGCCGTCAGCTGCGCCGTTCATCTTTGAGTTCGCAACGAAATAGTCACCCTCAGGGGTTTTAACGAAACCATAACCATCCTTGCGCACGGCAAGGATACCCCGTGGATTGCTTCGGGGCGTACGACGAGCATGCGAGCGCCGACGCGGCATAGCTAATCCGCCGAAACTGACAGCGCCGTTTCCAGCGCCAACTGCATCTGGTTGTCATCTTCTCCCGACGGTGAGACAGTAATAGTGGGGGCGATTCCCACCCCATCGATGTCATGCCCAAGCGGGGTCTGATAATACGCCGCGGTGTAGCGCAAAGCACCGCCGAAGCTCAAGGCGCGCATCACCTGCACTGATCCTTTTCCCAGGGTCTTTTCACCCACCAGTATGGCACGCTCGTTGTCTTGCAACGCCGCCGCGAGCACTTCAGCCGCAGCTCCCGTGTGTCCATTCACCAGCACCACCAGCGGCGCATCGGTAATAGCGTCGCCTGTTGCTGTACGCGCGGTCTCATCGGACTCACGCGTGGATATGTTCACGATTGTGCCGCTTTCCACAAACAGGCTCGCGATGTTTACCGCCTGCGTGAGAAAACCGCCAGGATTGTCGCGCAAATCGAGAACGAACGAAGTTGCCCCCTGTATTCTTAAATCAGCCACCGCGTTTGCCACCAACTCGGTCGAGTTTTGGCTTAACTGGCGCAGCGTAATAACGCCCGTTGTGCCCTCCAGGCGCGTTTCGACATTCTTAATCGAATAGCTCGAACAGTCAAGTGTTGTGGTGTAGGATATATCGTCATCGCCTTCAGCAGCCGAGGCGCGCCGCCAGGTGATAATCACCGGATCACCTTCCGCTTGAAGCAAGCGCGAGGTAACCTCTGTCATCGTCCAATCATGATCACGCTCACCATCGATAGCAATCACGGTGTCGCCCTGCTGCACGCCGGCAGCTTGCGCTGCCGACTCTTCGAACACATCGGCTGCATAAGCGCGCCCATCCTTTTCGGAGAACAGAACGCCAATACCCGAAGTGATACCAGATGCTTCCTGCAAAAGTACCGCGTAGCGATCGGCGTCGAAGTAGTCAAAGTATGGGTCGGCCGTCGCTTCAGAAAACGCGTCTAAAACCTTATGCGTAGCAACATCCAAATCGTACGTATTGAGGCTATAGTTCTTCGTTATGCCCTCAACTTCTTCCATGCGCGCACCAATGGAATCGTACGTATCGCCCGACACGGTGGCACCCGGATTGCGATCCACATCGGCAGCGTAACGAGGGAAACCGAGCGATTCGAGCAGGTTACTCTGACCGCGCACGACAAACCCCATCACGAACACCGTGCACAAAAGTAAGGCGAAGAGCATCACCTTCACCAAACGAACAAGGCGGGTCCGAGCATGACGCTCGGACGCCGCCGCATGTTTACTGTTCTTTACCTCGCCCATACTCGCGAAACGTAAGCTAGACCTTCAGGTAGCGGCCCATGGCAAACGCAGAGCCGATCAAACCAATGACCAAGCCAGCAACGATAAGAGCCACATAGATCATCGCCATGATGCTGCCACCAATGTCGATAGGCAACCAGGTAAGCGCATTTTGCAGCTGCGGAAGCGCGAAGCGGCGCAAAAGCTCGAGTGCGCCAACTGAAAGCAGCGATCCAATAAGCGCATGCAACGCACCTTCCATCAGGAAGGGCCCGCGAATGAAGCCATTCGAAGCACCCACCAATCGCATGATGGCAATCTCCTTGCGACGCGCCAAGATGGCGAGTCTGATGGTGTTGTTAATGAACACCATGGCAATGAAGATGAGTAGCGCCACGAGCGCAATGCCGATGTAGCGAATGTAGCTCGTCAACGAGAACAGCTTCTCAACGGTTTTCTGACCGTACTTCAGCGATTCAGATGGATCGCTTGGGTTGTCACAGATCGAAGCAAAGGTGGAATTACTCTCAATGGAAGCCGCCACTTGCTCGACCAACTGCGGGTCGGACAATTCCACATCAATGGAGGCGGGAAGCGGGTTTTCACCATCAAGCTGATCGATGATCTCGGGGTTTGAAGTCATCGAGTTACGGAAGTTCTCCAGCGCCTGATCCTTGGTGGTAAAGCCAACCGACGCCACGCCCTCAAGCCCTTCGATGAAGCTCTTGGTCTTCGAGATGTCGGCCTCCGATGCCTCGTCGGCGATGTAGGCAGTGATGGACACCTCACTTTCCACCGAGCTCACGATGTTCTCAATGACAATACCACCCATCAAAAAGATGCCAATGATGAGCAGCGAAAGGAAAATAGTAACGATCGAACCGAGCGCCGTGGAAAGGTTGCGAGAGAACCCCTTAACCGACTCACGCAGGAAATAGATAAGACTACGCATCGAAACCGTACACCCCCCTGTCTTGGTCGCGCGTCAGATGACCGCGGTCGAGGGCGATAACGCGGCGACGCATGTTGTCCACCATTTCGCGGTCATGCGTTGCCACCAATACCGTTGTACCCGTGCGGTTGATTCGCTCGAGCAGGTCCATAATACCGCGAGACGTTTGCGGATCGAGGTTACCCGTCGGCTCGTCACAGATGAGCATCGGGGGGCGATTCACGATGGCACGTGCAATAGACACACGCTGCTGCTCGCCGCCGGAAAGCTGATCGGGTAGTTTCCCCAGCTTATCCTGCAAGCCTACCAGGCGTAGCACCTCGGGTACCTGCGTCTTGATGACGTGGCGATTCTTGCCAATTACCTCAAGCGCAAACGCCACATTCTCAAACACCGTCTTGTTCGGCAGCAGTTTGAAGTCTTGGAACACGCAGCCAATATTGCGGCGCAGGTAGGGCACGCGCCAGTTACGCATGGAACCCAAATCCTCGTCGGCGACGTAGATATGACCTTGTGTCGGCTTAATCTCGCGCGTGAGCATACGAATAAATGTCGATTTACCCGAACCAGAATGGCCGACCAAAAAGACAAACTCGCCCGCATATATTTGGAGGGAGATATCGTCAAGCGCCGGATTGTTCGGCTGGGCAGGATAGATTTTCGTCACATGATCGAAGGTGATGACCGGTTTGCCCATCTGTTGCGGCACGTCATCGACCTCGAGCACCGGAAGCGATGCCGAAAGCTGAGAGGTCACCTGCCGAGCCGACGCAGCATGAGCACCCCCGCTGCGCCGCGCATGGCGCGCAGGAACCCCTTGGCTGAGATCGTTTGTCACAGAATGCTCCGTTCAGGTTGTAGATGTACTGAGACGTATACCAGTTTAGCAGATAGCTACGCGGGCTTTTACCCTCTTCACAGCTTCGACAATCGCCGGTACACCCATGTCGAAGTACTCGAGCAGCTCGGCGAACTCGCCCGACTTACCGAAGCGATCGCGCATACCAACGAACTCAACCGGTGCTGGATGTGTAGCAGCAAGTGTTTCAGCCACTGCGGAACCTAAGCCTCCAAGCACACTGTGTTCTTCGACCGTCACCGCGCAACCGGTCTTTGCAACACTGGCGGCGATGGTATCCACATCAAGAGGCTTCACGCAAAATGCGTCGATAACCTCAGCGGAAATCCCCTGTTCAGCAAGGGTTGCCGCAGCAGAAAGCGCCTGCTCAACCATAACACCGCACGCAACAATAGTGCAATCAGATCCCTCGCGCAGCACGTAGGCGCGACCCATTTCCAACTCGACACCATCGGCGTACACAGCGGGTACCGATGCCCTTCCCATGCGCACGTACACCGGACCGGGTGTGTATGCGGCAAGCTTCAGAGCCGCTTCCGCTGCCGCATAGTCGGCAGGCACCAGCACTTTCATGCCGGGAAGGCCACGCATGAGTGAGATATCCTCGAGCATCTGATGGCTTCCGCCGTCGGGGCCTACGGATATACCAGCATGGGTGGGAGCAATCTTCACGTTCAGATTGCTGTAGCACACCGTATTGCGAATCTGATCGTACGCGCGACCCGTACCGAACACCGCAAATGAGCCGGTAAACGCGATGTGGCCGGTGGCAGCCAAGCCAGCCGCCACGTCCACCATGTTCTGCTCGGCAATACCGCAATTGAACAAGCGGTCAGCATAGTCGGGGCTTGCCTGCGCAAACTTTTTCGTCGTTGTCGATCCGGTTAGGTCGGCGTCAACCGCGACCACCGGCAGCCCCTCATCGGCAAGATGAGCCAACGTGACGCCGTATGCCGCGCGCGTTGCGCGCTTTACCTGGGACTGCTCTTCATCTGCACGCTTAACCACAGCTTGCCTCCTTGCGATCATCGAGTTCGGCGAGAGCGAGTTGAGTCTGCTCGGCATTGGGTGCCTTGCCGTGCCAACCCGCCTGGTCCTCCATGAAGGACACACCTTTACCTTTCACGGTCTTCGCTATGATGGCATGGGGCGCGCCACCGTGTGACTCCTTCGCTTGCTGTAACACCTCAATGAGTGCCGCGATATCGTGGCCGTCAACCTCACTCACGTCCCAACCAAAGGCAGCAAACTTCTGTGCCACGTTACCAGGATCACACACATCTGCGGTATTGCCGTCGATCTGCAGGCAGTTGCGATCGACGATGGCAACGAGATTGTCGAGCTTGCGGTGAGCAGCAAACATAGCCGCCTCCCACACCTGTCCTTCTTGGCATTCGCCATCACCGAGCACGGTAAACACCGTCTGGCCAGTGCCGTCGAGTTTAAGCCCACAGGCCATGCCGCAGGCAATGGACAGCCCCTGCCCGAGTGACCCAGTAGACACCTCTATACCGGGCAGTAGATTCGAATCAGGATGCCCTTGCAGGCGCGTTCCCAGTTTGCGAAGCGTCATAAGCTCTTCGCGCGGGAAATAGCCCGCCTCAGCGAGCGCCGCATACTGGGCTGGCGCAGCGTGTCCCTTCGCCAGAACGAAGCGATCGCGCTCGTTCCATTGGGGGTTTGCGGGATCGTGCTTCAGCACGCCGCCGAAATACAGGGCAACCAGGATGTCGGTACACGACAGCGACCCTCCCGGATGCCCGCTTCCTGCCTCGGATATCATGCGCACGATGTCGATGCGCATCTGCCGAGCCTTCTGTTGCAGTTGGACGTTGTCCATCAGTCAACCTTTCACGAGTGAAACGCTCTATCACGAGGTAACAGTGTATAGCACACCCGCGCAAACGGGGTGCACATTCAAAGGAGTTTCTACACAGGAACACACCGTTGTACGATACGCGAGGTACACAAGACGAGCGCGGATGCGGCCGACAAGCAATCCGATAGAAAGAACACTTCTTGAAGAGTGCCTCTCGATAACGCTTCGCAAAGAACGCCTCAGAATCCGATGTCCCCCACTCAGTGCCCTAATTCGACGCCTTCCATTTGTGATAGCCAATGACGAACTCGTCGAGATCGCCACCAAGCACGGCGTCGACATTGCCTGTCTCCACGCCGCTTCGTAAGTCCTTCACCAGCTGGTAGGGATACAGCACATAGTTGCGTATCTGGCTGCCAAACGAGTTGTCCAAATGCTCGCCACGCAACTCGTCGATCTCGCGGGCACGCCGCTGCTCTTCCAGCTCGTAAAGCTTGGCTCGCAGCACCTTAAAGGCAACTTCTTTATTCTGCAGCTGTGACTTCTGATTCTGACACGTTACCACCGTGCCCGTAGGGATATGCGTCAGACGTACGGCTGAGTCGGTAGTGTTCACGCACTGCCCGCCCGGGCCACTTGCGCGATATACGTCAACACGTACGTCGGCGGGATTCAGATCAACCTCAATGTCATCGGAAAGCACAGGCATCACTTCCACAGCCGCAAACGTTGTCTGTCGGCGCTTCTTGATGTCGGTCGGCGATATGCGCACGAGCCGGTGAACGCCCACTTCGCTTCGCAGCATGCCATAGGCGTTGCGCCCCTCAACTTGAATGGTCACGCGGTCCATGCCGATAATTTCGCCGGGAACCGCATCGAGCACCGACACCTTCCAGCCCTTGCTCTCGGCGTAGCGCGCAAACATGCGATAGAGCATTTCCGTCCAGTCCTGCGCCTCAAGGCCACCCTGACCAGGGTTTACCGACACGATGGCATCCCCCGCATCAAACCGGCCAGAGAACCACGAGTTTACCTCCATGGTATCAAGCAGTCGAACAAGCCGTATGCATGCTGTACGCCATTCCTGCAAAAATGACTCGTCCTCACCCGCCAGCTCAAGCGCCGCGGAAGCATCTTCGAGTAGCGAACATGCATTGTCGTATTCGGCAAGGGTGTCGCGAATGTCGCTCGCCTGCTTAGACACGGCTTGCGCGCGGTCGGCATCCTCCCAAAAGCCAGGACTTGCAAGCTCGTCATCAAGGCGCTCAAGCTCAGTGATTCTCTCATCAACGTGCAGATAAGCTCGCGCATCGGCAACGCGGCGGGCGAGTTCTTCGAGTTCCTTGTTCTCTTTGTCAGCCATATCGTCTTTCCAGTATCGAAAACCACCGGTAACAGGTCGTTCGTAACGTCAGCAAGCGTTTTTGCAGCGCTCAATAATTATTTCGCCGTAAAAACGCTGCACATGTCAGACGTGTCACGCACCGTGGCATTTCTTGAACTTCTTACCGCTGCCGCAAGGGCACGGGTCGTTGCGGCCGACATTCGCGAAGGGATCGTCTTTGTCCTTCACGTAGGTTTGTACCTTTTGCGGCGCAGGCTTATTCGGTGTCTGCCCCGCTGCTGCAGGAGCGCTCGGCGACGAGGAACTTCCTGTGCGGGCGTTTCGGGCAACAGCGCTTCCCACACCTGTGGAATCAAGCGCGTGTTCCGGATTGGAGTAGGTCAGCTTGCCGGCAAGTGGGCTTTCGTGTTCCTGCAGATCAGGGGCATTCTGCTTTACCGCCACCTGCAGGCGCAGCAACGTGCGCAGGTAGTCCTCGTACATGCCCTCGGTCAGATTCTTGAAAGCAGAAAACGCCTCGTTCTTGTACTCGACCAGCGGATCTCGCTGACCGAATGCGCGCAGACCAATGCCGGTTTTCAGGTAGTCCATGTCGGAGAGATGTGCCATCCAGCGCGTGTCGATGATGCGCAGCATCACCTGGCTTTCCAGCGTGCTCATCACAGCATCCCCAAGCTCGGCGCGCTTAGCCTCGTAGACACCAGACAGGTAGTCTTCAAGTGCGCAGGCCACCTCAGATGGGCTATCGTCATGAGAAACGTCGTTTACACGGAAGTCGCTCGCCCCGGTCATCTCGGCCGCCCAGGCGTCGACAGCGCGTGCGTCCCAGTCGTCACTTGCGGACTTAGGCGGGCAGTTCTCGCTCACCACTTCCTCCACCGCATCAGTTATGATGACAGGAATGCGTTCTGACATATCCTTGCCATCTAGAATCGCATTTCGCTCCTGGTAGATAGCGACGCGCTGCTTGTTCATAACATCGTCGTACTCGAGCACGTTCTTTCGTGCGGCGAAATGCATCGTCTCAACCTGACGCTGAGCGTTTTCGATCGCCTTGGACACCATGGTCGCCTGAATGGGCATGTCGTCTTCCATGCTCGTCTTTTCCATAAGCCGCCCGATGGAATCCATGCGATCACCACCGAACAAGCGCATGAGGTCGTCTTCGAGCGACAGATAGAACTGCGTGGTGCCCGGGTCACCCTGGCGGCCACTTCGACCACGCAGCTGATTGTCAATACGGCGGCTCTCGTGGCGCTCGGTGCCGATAACACACAGGCCACCCGCCGCTAGCACCTGCTCGTTTTCTTGCTTGCAAATAGCCTTGCAGTGAGCCAAGGCTTCAGCGCGTACCTCGGGCGGCGCGGGCGGCATCTTCCCATCTTCAACCTCGGCGCCCACCTCGACATCGGGGTCGTAGCCCAACTCCCGCAGGCGCTCATCAACGAGGATGTCGGGGTTGCCTCCCAGCAAGATGTCGGTACCGCGCCCAGCCATGTTTGTAGCGATAGTAACCGCACCGGTGCGCCCCGCCTGTGCCACAATGTGCGCCTCACGCTCGTGATTTTTCGCGTTGAGAGTCTCGTGCGGAATACCACGCTTGTCAAGCAGGTGAGAAAGCCGCTCGGAGCTTTCAATGGACACCGTGCCGATTAGGCACGGCTGACCAGCAGCATGACGAGCAGCTACATCGTCGGCAACAGCCTTAAATTTCGCGTCGATGGTGCGATAGATAAGATCATTCTCGTCGGCACGAATAACAGGTTTGTTCGGCGGAATAGCCACGACAGGCAGGTTATAGATTTGACGGAATTCGGAATCCTCGGTCATCGCGGTGCCTGTCATGCCCGAGAGCTTATTGTATAGGCGGAAGTAGTTCTGCAACGTAATAGTAGCAAGGGTCTGGTTTTCCTCGCGCACCCGCACGCGCTCCTTCGCCTCAAGCGCCTGATGCAGGCCCTCCGAGTAGCGCCGCCCCTCCATGATACGCCCCGTGAACTCGTCAACGATTTTCACTTCACCGTTCACGACCACGTAGTCAACATCACGGTGGAACAAAAATTGCGCCTTTAATGCCTGCTGTAAGTGGTTTGCCAACCTGCCAGACGGATCGGCGTAGATGTCATCGATACCTAACATGGCCTCGATTCTTTCAAGGCCGCTTTCTGTTGCGTTGATGGTGCGTTTTGCCTCGTCCATGTTGAAGTCTTCGTCAAGACGCAGCGCCGGCATAACGCGCGCGAACTTCACATAGGTTTCCGCAGCCGCCGACCCAGCACCCGATATGATAAGCGGCGTGCGGGCCTCGTCAATGAGAATAGAGTCAACCTCGTCGACAATGGCAAAGTGATGCCCGCGCTGCACGCGCGCACCTGCGTTGGTAACCATGTTGTCACGCAGGTAGTCAAAACCGAACTCGGAATTGGTGCCGTACGTAATATCAGCGCGATAGGATTCCTTCTTGTCGGCGGGACGCATACCGTTTTGGATAAGGCCAACCGACAGCCCCATGAAGCGATACACTTGCCCCATCCACTCGCTGTCGCGGCGAGCCAGGTAGTCGTTTACCGTAACAACGTGCACGTTGTTGCCTGGCAGTGCGTTTAAATAGCCCGCCAGCGTTGACACAAGTGTCTTACCTTCACCGGTACGCATCTCGGCGATCTGTCCATCGTGTAAGGCCATGCCACCGATAAGCTGCACGTCGAAATGCCGAAGCCCCGTGGTGCGCTTGCTTGCCTCACGCACAGCGGCAAACGCCTCGGGCAACAGATCATCCAACTTACAGCCCGCATCAAGGCGTCGACGGAAATCGGCCGTTAACTCCCGCAACTGATCGTCGTCGAGTTCAATCATGCGAGGTTCAAGATCGTTCACCTTGCGAGCCAAAGCCTGATAGCGTTTCACCTGCTTGCCCTCACCAGCGGACAGCAGCTTCGAGAGAAAACCTGCCATAATGTGCGCCTTCCCTTCGTAGAGCGGCAAGGTAGCGCCAAGATCGGCGCGATGCTGCCGCATTGTGTGCGAGTATGTCTTGCAAATTCCCGATTCTAGCATAGAGACAATTGCTGATTCTCGAAATCCACAGGCATGCCATCGGGCGTAAACCCTGTTCATGTACGCGAAGATGTCAACATGACACAGGGGCTCACCCGTAAGACGAACCCCTGTGAGCACAACGCCAAGCGGCAACTCATTGACGAAGGCGGGTTTTAGACTACCATTTTGGGCTACCAGTACAAGCTACCCCGCCTTGCCGCTTAAGGCGCTAGAAGCTCAAGTCGTCTTCGGCTTCGATAATCAACCGGTACATGCGCACGGTTTCAGGCGAGGGATCGATGCCCATTTCGTTAATTAGCACTCGCCGGCACTCGAAGTAAGTGTCAAGCGCCGCCGTGCGCTGCCCCGCCGCAAGCTGCGCCTCCATAAGCGCATCGTAGGCATCTTCGCGCGTGCGGTCGCGCATGACAGCCGCTCGTGCGAACCATAACCCTTCGCGCACTTCGTCTGCACCCACCAAACGCTTCGATGCCGACACCAGTGCATCAACCAAACGCCCGCGATAACTATTTCGCATGCCAGCAATGAACTCGTTTTCGTCTTCGCTCGGCAGCAGGTCTTCTGAGAAATTGGCCTTCAGCTGCGCATGGATGTGCGACCATCCACCGTAACCAGGGCTTTCGAACAGCAACGTTCGACACAGCTCATCAAACTCAGTAACATCGCTCGTAAGAAGCGTGGCATCAATACGCAAACCTTGCTGCTGACGGATAAGGTAGGGACAACCGCCACCAGGAACACTGAGCGCCTTACGCAGCGTGCTCCAGATGCTATATAGGTTGTTGCGCGCCGACGTAGGACTACTGTCGGGCCATAGCAAGGTAGCCAAGCGATCGCGCGAATACTCCTTGCCACCGTTGAGTACCAAAAGCGCGAGCAGCGTACGCACCTTGCGCCGACTGAACAGCATCGGGTCGACCCGGTGCTCCCCAATACTCACCTCAAGACCACCAAACAGACTCACGTGCAGCGGCGGACACGTCGGTACACCTGTCTTCACCTGCGGCTTGAGCGGTGTGTTCAAAAGCGACCGGTTCCGCCTCGTCGATGCAGTAAGGGAGACACGGGCGGCAACGTCTTTGCGGTACTCCCTGCGCTGCTTATACAGCGACATTTCCATAGCCTGGGCAGCATCGAGTAAGTGGGTACCAACCGAACTGACGGGCAGCGCAACGACGTCGAGCATGCGCGAAAGTTCAATTGCGGCCAATGCCGCCGGAAGTGTCAGACTCGCAGGATCGCTTATCTGGGGAAGCTGTTCGAGTTGTAAAGCGATACGTCGAGCTTGCGTCTCGACACCCACAGAGAAGCGGACCTTATCCTCTGATCCCATGCAACCAATACGATTAAACACAACCGCAGCGGCGAGTAAGCACACCAAAGACGGATGTGTCTTTAGCCACTCGCATTGCAGGCGAAGCGCCTCTTCGGTCGACGAGGACAGCGCTTCCAACACGCCGATAAATCGCAGCACATCAACAACACGCACATCGACGTCTTGTCCGCCTTGTTCCCCTTGGTGTGCTGCATCGGGGTCAAGCTGGTTTTGCTGGGATTCGCCTACCTCAGCGAACAGATGCGCTGCAGCAGCGGCAACACGAGTGCTTTCCGCAGCATCTGATGCAAGATAGGTCACCAACATGCCTTGCATACGGTCGCCAGCGGAAGCATCCGGCCTGCTAACAGCCACACCAGCAACACGCAGCGCACTATCGACATCATCAAGCAACAACAGACGCAGCGCTTCGTCGGCCTGCAGACGCGAGGAAACCACCTGATCTGTTTCTGAGAAGAGTCCAAACACTGTCGACGCCGGCAAAACACAGCACGCATCAAGTAAGTCTTCGCCATGTTCAGCTAGCCACAAGGCGCGTGCCACGGCGCCTGGCAAGCGATGCATCAGTTCACAGGCGCGGCTCGCTCTGCCATGCTGCACGAGCCAGCTGCCCAATGCCGAGCACAGCGATTCCCTTCCCGCAAACGCCGATCCGTCAACAATGGTAGGAAGCACGGCGAGTGCTGGGCCTTCTATATCGGCCATAGGAACAGCCGGTGCCTCGAAGGTTCCCTGCTCAACATCAACACCAAAATGTGGGTACTCGCACTCAATCATACGCAAACTGGCGGTAACCGAACTAACGAACTGCATAGCATGGGCCAACTTGCCATCCCCGAGCACCATCATGACAAATATAGATGCCAACATGTCGGCAGGAAGCTCTTCTCCAAAGGTTGCCGCCACAAACGCAGCGGTCGACGAAGCAGCATCGGCCCAAGCAATACCAGGAACACGGCCTGAATCGGAAATAAATGACGAGGGGAACGCCTTGCGCTCCGACTCGGTTCTAACATCATCGAGTTCGTCATCACTGAGCAACAAATCGCGCGATCCAATCCGCATGCGATCACGATGCGCCGAGAAAACATCACGCGACGGCGTGCAGGTGACAAGAACTTCTCCCCCACCATCTAAGATGGCATCAATCTCATCCATGAGAAAGTCAGCCCGGTGAGGGTCGAGAAACGGCATCCCATCGAAAATAACCAACGCCGTCTGACCTTCTGCAGGCTTTAGCCGTTCAGCAATGATATGTGCATCAAGGTCGCGAAAGAAGCACGGACTTGCGCAATCGAGCCAGAACACGTTCTTAAACGAGAACACTGTACTGGCGTACTGAAGCGCAAGTATCGTCTTCCCATAGCTTGGTGGCGCAACGATGTAACGAGGAACGTGACGCTCTCGAAGCAGCCTGGCGATGAGCGCGGGCCGCGCGACGTGTCGCTCTGTACTCAGATACCGCGGGGAGAAACCCTTGCATGCGCTTAACGACAGGAAATCAGGCATTGTGTTACTCGCCTTCCTCAAAAGGAAACCCAACACCCAAGCGACACGATCATAGCAACGCCCTTGTCAAATGTGCAATTAAGAAGACATGCCATTCGTCGCTTTTCTTCTGAATCTGGTGTTGGGGTCAGTAACGTTGGGTAGTTGGTCAAAAACGCCCAAGAATCCTCTTGCCAAAGATGCGGTTTCTCGTTATCATAGCGAAGCTGCTTCCTTGAAGCGGCGGTTACATGCGGGGTGTTAGCTCAGTTGGTTAGAGCGCCGGCCTGTCACGTCGGAGGTCGCGAGTTCAAGTCTCGTACATCCCGCCATCTGATACCAGTTCAGGAGCCTATGATGGCTCCTGGTTTTTTCTATGGGTTACTCAGATGAAGGCTATTCTTAATTCATCCCATTCACAACTGATCAGTTCTAAGGCATGTTGCGTGCCACTGTCGAGACTATGATGACCATTTTAAACATCTAGGATCTCCCGTTTCTTCTTCTCAAACTCATCAGGAGTAATGACACCGGTATCCATTAGTCTCTTATAATCCTCAAGTTGCTTCGGCGCATTTTGCCACAAAGCAGCTTTTTTGCGTCTTTTCTTCGCAATGCTTAAGCAGATGATAGCAACGATGATTATTACTAAAAGAGGGATTAGGAGAGAAATGAATATGATGAGAAGTTCGGGAACACCCATGCCTAGAAACTTCATATTGTTCAACCTTCTCAGGAGACGCATTGTTTACAGATGGAATGATATCTTACACTCTATGTGGGCGTAAGATATCATTCCATCCATCGTAGGTCAAACTATTATGGACCAACAGTAACAAAAGGTAGGAGTATCAAATGACCAGGCCCATTAGGGTGAGAGAAGTACGGTATACTCTAGCTTCTTGCAAGCTAAGACAAATCGGATGGGGGTTTCATTGATATGCTTCTTCACCATGGAAGCAACGTAGCCGTGGAACATCCACGCATTTTGACGACCAACCGATCTTTAGATTTCGGTGCTGGATTCTACACAACGTCCTGTTTTGAGCAAGCACGTCGTTGGGCTACGCTTCAAGCTCAACGTCGAGTCTCAGGAAATCCCACAGTCTCAACTTACGATCTTGAGGATAGCGCTTTGACTGATCTTGCTGTTCTTCGGTTCAACGAGGCGGATGGTGATTGGCTCGATTTTGTGGTTGCGAATCGTAAGGGAATTTACTCGGGACCCCTTTATGATCTCGTGATCGGTCCTGTTGCGAACGATCGCACAATGCGTGTCATCAATGATTATATGAATGGCGAAATCGACAAGAACACTGCACTGGTACTTTTGGAACCACAGCGATTAACCGATCAATACTGTTTTCGAACCGCAGATGCGCTGAGCCATCTTACGTATCGGGAGGTGAACTGCCTTGACTAATAGTACTTCTCCTTCCATTATGCAAGGATTTGACTCACAAGTGTCTACCCTTATCGCTTCCTCGCGCAATATCGAGCTTATGGACGCACTAAGGTTATTTCTCAACTCGGAAACTCACGAGATGCTTCTCAACGATGACTTGAAAATGTGGCACTTCAGCCCCACTGTCCTCTTTGACCTTTGGGAGAACGAACAGGCAACTGGCGACCCACGCAACTCGCTCTACCTGAGAGGTGATGAAATTGCCTAAGGAATTCTCGTTCTTTGCCTTCCTTATTGAAAGCTATGCTCAAAGCCGTAATCTGAAAGCAGCGGAAGTCTTCGATGCGCTCGATAAACAGGGTAGGATCGGCTTTGTCTATGACATGTACGAAATGTACCACACCGAATCGCTAGACAACGCCTTTACCGATCTGGACAGCCTTATCGCCACAGGAAGGCCTGCCTGGTAAAACCGTGCGGAGCTTGTGACAAGCACACACGTCGTTACGTTGACACGCAATTGCGGTGCTAAAGAGGCGATATGTGCCATGAGATGTCTTTGTCACAGGCTTATCTCCGTTGTCCGTTCTGCGGTTTTGAATTGCACGCAGAATTGCACGTGGCGTTTCTCTACCGCAGCGCTTCTTCGGCGGTGGCTGACTGGCGCACCCTTGTGATGGATGCGACACGCAGCGGACTGGGTGTTGTTGTAATACTTGAGTCCACATCCGGTTCCGCGGACGACGCGCCGTTAGCCATCGTGTGTTCACAGCAGGCGCGCAGCAGCACATCGGGGCGCAAGCTGCCCGTGTCCTTCGCTTGCAATGTGAAGCGCACCGTATCACCATCAAGCAGCATCGGCCCCACCAAGAACTCTTCGGAGCGTAGCACCTTCTCCTTCTTCTTGCGCACCACCGTTATTTCGGCGGGTACTTCCAGCCGTACAGGCGCCTCTGTGAAACGTGCGACGTACGTGCTGAACGGATAGGCAACTGAGGCCGCCTTCGCCGTCGGTTCGATGTAGGCACACGAGGTGCACATGAGATCGGGTACGCTCGCATGCTGCAACGCCTGCAAGGCATCGCTTGGTCGTACGTAGCGCAAAAGCAAAATGTCGAAGATCTCGGAGGTACCACCAACACCAACGGGCAGCGCCGCACCAAACGCGATGCGCATATGAGGCGAAAAACCTTTGCTCACCGCAAAGGGAAGGTTAGCCCGCCGAACCGCGCGTTCAAGAGCACGAGCTACTTCCAAATGCGACAGCAGCGCAAGCCTTCCCTGTTTGCCGAACTCAACACGCAAGCGAAACAGGCTCGAATCAGTCATAGCGCTCCCCTTCCCCGTAATCAGCACGCATGCATGAACCTGCCTTTTCAGCCATATCGCCGCCGCATGTTGGGACAGTGTCAGGCTGAACAGTACCACTCTCTTCAAACGAAGCGCTGCCGGCATTGAAGGTAGCACCGGAGTCGTTTCTATCTGGCTTAATCGCTGTAGACTTCGCGTTGGTGCGTGGAGCAGCAAGTTGATTGTCGGTGCCTAAGCTAGGGCATGCCCCACATGCCGAGCAGCGCTCGAAGGTGCAGTCAGGAGTTGTGCGTTCAAGCCCGGCAAGCTTACGCTCATGCGCGAGCCATCGCACCGACACCCCGCAGGATATGTGCGACCACGGCATCACGTAATCGGTTGGGTACGTGGTCTGGGCAACCACAGCAGGGTCAAACCCCGTCTGTTCGCACGCTTCTTCCCACGCTTGCCGGCTGAAACACTCACTCCACGCGTCGAAGCGGGCACCTGCACGCCAAGCGGCTTCCACCCATGCAGCCGCATCGCGACCCGCACGGCTCATAGCGGCCTCAATGAAACTGGTGTCGGGGTCGTGCCAATGTACATCGACCGCCCGGTACTTCACACTGTGGCGCAAAAGCGCCACGCGCCGCAGCGATTCCTCGGGCGCTATCTGACCATCCCACTGAAACGGCGTTTGCGCCTTCGGCACAAACAGCGCACACGACACACTCATGCGCACGCTGCCCCGCTGTTCAGGAGGCACCGCCGCCTTGGCACGGTCGTAGGCACGCTGCGCCAAACTCGCAATACCCTTGATGTCGTCGTCGGTTTCCGTGGGAAGCCCGATCATGAAGTACAACTTGCACCGGCGCCATCCCGCTGCGAACGCCGCATCAATGGCGCTAAACAGGTCGTCTTCGGTGACGTTCTTGTTGATAACGTCGCGCAGACGTTGCGTGCCCGCCTCGGGCGCGAACGTAAGCCCACCCTTCTTCTGCCCCGCAACAAGCTCGGCCATGTCAACACCGAACGAATCGAGCCGCTGCGAGGGTACCGATATGCGCACGCCTTTACCGTCGCACGCCTCGTTCAGACGCATGAGAATGTCAGCAATCTGGGAATGATCAGTTGAGGACAGCGAAGTCAAGCTTACTTCGTCATATCCTGTGCATCGCAAGCCCTCAAGCACCGAATCGACCACGTTGTCGGCGCTGCGTTCGCGCACCGGACGATACATCATGCCCGCCTGACAAAAACGGCACCCACGCGCGCACCCGCGCAACACCTCAACGTTTAGACGGTCATGCACGACCTCGGTAAAGGGAACAATGCACGGCTCCCATCCAGGGCTTTCAGCGAATTCCTCGAACAGACGCTTGGTGATTACCGTGGGCAACCCATCGCGAACAGGCTCAATCCAACTCCCTCGCTCCTGCGCCTCAGCCTCATCAAGCCAGCGATACAGCGATGGCACGTACCAGCCTTCCAGCTGCGCAAGAGCCAGCAAAATATCGGCACGCGAAGCCCCCTGCGCCTTCATGCGACGCATCACGTCAAGGCCTTCGGGCATAGCACGTTCCCCTTCGCCAATGTTAAACGCATCGAAGAAGGGAGCGTACGGCTCGGGGTTGTACGCGCACGGGCCGCCCGCGATAACGAACGGATCAGTATCGGTTCGCTCACTTGCGTGCAGAGGAATGCCCGATAAATCCAGCACCTCGAGCACATTGGTTGCCGCCAACTCATGCGGCAGCGTGATGCCCACCGCATCGAACTCGGCAAGCGGCGCACAACCTTCGATTGAAAACAGCGGAATGCCCTCATCTCGCAGCACATCGCACATGTGCGGCGCAGGCAGAAATGCGCGCTGGGCTGCCATACCCGGTTGTGCATTCACGCAGTTTACCAGGATGCGCAGCGCTTGATTCGCCTGTCCTAGCTCGTAGGTGTCGGGATACACCATGCAGAAGTTGAAGTCGGCGTCGCTTTTCAACACACATCCAAATTCGTGGTTTAGGTAGCGCGCCGGACGCTCAGCGTCGGCCAGCAACGGCTCCAAGCGCGGCCAGAGGTTGGTAAGCTCCATACCGATACTACTCCGACCATTCCACGCCCACGCCAGCCGCTGAGACACCGGCTGCCGCGCCTGCCTTTTCGCGCGGTGCACGACTCACCGCCGACCCAGCGGCGCGAACAGCCGCATCGCGAACGCGCTCCACCGTGCGCGCCCCATGGCTTTTTGCACGCGTTGCAACCTTGCCCGCAGCAACACGCATCACCTTGTCACGCGCGCCACCAAACGCATCGGTAAACCTACTCAAAGAAGCCCCACCCTCGAAATACTCGATGGCAGCCCGCCCCATAGCCACAGTACCCGAATATCCGATGCCTGCCTTCACAGCCCAGCCACCAACGGGCACAACCGACACAATTTGACGGGCCACCGAACGCAACGCGAAGCCGCCACACACTACAGCGGCAAGCTCTTTGAGGCGTGCAGGACCGAGATCCTCGCCGTAGGAAGCCGCAATCTGCAACAGCATCTTCGATTGGTTCAGTGTCATAATGGGCATGTCAGCGCCGGGAATAATAACGAGCGCACCCACACCAGCGTTCTGCATCGCCGTAACCGACACGGCATCGAGCGCAAGCGGCTTACGAACAAAGGGGAACGCCAACGCAAACGCGAGCTTCTTCGCTCGACATGTTTCAACAACCCAACGACCCATACGCCCCGCCAACGACGCTCGCAAGCGATCATTGAGCTCTAGTGGTTCGGCGGCCGCTTCCTCAGCACTTGCACGAGCGTACTCCTCATGCACCTTCGCGGGTTCTTCCGCAAATGCTTCAATGTAGTCGGCAGCAGTAGAAGCCGCACCCGATGCCATGCCGGCGATCGTCTGCATCTTGCCGCCTCTCTCCTGCGCATCGGCAGCGGCACCAGCTACATTACGCGCCGCCTTGGCGACCACAGCCGCTTTCGACACGGTAGGCTGCTCGGCAGGAGACAACAGATCAGCTGCGGGGATATCATGCCCGCAAGCATGAGCCAGATCGGACACGAGATGAGGCAACGTGGTCACCACCATCACGGGCACCCCAGCTTCGCGCAGCTGCTCAGCACACGACCCAACAGCATCTGACACGCCAGCCACAATAACCGACATGTCGTCTCCCTCAAACGGAACAAACGGACGGCCGTCCAAGTACATGAGAGACACGCGCGCATGATGTGACGCACTGGCAAACGACTGGCGAACGAATGCCTGCACATCACCTGGAGCGGTTTCATCGAAGTACACGCTCACCGACAGCGGCATCGTACGAGCTTCATCGACGGCCGATACCTCGTCAAGAACCTTCTTCACGTCAACGGGCATTTCCATGCTAGCCTCTCTTTCCCAACGAAGCGTTGTTATGGCTCCATACCGACCCAATCATGCCAAGCATAATGAAGTTGACCACCATAAACGACGAGCCGTAGCTCATAAACGGCAGCGGAATACCGGTAATGGGCATCAACCCGCAGTCCATGCCGATATTTTCAAGTATCTGAAACAGCCACATCCCCACCACGCACATAACGATAAGCATGCCGAACAAGTCGTTTGACGATCGCGCGATGTTAAAACAAATGAGTATGAGTGCAGCGTACAACGCCAGCAACACCACTACGCCCACAAACCCCAATTCCTCGGCAAGCACGCAGAAGATGAAGTCGGTAGGTGCCTCAGGTAGGATTCCAAGTGCATGCTGAGTTCCCTTGAAAAGCCCTTGTCCAAACAAACCGCCTGACCCGATAGCAATCTTCGCCTGATTCAGGTTGTAACCCTCGCCGGTTGGGTCGTAATCGTCGTTGATGAACACCAGCAGGCGATTACGCTGATACTGCTGCAGTAGTTTATACTCGCCTGTCTGCGCTTTGATTACCTCGTCAACGGCAAAAACGAGCGCCACTGCAGCAACGAAAGCAGCAAGTGTGATGAGCAGGTACTTCGGCCGCGCACCACCCATCACAAGTGCCACCGCCGCAATAAACAAATACACCAGACCCGTACCCAAATCAGGCTGCGTCATAATACATGCGAACGGAACGAGCATAATACCGAGTGCCCGGCAATACTCGCGCGGGTCATCGAGGCGGCCACCATAACGAGCCATCACCGCCGCATCGAGCAACACCACAGTCACCTTCGCGAATTCGCCCGGCTGAATTTGCATGCCTATTTTGATCCACGACTGCGCGCCCTTTGCCTCAACACCAATAACCGGCAGGTGCGGAGACAGAATGAGTACGACGTTGATAATAAGGAACAGCGTAACGAAATCGGACAGCTTGCGGTAGTCGAAACGCCATACGAGTAACATGGCGACAAGCCCTATAGCCACGCCAGCAAGCTGCCGAGTGAAGCTGTAATCAGCATCGACGCGCACCGCCGAATACACAATCAGCAAACCATAGGACACCAACAGCGCCACAACCACAACAAATGGCACGTTAAAGCGTGCCCGCCGGGCATTCCTTGCCGCCTGTACAACAGCGGCGTCAGGCGTCTTGATCGTATCTATCTGCGGCAAAGCAGCCATATGTCTCGCCTCCTTCCGCCGTTTCTCCTACAGTCTCTCATCTGGCAATACACCAGTCGCACGACATTGGCAATGCAGCACCAGCCGCACGCCTGCTCGCCCGTCTCGCACCGCGGCACTACCCGTAGCACGGCCACAAAGCGAGTCTCACCTACACGCTAGTCGGTGCGCCCCGACGAAACGTGCGCCGCCGGCTCAACCGACTTGCCAGTCGAACCGGCAATACGCCCCATCTCGTCAAGTTCGCCACGGTCGTACGCAAGTACGGCGTTCATGACAGCAGCTCCAAGAGGCATCGCTGTATCAGAACCACCGCCGCCCTCTTCGACAATGCACGCTACCACGTACTTCGGATCATCGTAGGGCGCATACATGGCAAACCATGCGTAATCTTCCTTGCCAGCCACTTCTGCCGTGCCTGTCTTGCACGCCGCCTGAATACCATAGTCGTTGAGCACTTTGGCGATGTAACTATTGTCCGTAGCTACGCCACGCAGTGACCGGCGCACCAGTGCAAGATCGTCGGTGTTCACATCAATCTCAGTTAACACCTCAGGCTCGAAAGAGAGCACCACTTCCCCCGAAGCGTTACGCACCTCCTTCAGCAGATGCGGCTTCATCATCGTGCCCGTGGCAATAGCCGCATACGCGCAGGCAATCTGCAGCGGCGTGGTGAGCACATAGCCCTGGCCGATGATCATGTTTGTCATGTCGCCGCCCTTCCACACGGCCTCTTCGGGGTAATCGGCGAAATGCTCGGCTTTCCATTCCGGTGTGGGAATGCGTCCTTGTGCCTCACCGGAAAGATCGATGCCCGTGTATTCCCCGAAACGAAACTTGCGGAGGTAGTCCTGCAGCGCGGTTTCACCGACTGTTTCCTGATTATCCCAAAACGCCTTTGCGATTTCGTAGAACACGACGTCGCAAGAGTTCACAATGCCGCCATAGAGATCGAGCGTACCGTGACCGGAGTGTTCCCAGCACATTTGCGGCTGGCCGGTGTTCCAGCCGTCCCACGAGCCGGTGCACGTCCACGTGCTCGTATCGGTGGCAAACCCGTACTCAAGCGCTGCCATGCTGGTGAACGCCTTGTAGGTGGAAGCAGCCGGATACGACCCCGATATAGCCCGGTTCATGAGCGGATAATGTGATTCTTCAGTGTTGTACAAGTCCCACACCTCTTGGGGAATGCCGCCGGTGAAGGTGGATGGAGCAAACGTTGGATAACTACTCATAGCTACAATGCCGCCATCAGCAATATCGAGTACCACCACGGCACCAGCCGTTCCCGCACCCGACCCAATAACCCCATCATCGGGGGCAATCAGTTCGGCCAGCGCCTTATCGGCAGCGTATTGAACAGGACCCTTGATACACAAATACACATCGGAACCGCGCGTTGGTTGCGTTTCGCTTACCACCTCAACGACGTTACCCTTCGAGTCGGCCATCACCTTGCGCTGGCCATGATCGCCCGCGATTAGGTTGTCGTAGGTGGATTCCACGCCCGATTTCCCCACGTCATCGCCAAGCTCAATATCTCGTCCGGCGGCCATATTACCAAGCTCGTCCTCCGACACGCTGCCGGTGTAGCCGAGCGCATGCGCAGCCAAAGCACCATAGGGGTAGTCGCGCACCGCCCGTGTTTCCACAGTCACACCGGGAAACGCGTCGGCATGCTCGGAAATAAACGCCACGTCGCGCATGCGTGCGTCGCTTGCTACCACACGCTGGCTCTGAGCACCTGATGACGCATCTTTCACCCGCTGGCGCACCACGTTGTACGGCACGCCAAGTACCGTGGACAGCCGCAACAACACGTCACGATTGTCAGCAACGTCGGGATCGGCGAGCACTGTCAGCGACGAACGGTTCTTCACGAGCGCCAAGCCATCAGCATCGTACACATAGCCGCGTGGGGCTGGTGTGGAAACCACCGAATAGCGGTTTTCCTCCGATTCACTGGCATACTTACTGCCCGCCAAGATCTGCATGCTCCACAGCTTCGCCAGAAGCGTCGCAAACACGCCAGCCACAAGCGCCCCCATAGCCAAAAAGCGTGGACGCAACACATCGGCAGGAACCGTCACCGGCTGACTCGACGACGACGCAGCTGTTCCATGGTTCGCGTGCTTAGGCATATAGTCAGAAAGTGTTGACTTCACACCCACCGAATCGATGGTGGCTGCGCTTTTCTTCACGCCCACGCTTTCGGAACGGTTTTTGCGAACCATGTTCAACACGATAACGACAGCGGCAGCGGTGAGCACGAGGGCCACAAGGGCAGCGATAATGGCAATCAACATGGCGACCACTACCTCAGCTTCGGCGTTCTGATCTTAAGCTCCTTCGCAGTGCGCGAAAACAGCACGACAAGCAGCGGATACACAATAACAGCAACCACACAGTCGTACAGCGCGCACGGAGCCGCACGATTGAGGAAGGCGTCAAGGAGCGACACGGGCAACCCCAGCGCCACCAGCAGAAAGCCGTAGAGAGTTTCAACCGCAAACATACCCGCGAACATGATGGCAAACGGCATGAAGAGCGCATCGTTGTCGAGCACAAGAAACACGCGTGCCGTAGCAACGTGCGCCAACAGGAACAAAAACGCAAGCGCGCCAACCGGACCAGAACCTAAAAGGTCGCACGCAAGACCGGTAAGGAACGACAACGCGATACTGGCGTTTGCCGGATCGGCCACACCTAAAGCCATCACATAGACCAGCGGAATACAGGGAAACGACCCGAACAGCGCAATGTTGGGAGCAAGCGCCACCTGCAAGATGAGGGCGATAACTGCACCGACCGCCTTCATCACGCCAGCGCTCGCAGGCGTCATTCGGCACCACCTTTGTCAGCCGCGTTGGTACCTGATCCACCAGACGCGCTTCCATCCGATCCGTCATCTGAGCTGCTGGTGCCCAACACTACCAGCACCTCTTCGAGCGCCGAGATCTCGCCATTTGGCGACACCACAGCGCGGCGAGACGAATCACCCTGCGCGGAATCAACTTTAACGACAGTTCCCACAATCAGACCCGACGTGTAGCTTCCGCCCAAACCAGATGTGAGCACCACATCGCCTACCTCGATCGTCGCGTCGGCATCGACGTTCTCCAAATACAGAATGCCCTCAAGCGAACCTCGCACAATACCCTGCGCACGGCTTGACTGCAAGAGCGCTGCTACGCCGCTTTGCGGATCGGTAATCAGACGCACAGTGGCGGCATGCTCAGACACACTTACGGTCTGTCCGATGACGCCGGTGGTTCCCATAACGGTAAGGCCGGTACGCAAACCGTCAGCCGATCCCTTGTTAATGGTGACAGTCTGGCTCCACGCCTGCGTAGACTTGCCGATAATACGCGCACCCACGCCGTCGGCGGAGTAGCTGCTCTTCAGATCAAGCAACTCTTCGAGACGCAGCGCCTCTTGGCGATACTCTTCGGCCTGTGCCACCATGGCACGCAGTTCTTCGTTCTGCGTGCGCAAGCTCGACAGCGTACCGTCATCAGCAGTTAGATTGTCCACGCCTTTCCCAAGAGCATCGAGCGCGCCACCGATACCCTGCCCTGCACCTCCAACAACAGAGGCTGCGTCAGATGCACTACTTTGCGCAGAATGGAGAAAGCCGTCCTCGCCTTCCCGTGCATACAGCGTAATCAGCACCAGTGCAATCACCAGAAGCGCTATGACAAGAACTCGACGAACGAGCGCCGAGTTCTTCTGTTGAAAATTGAGAGCCATGAAAGCGCGCTGCCCTATTTAGTCCGCATAAGCGTCTGCCTTAAGGCCTGCGGTGTTTCGAGCACTTTCAAGCAGCCCATAACCACGTTCGTCAGTGCCGTTGGACTTGTCCACACCGGAATCTCCAACTTGTCGGTAAGATACCGGTCAAGCCCGGCAAGCAAGCCACCGCCACCCGTGAGCAGGATGCCGTTCTGGATGATATCGCTTGCCAGATCGGGGTTGGTCTTCTTGAAGGTTTCCTTGATGTGCGTAACCATCTCGTCGATAGGCGCTTGCAGCGCTGCGCGCACATCTTCTGACTGGATGGTGACCTCCTTGGGTTGTTCGGTGATCACGTCCTGACCGGAAATGACCATGTCGCGCTCGCGGCCATCCTCGAAAGGCAAAATCGAGCCGATTTTGATCTTGATGATTTCAGCCGTTCGTTCACCGATCTTGATGCCCAGCAAGTCGCGCAGGTGCATGGCAATAGCCTCATCCATGCGATTGCCCGCCAGACGCAACGACGACGAAGTAACGATACCACCAAGCGAAATAACGGCAACCTCAGTCGTACCACCACCGATGTCGACCACCATCGAACCCGTAGGCTCAGTCACCGGCAAATCGGCACCCATAGCGGCTGCCATAGGCTCTTCGATCAGGTACGCTTGGCGCGCACCCGCTTGAATGGACGCCTCAAACACGGCACGCTTCTCCACCGACGTCGCGCCACACGGAATGCACACCACGATGCGCGGCTTCGGCTGCCACGGGTACTTCCTTGGCGCGGCCTTGTTGATAAACGCAGAAATCATCGCCTCAGTGACGTCATAGTCGGCCACTACGCCATCATGCAGCGGATGCTCTGCCGAAAATGCATCGGGCGTATGGTTGATCATACTCTTCGCCTCGTGGCCGACAGCGAGCACACGATGCGTCGCTTTCTCGATGGCAACCACGGAAGGCTCATTTACGACAATGCCCTCGCCCGGAATGGCGACAAGCGTATTTGCAGTACCCAGGTCGATGGCCATATCGGTCGACATTTGACCGCCCATGCCAAACCCGAAGTCTGTTAGCGAATCCAAAAACGACATACAGGCTAACCCCTTGTATCACAGGTTCAAGTAAGGATGAATGTTAGCACAATGCCTGTTCGCTCCGGCATAATCCACAGGGAGAACAACTCGCCAAAGCCTCCGTAAAACCAGCTCTTAGAAGCAATTTATGACAAATGGCCCACCTTCGCAGCTTTGTTGCTCTCATCGCTCTTTTGGCACGCTTGATAGCGCAAGGTACAAAAGCGTTTAGCGTATGCACTAATGCACACTACAGCTGAAGCAGGGGTCATAGGCACGCACGAGCTTTTCAACTTCCAAGCGAATAGCATCAGCCGAGCAGCCCTCGTCCACGAGCTTTTCCACCACAGCGCGCATGTCGGCTTCCATACTCGCCAGATTCTGCGCTGTTGGCGTGAGAATTGAAGCGGTAACTACGCGACCCTCCTCATCAAGTTCCAGGCGGTGGAATAGCGCTCCGCGCGGTGCCTCGGTAAAGCCGACACCCACACCTGCACGTACCTGATAAGGTACCGGAGCCGAACTCGCGGAAAGGTTGCCCTCACCCGCCGCCAGCTCGCGACAAAGCCTCGCGCAATGTTCTAAAACGTCGACAAGCTCGACTGCTTGGGCAACGTTGTTCATATAGGGGTTGCGCTCGGGCGGGCGCAGGCCCACCTTCGCCGCCGCAACCTTCGCCGTATGGCACAGATTCGACCACGAAGCATTCACTCGCGCAAGCGCACCGGTCATGTAGGCATCCTGCGTGTCGCGGCATCGGGCGAACAGAGCACCCGAATGCGACATCTCATACTCTTCGATAACGTTTTCCACGTCGGCAGCATCAAAGCGCTTCCCACTGCGCACGAACAGAGCTTCATCGGAATCACACACCGGATAGCGTCCGTCGGCCTGCATGGCTAAAAAGTCACCTGACATGCGGATATCGGGCACCTCGAACGACTTGAACAGATCAACCGCAGAAACAGCAAACGCCACCGCCTCGTCAAGCTTATCAGCTAAAGCGAGGAAAGTCTCACGTGGTGGCTCATGTGTGAACCCGCCCACCACTGCGGTGATAGGATGCACCGAACGCCCGCCTACCTCCGTGCACAGCTCATTGCCAAGCGCTTTCAAGGCAAGTGCCTTGTCGTACAAGCCCCGATCGATTTCGGCAAGCGGGAATACGCTTCCCATTCCCAAGAAATCAGGAGCCGCGAAGACAAACAGGTGTGTGGCGTGGTTCTGCAAGTACGACCCATACGCCAGCAGCTCGCGCAAGGCATTCGTTCGGTCGGACACCTGCACCCCGAAAATGCTTTCGATGGCCTTTAGACTAGTGATCACGTGACTCGAAGAGCAGATACCACACACACGCGAGGCGACGTAGGGGACATCATCAAAGACGCGCCCACGCACCATGCTCTCGAACAAACGCGCCGGCTCGGTCACGTTCATCTCGCAGGTTTTAACCCGTCCATCCTCAATCACGACGTGGATATTTCCATGCCCTTCGACGCGGGCGACATGATCGACATGCAAAGCGGTCTTCGCCATGGGTTTCCTCGTTTCCTCCGCGCACAGCGCGAAACGCTAGTCTTCCTCCGCGAGCGCGGGGTTCGTTTGGTTGAACAGGCGCAGCGCGTCATCGAAGCGGGTAGGGTCAATGCCGAAGCGCACAGCGGCGGCGCGTGCTGAGGCAACGTTCGCATCAGCCGACAAGCCGCGGCATCCGTTGCACGGGCGCCCCAAGTTCACACACTTCGCCCCGCAGCCAGCGGTGGTGACAAGACCTAAGCACAACGTGCCCGACGCATAGAAGCACGAACTCTCATTGCGCTTGCACTCGCCACACATTGTTGCCGACGCATACGACTTGTTCGAACCATACAACGCGCGTTGTAGCACGTCGATAAAGTCGTACGGATCGATCGGACACGCACGCACGCGGTAGTCGACAGGAATCACCGCATCGACAGGGCGCGGCGACAGCATGTTGCCACAAGCTTTCGGAACGCGATCGTACACTTGCGATGGACGCTGGAAGAAGCCCTCGGCAGCCATGCCGGGAATGCCAGCGGTGTTCGCGCATGCGCCGATAACGATCACCTTCGAGGCTCGCTCACGTAAGAGCCGCACCGTACGTTCGGCTTCCTCATTAGTGACCGCACCCTCGATGATGGCCACATCAAACTCTTCGGGCATCGGATCATCTGAAGCAAGCTGCCAATACCGTAAATCGATCTGCCCTAGTACGTCCAACAAATACTGTTCGGCGTTCGTCACCTGCAGCTGGCAGCCAAAGCAGCTTGCAAGCCCCACCACCACGACACGGGGAGCAACCCGCTCGCCGCCTCCGTTGAAAACGCTGTTGCTCATGCTACATCGACCCCTGAATGTTCTTGGCCTCCCAGTAATTAAACACCGGCCCGTCGATGCAGACGTACTGGTGCCCGATCTGGCAATGGCCGCACTTGCCCATGCCGCATTTCATGTTCCGTTCGAAACTCATGTAGATGCGGTCGTAGCTAATATTCTTCTTGCGCATTTCCTCCACCACGAAACGGTACATGACCGGAGGACCGCACACCGCACCGAACGTGTTCGATGCATCAATATCCAAATTCTCGAAGGGTTTCGTCACGAGACCAACTTCGCCATCCCACGTGTCGTCCGGATGGTCGACCGTCAGATACAGATCGAAGTCCTTGCGATGACGCCACATCTCAAACTGGTTACGGAACATAACTTCGCCCGGATTGCGCGAGCCGTAGATGATGGTCACTTTGCCGAATTCGCTACGCTCATCGTGGATATTGTTAATAAGTGAGCGTAAGGGCGCGATACCAAGACCCCCCGCCACGAGCAAAATGTCGTGCCCCTTCATCTTTTCGAAGGGGAAACCCCGACCAAACGGCCCGCGAATACCCACAATGTCGCCGCACTGCATCTTATGCAGCACTTCGGTGAAGGTGCCAGCGCGGCGCACGCACAGCTCGATAAAGCCACCCTTCGACGGTGAGCTGGAAATGGAAATAGGTGCTTCGCCCACCCCGAAGATGGACAACTCGACAAACTGGCCGGGCTCATGATGAAACGCTTCACGAATGCGGTCATCGATCAGGCGGAACTCGAAGAGCTTCTCCGTTGCGGTGAGTTCAGTGATGCTCGTGATGCGCGCCGGCCACGGCCGATAGGGGTTCGCGGCCATCATCTGAGCGCCGTCAAGCGGCGCGGGGCCACCGGTATAGGTACGCACTTCGATGGAGGATGCAGACATACTAGCGGCCATCGGTTGCCTCCTTCGCCTCGAAGAACTTAAACACTTCAATCGGGCTAATCTGCGCCTTGCAGGCCGACACGCAGCGTCCGCACCCTACACACAGCATGTGGTCGTGCTTTGCTAAAAAGCCGTTAAGCTTATGATACATACGATGACGCACGCGGTTTCGCCCGTCGGGACGGAAGTTGTGCCCGCCGGCCACCATGGCGAACTGCGGCGACGTACAGGCATCCCACACGCGCTCGCGCCGACCGGTTTTTCCCGACGGGTCGAGCTCATCGCGGATATCGAAGCAGAAGCACGTGGGACACACCGATGAACACGCCGTACATGACAGACAGCGGCCGCCGAGCTCGTCCCAGAATGCATCTTTATGGAAGGCATCCATAAGCATCGCGATCTCTTGGATGTCGGGGATTTCTTTGTTGAATGCCTCCTGCCGCCGGCGCGTGGCCTCACGGAAGGCGATACGTTCCTCATCGGTGGCGATGCGCGGATCACATGCCGACTCGAGGATGTTGGCCGCCTCGACACTTGCGATACTCACCAGGAACTTGCCGCCAATATCCTGCAAGAACAGGTCGTATCCCACACGAGCTTCGTCAGCACCAACAACGTGGCAGAAACAATCTTTCGACGGCATACAACTTACGCCCACGATAAGCGTCGCCTTACGCAGCGCCGTATAGTACGGGTCGGCGTACGGCCCTTCCATAAGAGCGGTGTCCAAGCGGTTGATGGCGTTAATATCACACGGATGTGCACCGAATAGAACCAGCGGCTGCACATCCTGCGTGAAATCGGTAACGCTATTCGTCTCCGCATCGAACGTGAACAGCGTCTCCCGCGGCGGGAGGAAGTACTTCTTCAGCGAGGTCATAGACAG
Organism: Adlercreutzia sp. ZJ141; assembly: GCF_011038965.1. GTDB lineage: Bacteria > Actinomycetota > Coriobacteriia > Coriobacteriales > Eggerthellaceae > ZJ141. The sequence goes on along the minus strand of NZ_JAAKEB010000001.1, from coordinate 67,817 downwards.
CGGGCCGAAAAGATCGATATCGTCGGGCGATTCGATAATCTCGTACACGCTTTCTCCGTTTTTCTGCACCGGCGCAACAACCCGGTACCGATCCATGAAGGCTTTGGCCAATGAGGGGAGCTCATCGGCGTCGATAACACGGTACAGCATGCTCTCATCCGATTCTCGTCGTTGTTTCGTCCAACGCGACGCGCTAGACCGCTTCCCATACTATCAAACGAAGGAACAGCGAACCCCTTCAATACAGGTAACGGGGCCTTTCCACCTGTTCAGCGGAACGACCCCGTTTCAGGGAAACACCGATTCAAGCGCTTCCCTCACGCGCTACATAAGCGCGCACCAAACCTGTTAGTTCTGGCTCGCGAAATACAACTCGACGTTCGACACCTTCCATCCGATACCCGAACGCACGAGCGAAATCTTGTACTGCATGTCACCGCCCTCGGCGGTTTTCGCGGTCACATACACCGTCGAATCGCTCATGGAGCGGTCCATGCCGTCAACACCTACAAACGTGCAGGGCTCAATGAGTTCCTGCATACTAGCAACACTTTCGTCAGATAGTTCCTCTGCGAACAGCGCCTCCTGATCGGCACCTTCCGCAGAGAATAGCTGCGCTGCCACGTCATCTTGCATGGGGTAGCCATAACCCTGCGTGTACAGGAACACCGCCCCGCCAAACGCTGCTAACACGAGCACAATAAGCACAATAAGGATTTTCAGGCCCACATTTCGGCGCTTACGCTCTTGCTTCGCTAAGCCACGCGACCACTGCTCGAGCTCTTCGTCGCTGGCGTTGAAGAAGCGGTCCTCCGCCCCAGGTGCCGCGCCGTACATGTCGTACTGTACACGCTGCTGACCATACGGATCGGCGTAGTAATACGGATCGCCCACTTGGGCGCCATACGGGTCCTCTTCGACATACATCGCTCCGCCATCAGCGGAAACGTCGAGTCCAGACATGTCGGCCACCGGTTCGATAACGCGTGTGACCTCGGAGGTGCCCTGTGCAACGGAGGCGATGGCGCGCTGGTAGTCCACACTCGCCGAATCACTTAAGTAGTAAGTCTTGTCTGCCAGTGACTGTTCGAAGGCATCAACGGCCTTTTGCATCTGTCCATCGGCCGCATACGCCTGCCCCAGGTTTGCATAGAGCTTGTTGCGAGTAGCGGCACTCATGGAAAACTGCATAGCGCTTTCGTACGACGCGACCGCATCGGCAGGTCGACCGAGCGCCATGAAACACACGCCTAGGTTCAACAGCGCCTTGGTAGGATCAGGATTCGCCTCGTCCAGCGCAGCTTCTCGGAAGGCCACGCCGGCCTCAGCCGACTTGCCCAGCTTCAAAAGCGCGCTACCCATGCCCGAATACGCCTTGTAGGGTGTTTCGTAGTTCGCGTCGGACACGGCTATCTCGAAATGCTTCACCGCATCTTCGTAGTCGCGCAGCGACGCATACGCCATACCCATGTTGTAGTTAACTGCACCACACGCGTCGTAGGCAGCGTCGGCAGAAGCCTGGGTGTAGGCCTGGATAGCCTCGTTAGGGTTTTTCAGCTTGATCAGGCAATTCCCAATACGATGGTACAAAAGCCCCAACTCTCCCGGGCCAAAACCCGCGGGAGATTCCTGAAGGCATCTGGTGAAGCTGGCAAGCGCACCTTCGAAATCACCTTGGGAATACGCCGTGCGCGCTTGCTGAAAGAGCTCGTTGTTCATCTGCTTCCTTAATTCCGTGTTTTTGTTGAGCGCGTCTGAAGCGAACTAGCAGGCGGCGTTCTCGATCTCTATACCCTCGATGACGTCGCCCACGCGCAGCTGGGAGATCACGTCCATACCTTCGATGGTCTGACCGAACACCGTATAGTTCGGGTCGAGGAAATGCTGGGTACCCAAACACAGGTAGAACTGTGACCCTGCAGAGTCGGGCTGCTGGGAGCGCGCCATGGCAAGCGCGCCGTCCTCGTGTCTGTTGTTGGGGTTTGTGGTGTACTCCTGCTTGATGGTGTAGCCCGGACCACCCGTACCCAAACCGGCAAACGGGTTGCCTGCATTGCGAACCACTTCTTCAGGTGTTAGATCGCGTGTGTTAGGGCAGCCACCCTGAATGACGAAGTTCGGCACGTAGCGGTGAAACTTCAAGTTATCGTAGAAGCCCTTCTGTGCCAGCTCGACGAAGTTGCCCACATGGATGGGAGCGTCCTTGCCAGCCAGCTGCACACGGATGTCGCCCTTCGACGTCTTGATGACGGCGACTTCATCGCCTGTGGGCTGGTATTCGGGAGTGTACAGCGCCATTTCCCTGCTCCTTATCTTCTCAGATCGCTTGCGAATGCGAAGTGCCCAGATCGGGAACCCCATGGGGCACCCTCCCCCACCACGCAGCTCAAAACCCGCCGTTTGACACAAGCTTCGAACCGAGTTCGCAAGTTTAAATCATCGCATACATTCGAGCATTCTAGCAGGTTGCAAGGCCACTGCTTGAAAAAACGTGCAATGTTCGCAAACGCGCCAATGTATCAGCGTGTCAACGTGTCGGCACACACCGACACGCTTATCTTTACAGCCGATGAAAGATGCTTACCGTTTCCACATGGTAGGTTTGCGGGAACAGGTCGACGGGTTGTACGCTCACAAGCCGGTAGCCCGCTCGCTCGAAGCGCGCTACATCGCGCGCCCAGGTGGCAACGTCGCAGCTCACGTACGCCACACGCGAAGGACGCGACAAAGCGATGCTTTCCACCACACCGTCAGCCAAACCCGCACGCGGCGGATCGACCACCAATGCGTCGAGTCCGCCGAGTTGCGGCAACTCGCGGGCTGCATCGCCACCAATGACATCGATGTCGGCATCGTTCACCTCGGCGTTATGTCGCAGATCGCGCACTGACGACCCGGCAGATTCCACAGCTATGACGTCAGCCCCAGCGCGCGCCAGCGGTACCGAAAATGTGCCCCCGCCCGCGTACAAATCGGCTACCAAAAGACCTTTCACGCCACCTAAACCCTCGAGTACACAATCGACCAGCCGCTCGGCTTGCGCAGTGTTTACCTGAAAAAACGACGGGGCGCTCGTGAAGAAGCGCGTGTCTTTCATCACCTCAACCCAGTGGCCCTTACCTGCAAGCACCTCGACACCCTTCACCTTGCGAGCACGGCCTGGATCAGCCAGTACGCGCACTACGCTCGTCGCACGCACCGCGCTGCCCAGCACCTTAGCCGCCTGCGCACGCGGGAAAACGCCTGGACGAGTCCACAACGCCACCTCAACCTCGTTGGTACGCACGCTGCCGCGCACCCCCACACGAAAGATGCCTAGGTCACGGTTTCCCTGCAAGAAGCGAAGCGCCCCTTGCAAAGCCTTCGGCGCGCGCTGGATGTGACGCACCGCTATTGGGCAAGAATCGGGCGTGAACACGTCATGCGTACCATGCGCGCTGAAACCGAGTGCGAAGGCACCGTTTTTCGCGGTTCCCACGGCAAGTTCGAGCTTGTTGCGGTAGCCAACCTGCCGCTTGCTGGGCAAACACGGTGCCACCAGTCGCTCGGCTTCTGCCTTATCAAACCCACCTGTACGCGCCAGAGCTGACACCACGTTGTAGCGCTTCGACACAAGTTGAGTATCGTAGGATAGGTGTTGCCACGGGCATCCTCCGCACGCATTGGCGTATACACAGAAGCCGCTCACGCGGTCGGGCGAGGCTTGCTTGGGTTCCACCATGCGTCCGCGTGCGTACGAACGCTTTTCTTCCGTCACTTCCACGACAGCAACGTCGCCGGGAGCACCACCTGCGACAAACACCGTCTTGCCATCGGCCAAGCGCCCCACAGCTTCAGGGCCATACCCCATGCGCTCAAGCGTAACCACTTCAGTGCGCGCGCTCTCAACCGCCGCAGCGTTGTTGTTCACTACGACAGTTGAGGCACCATCAGCGCCCTCGCACACACCATGCGACCCCGCTGTCATACCACACGCTTCATCTACCTGCAAAGATGTATAACTGTTACCCATATCGCCTGTTCCCCAAATCAGCTCGCATACGGCGCTCGTCCACTACGACACACACGCGCCCTGTGCAAATTCCATCTTGTTTGCATGCATTCGGATTATGATAGCGTATAATCCAGCGCATGCGCCCTTGTAGCTCAGGGGATAGAGCGTCTGCCTCCGGAGCAGAAAGCCGCAGGTTCGAATCCTGTCAAGGGCACCAGCGCATCGTTTCATGAACCCGCCGTTCGGTGGGTTCATGTGGTTTTTGGAACAAAAAAACGCCTGAAAGCAACTGGCAAGGAAACACTGATTAAAGCCGTCTTACCTACGAAATGGTGCGTCGAATGCTGGCACCGTAGTTCCTGTTGCCGTCAAGGAACAAGCGCCTGCTCACGAAGTTCCACACCGACACGATAAGCCCCACGAATATCTTCGCAAGACGATAATCCATACCCAGCGCATCCACACTGAACCACAGCAGGTTGTTGTTCATTGCCAGACCAATGCCCGACAGAATGCAGAACGTAATGAATTCGCGACGGCGACTCATGTCATCACGATGCGAAAACACGTAGCGCATCGAAGCGCAATAGTTGAACACCGTGGAAATAGCGAACGACGACGTTGCCGACACAAGGTAATTGAAGTTGAAAACTTCAGTAAAGAAAACCAGCAGGCCGTAGTCGAGACAGAACGCAGTCATACCAACAGCGCTGAACTTCACCATCTGCTCAATGAGCTTGCTCATATCACAACCTCTGGTTTCGGTTGCTGTCGTCGCAGCTGCGGCGGCTCCTGCCTTCATGCATCAAAGCATTGATTTTTTCTACCTTCACCTTAAGTGCTTTATTTTGCCATATAATTGCCGTTTGATAAAGGGGCGCTTTATGCGAAAGCAACATCGAACCAAGCAGGCTTATAGCGCCGCCAACCGAACCGCATTGCTCGTTTAACCTGACCGCGAGCGATTGTAACCAAATCGGAAAGGCAGATTATGGCTAGCACCATCAACGAGCCCAAAGATAAGACAGCTCTCACCTATGAGGAAGTGGCTGTTATTATTCCGTGCTACAACGAGGCCGTAACCATCGCCAAGGTGGTCGATGACTTTATCGCCACGCTGCCTGGCGCGCGTGTATTCGTGTACGACAACAATTCCACGGACGGCACCGCAGATATCGCACGTGAGCACGGAGCGATCGTCAAGCACGAGCGACGCCAGGGTAAGGGCAATGTGGTGCGCCAGATGATGCGCGACATCGACGCCAATTATTACGTGATGGTCGACGGCGATGACACCTATCCCGCCAAGGCAGCTCGCGCGCTGCTTGAGCCGCTTTTTTCCGACGAAGCCGACATGGTGGTGGGCGACCGTCTTTCCAACGGCTCCTACGGCGACGAAAACGGTCGTGCGTTCCACGGGTTTGGAAACGACCTGGTGCGTATGCTGATCAAGTGGATTTACGGGTTTAAGTTCTCCGACGTGATGACCGGCTACCGCGCCTACAACCGCACCTTCGCTATGACTATGCCGGTAACCAGTCACGGTTTCGAGATAGAAACAGAGCTGTCAATACATGCAGTTGACAAGGGCTGGCGCATCGCCGAGGTGCCTATCGACTACCGCGACCGCCCCGAGGGTTCGGTAAGCAAGCTATCCACCTTCTCAGACGGCTGGAAGGTACTGAAAACTATCTTGAGTTTGTTTAAGGACTACCGACCGCTGGCGCTGTTCGGGTGGCTGTCGCTGTTGCTGGTTGTAGCAGGACTGATCGCAGGGCTACCGGTAGTTGCCGAGTTTGCCGCTACGGGTTTGGTGCCGCGCATCCCCACGGCACTTCTGGCCGTGGCGCTGGTGCTGTGCGGCCTGCTGTCGCTCGTGTGCGGGCTGGTGCTTGATACCGTGGTGAAAGGCAATCGCAAAAGCTACGAGCTAACCGTGTTGCAAGAGTACCGCAGACAGCAAGAACAGCATCGGAAGTAAAACATTCACTCAGCCAAACGCTTTTGATAGAGCCTGCGTATTGTGCGCTCGAGGCTGGGAAGGTCGGATTCCTCAAACCGGTAGCACACCGTTTGGGGTTGACCTTGCCCATCGTCGCGCTCAACACGCACGAAACGAAGCTCAACACACCAAAAACCTTGGCGCAGCAGCGCATACGCGTAACACGTCGCCTGAAGCTCGTGCTTAGCATGTAGCACATCGGCGTTTTCGTCGTTGGTGCCACCTGTCTTGTAATCGACCACGAACGCACACGGACGCCGCCCATCGGGTGTAGCCACTGCACGCTCGCGTGGTGCGGCAGTCTTGTGCGGTGCGGCAGCCTTGTGCGGTACGGCACCATCGCACGACACGGCAGTCTCACATGACACGGCGGTCGGCTCGGCATCGGTACACAGTAGATCGATCTCGCCTTCCAGGAACACTTCGCGCTCACCAGCACCACCATTCATGCACACAACGAAGGGAACCTCTGCGCGACGGCGCGGCCACGAAAGCGCATCGGCGTACGTATCACTTTGAAACCAGCGCTCGCATGCAGCATGTAGTCGGTTGATCTGATCACACGTAAGCCCATAGGTGCGTGCCAGCGCACGCACACGACGCTTATCAGGTACCTGTCCTGTCTCGATGGCAAACTGGGCCGCACGATGAAACGCGCTACCCAAACGAGTAGCCTCACCCGTTTGAGTGTCAGCAGCACCATCGACAACGTTTGCTCCGGCAGGTTTTTCGGCAAGCCCCTCGCCGACAAGCAACACGCTCGGCTCTTCCGCTGCATGAGACGCATCCGAGATGGCCTGCGCTGTCGATTCGGCAGCAGCAAGTGAGGTGTACGAAAAGAAGCTCGCCTGTCCATACGGCGCCGCCGCCACACCTTCGAAGTGCAGTGGCAGCAGGTTTGGTACCTGAAACGGCACCGTTTCACAATCGGCAACCACTTCTCCCGCACGTATGTCGTGTGTAGGCATATCGACGCCAAGCGCTAAAGGTTCACCTGCTGCATCCGCAGGAGGTGTAACCGTGAAACGCTGGAAGCGAGCAACCTCACCCGAGCCGATACTGAGCGTTGTTTCGCCGCACGGAAAGTCGCCCGCACCACACAGTGCCGAGCGAATTGCATCAACGAGCGGCGGATACGATGGAGCATCTGCCCCTTTCGAGGGCTCCTTCCCCATCATTGCAATTATCAGCGACTCGCTCGCACGCGTGAGTGCCACGTAGAGCAGCCGCTGCGCTTCGGCAGCCTCTTCGGCAGCCTCACGCCGCTCAAGCGCCAAACGCTCGCCTGTCCGCGTGGATAGCGGCACTGCAAGCGCTTCATCTTCACTCAGCTCGTGGATCCATTTATCCGCCCGCTTCTTCACTTCAGAAAAGTGCTTCGCTGTTGCACTCGGTGTAAGCGACAGACTCAAACGTCCCTTTTCACACCCCGTAACGAGCGCGCTTGACGGCGCATGCGTAGTATCGAATTCCGCAACTGCAACAATGGGAAACTCGAGTCCTTTCGACGTGTGCACGGTCATGATTCGCACGGCGTTGCCAGCAGCCCCCGACAACGCGCCGGGCGACTGCTTTATGCCCGCATCGATCATCGACGCGAACGCGCGCGAAACCTTGGCGATGCCGGACGTACCCTGCGCTTCGATATCTTCCACCAAACGCACGGCTTTCAGCACGTTAGCAGCACAGGACAGCCCTTCAGCACCTTTGCCTTCGAGCCGTGTCATCCAACCCGATTCAACAATCAACAGACGCAGCGCATCAGAAGGCGATTGCACGCGCAAGCGCTGGCAGGCATGCGAAAACGTACGCTTTGCAAAGGCAAGCCGTAAAGACGCCTTATCGGATTCGCGCAACGCATCGAACCCGACGTCAATGTCTCGACGCACGTAGCGCGCATGGCGTTCGTCGATGCCGGTACCCAGCCGTAAGAAGTCGTCGGCAGAAAGCTCAAACATTTCGCTTGAAAGCACTTCGAACAGCGCATCGGTGCTGGCAGGGTTCGCAAGCGCCTGCAACGCACGACAGACGATACGTACCTCGGGAGCGTCGGCAAAACGTGATCCTCCCGCAACAACGCACGAAAGTCCCGCCTCGCGCAACGCATCGGCATACACGGAGGCGTTTGTCATCTTGCGAAGCAAAACCACCATGTCGCCTTCCGCATGCCCACATGCCTTCAAATGAGCGAAGCGCTGAGCAATAGCGCAGGCGTTTGCGCGGCGCACGTCGACAGTCGAAACGCCGCTTCCCGCGCCAGCCGGCTGCATAGCAAGCAACAAGTCGATACGGGAAACGTCGCCCTTCCACGACGTGGATCGCCCTTCGTGGAAAGCAAGCGACATGAAGCGGCTGCCAAACATGCACGGCTGCTCAAAGATGCGATCAACCAGAGCCAACACGCTTCGATGGCTGCGGAAATTCCGGTTCATTTCCACATACAGCGCCCCCACTTCAGAAGAGCGCATGTGCTCGCGATGACGCTCGTACACGTTAACGTCGGCACCTCGGAACCGGTAGATCGACTGCTGGGCGTCACCTACTGTGCATAGGTTTTGCGCGTTCTCACCAGCAAGACGCGCTATCAGGTCGATTTGCAGCTGGCTTGTGTCTTGGAACTCATCGACCATCACCAGCTTGAAGCGCCCCTCGTAGCGTTGTGCAATGCTGGGGTTCTCTTCAAGCGCGCGCAGGGCAAGCGAGAGCAGGTCGTCGTTATCGAGCTTTCCCGCTGCCGCCTTCTTGCGCTCGTAGCGCGCAGCAACATCCGTTGCAAGGCAGATAAGTTCGTCTTGCAACGGACGCGTAAGCCCTAACAGCACCTCTTGGGAAATGCGTCCACGAACCTGATTTAACGCAGTAACGCACTCCCTCGTCCCGCGCGATCCGAAGTTGCGCCCTATCCAGGGAATCGAATTCAGCTCTGCCGCAAGCTGCGAAAACTCAGTTCCGCTAGGCTGGGCAAGCAAATCCTGCATGGCAAGCACGCCTTGTTGCGCTGCAGCGCGCGCCTTACAACATGAAGCGGAATCTTTCTCCGCTTCCAGAACGGGAAGCACGTCCTCGAAGGCAACCAACAGCTCACGCGCCAACATGCCAGCATCGGCGGCTTGCGCACCCAGCAACACCGCACTCATACCGCCACGCAAGCCCGACGCGTGATTCAAAAGCGTCGTTACGAGCGACAGCACCGACGTGCCAAACGAGCCGGCTTGCCGCGCGCCGTACTCGTGAAGCAGACGGGCATACGCCCCACTACCCACAATCTCGTTGTTTGATCCCAGCGCCTCATCGAGTGCTAGCGCGATCATTTCCGAACGCTCTTCTTCGCTCACAATGCCAAATGAGGGATCGAGATTCAGCTCAAGCGCATGAGCATGCAGAATGCGTGAACACATGCCGTGAATGGTGGAAATCCACGCGCCATCAACAAGCAGTGCCTCATCAGCAAGCCCTTCAGCACGCAGCGTCCGCTTCACGCGGGCCTTTATTTCGGCGGCGGCCTTTTCCGTGAATGTGATGGCCAGCACCTCGTCGATGCCCGATACCGCCGGGCCGCTTTCTGGAAGCAACGCATAGGCAATGCGCTGCGTGAGCGTAAAGGTTTTACCCGATCCCGCGCCGGCGGACACCACCAGCGGGCCGTCGATGTGCTGGATGCTTCGCCGCTGCTCGGGCGTGCATGCATCAAGATTCATGTCCGCTCCTTTTCGTGCAAGAAAGAACGGGACAATGGTTGCATGCACGCGGGCCACGCGGGTTCGGCTCAATGAAGCCCGCGTACAACTTGTCAGCTACAACACGAATGCGATCCTCCACCGCTTGCACGAGCTCAGCAAACGTTTCGACACCCAGCTCCTCGGCTGCCTCACCAGGAACGGAACAATCGTCGAAGCGTATGTCTGGTAAATCGGCAGGGCCCAACACGGTTCGGTCAACCGATCCTGACACGATAGGCTTTGTCCCGTACGACACGTACAACGCGCCTACTGGCTCAAACCCCAGCAAGCGCTTGACAACCTGCGCATACACGAGTGTTTGAATCTTGTGCGGTAAGCTAGGCGGACAAGCAGGCAGGCAAGTGCTCACAGACGCCTGATCACCCGCGTCCTCGCCGCACGAATCGTACGCAACGGGCGGGGTTGACGGATCGCGCGGATCAGACAAGGCAGACACCTCGCACGGGGTGTCGAAAGTCAAAGGCGAAGCAGAAGACAGTGCGTAATCGGGCCCAACAGATCCCTTGTAATCGATAATAACCGCCTGACCGCGATCGTTTACGTCGATGCGGTCGATACTTCCCCGCAGCAAGAAGCCGGCGTAGTCAAACGGTACCTCATCACCGAAAGGTAGCTCGAAAAAACGCGGCGAGAATCCAGGCAACAACTGGGATTCTCTGCCTAGATAATCGTGCAGATGAGTACGCAGGCGCTCCACTTCATCACGCTCATAGGAATTGGTGGGGATAAGCGGGTTCTGCGACGATCGCAGTGCAGGCTGCTTGGCAAGGTGCACGTTAAACGAAGCGTCCAAAAGCTCGGCTGCTCGAGATGCGTTTTCCTCACCCACCTTGGAAAACCCCTCTTCCTGAAACGCCACGTAGAAGCTGCGCAGCACCGAATGAGCGAAACTACCCATTTCCAGTGGACCAAAACCTGCATCGGGCGCACCAAGCCGCAGACGGCGCTGAGCGAACCATTTATGCGGGCATTCCAAATAGCTTTCCAGTGCAGACGCCGACAGCGGCGCAGAAAGCGGCTCGCAGCTATCAATTGCGCGGGGCAACGCAACAAAACGACGTCCCCATTCGGTTGCACGGTCAGCGGGCGCTTCCTCTGGAAGCGTTTTTGTGTCTTTACGGGAAAGTCCCACGGCCAAACACGCCGTTAGCTCGTCTTCTCCCTGCATACAAGCAAACTCAGCAAGGCACTGAGGAAGACCGGTTGTGCGGTCAACGCACGCATCATTGTCATGTGGGCCACGATAACAGTCGACCACTTCGTCAAACGCAACCGCCGGATATGCCTCGGCGGCATCGACCGTGTTCATCACGCGACATAGAACAACTGCGTTTTTTGCCGCCGAAAGCACGCCAACCAGCTGCCGGCGCATCCGGGAAAGCTCGTCACGATCAGCGGCGATACCCAGTGTCTCAAACAGCAGTGTTTTTGGTGTATCGACGGATCGCACCGGATAATCAGCCGAGGTCATGTCACAGATGATGACCGAATTGCACGAACACGGCTCCATACTAGCCAGCTCACCGAATGACATAACAACAACCTCTGGCGCGTCTTCTTTAGACTGAACGCGTACAGAAACGCTCGTGTTTGCAAGCAAGAACATGGCATCGGGAAAGGACTCACCAACGGCAGATGCGGCATCCAAAACACGACGGGCTTGCGAAGCTGCGGCAAACTGTTCGGCGCGCCATGCGTCATCGAACACAGCACCACCTGTCATCACGCTGTGCTCGAAGGCATCTATGAGCGCCGAGAAATCCCTATTCGTACAATGCTGCAGCATCTTAGCGCACGTATCGCCCGCATGTGTTAGGTCACCTAACAGCCGATCTCGTGACAGCAGGCGATCGGCCCGCCATGCAGCGTCAAGTGACGTAGCATACGCGCGCGGGATTCCCGAAAACGCACTCAGTGCGAAATCGGCAGCAGCAGCACCGCAATCGGCCGCAGTAACCCGGCTATCCGGAAATGCGACAGAGAACAGGGCTAACAGTGCGCGCCCGAGCGACGTGTCGCAAAATGCGCGTCTGCCATGTACGGCAACAACACGTCCCTTTCGTGCAAGCGCACCGGCTATGCTGTCGTATAGGCGCAACGGGTGTTTTGACGACACAGCCACGGGCAGCACCATGCCGCTTTGGGAGACATCAGCACCTAAATCCGATATCGGGCAACCATTGGCCAGCAAACGCTTCACCTCATGCAGTACCGCTTTCGGTTGCGCGTAGCGGCCAGCAGGCAGCACAATGCGCACGTCACCAGTCGCAACAACCGCATCACCAGCTTTGAACAGCCGCGCAAGTACGGCAGAAAGCTCCGTCGAACGCTCGCCTGCAGGCGCGCTTCGACGGGCATCATCGAAACGCTCCACTACGCCTCGTGCGGCAGCGCGCTCAAGTAGCTCGTCGAATGCAACAGGCAGGTAGTCAACACCTACGATGAGTAGCACAGGAAGCTTATCGAGTTGTGATAACTCGCGTGCAACTTGCGAAAGCTCACACAACGAACGATCAGCAAGCAGATCGGCATAACGCACCAGCGCGGCAACCAGCCGGCGCTGTGCATCCGTGAGCGCCTCGTCTGCCACACCCGCACGTTCAATGACCTGCGGCAACGCCTCTGCAGCAAGATCGGCAAGCAGATCGATCAACCCGGGCGCGCAATAAACACTTCCACCCACAGAGCCTTTCTCGGCCGCATCAGTTGCTTCGTTTTCGTTCGTTGCACGCTCTTCCACCTCGCGCAGCGCTTTTGCCACCAGCAGCTTACGAAGATACGAATCCACCACAACGCGCCCATCGCCATAGAGCTCCCAGTGGTCCCGAAGCCACGACGCGAAGGTTTCGACGCGCACCCCGAACGCGCACTCACGCTGAGCACACGTAACACGCACACGCATGGCCATAGAGTGCGAAGAAACCACGATCACCGGCACGCTCGAATCGGCAGGCAACTCTTGCACACGAGTAAGCGCAGCATCGAGCGCAGCGGAGAAGTTATCGTATGAGACTCGTTTATAAGGCATGCGCCTATTGTAGCGTCTCACGTTTCTTTCCGCACGAGAGCTTTCCGTGCTTTCCGCACGAAGCCCCAAAACACAGCAATTTCTGCTCTTGAGGAGCTCGTGTAGAGTTGGTAAAGTTTCCGCGCATCGAAAAACACATCTTGCAAACGTGCGTTCAATCTGCGATACTACACAAGCTGTTTTCGCAAGGAAACGCTTCGTCCCCATAGTCTAGAGGTCAGGACGCGGCCCTTTCAAGGCTGAGACACGAGTTCGATTCTCGTTGGGGGCACCAAGAGAACCGCAGGTCAGAAGACAGATTCTGACCTGCTTTTTTATATCAGACAAACATGCGCGAAACCCTGCCTTAAAGCCCCATCGGCCCTACAAGCGCCTGAGCTGGCACGGTTCGCTACACGAAAGGATCCACCCCATGAACGCATTTGAAGCGCTCGGACTGTCGTCCGCTGCTTTGGCATCGTGCGCCGATTTCGGCTACGAACATCCCACCCCCGTACAAGAACAGGCCATCCCCTTGGTGCTCGCCGGTCGCGATATTATCGCTGCAGCAAAAACCGGTACGGGCAAAACCGCCGCATTCTCACTGCCGACGATGAGCACCCTTCCCCACGCGAAAAAGAGACAAGGACCGCTCATGCTTGTTGTCACCCCCACGCGAGAACTTGCGCAGCAAATCGGCAAGACATGCCAGACAATCGCCCAGCACACCCACCATCGCGTGCTCACCGTAGTTGGCGGCGTATCCTATAATCCACAAAAAGAAGCGCTCAAGCGCGGCACCGACGTGCTCATCGCCACACCAGGGCGTCTGATCGATCTGATGGACCAACAAGCTGTGCGCCTTGACGACGTAGCTGTACTCGTGCTCGACGAAGCAGATCGCATGCTTGACATGGGGTTTTGGCCTTCTATGCGCAAAATCGTCGCAGCAACCCCAAAAACGCGCCAAACGATGTTGTTCTCCGCCACCATCGACCGCACCATCATGGGCACCGCCGGCAAACTGCTGCACAACCCTGCCATGGTAGAAATCGCACACATTGGAGAGGTGGCCGACCGCATTGACCAGTACGTCATCCACGTGCAGCAAGCGGTGAAGCCGGCACTTTTAAAAGGCCTGCTAGCCGAGCGCGGATCAAAGCGCGTCATGGTGTTCTGTCGCACACGCGGCCGTACCGACGCTACGTGTCGCCGTCTGAAGCGCGCTGGCGTGTCGGCTGAAGCCATCCATTCCGACCGTACCCAGAGTCAGCGTAAGCGCGCGCTTGACAACTTCGCTGCCGGACGCACCGATGTCATTGTGGCAACCGATGTGCTGGCACGCGGTATCGACGTGGACAACGTGAATTACGTGGTGAATTATGATTTACCCATGCAAGCCGAAGACTACATCCACCGCATCGGCCGAACGGGACGCGCCGGTGCCGAAGGCTTCGCAGTGTCGTTCGTGAGCCCTGATACCACCTCGCTGCTAAAAGACATCGAGAAGTTGCTGAAAACGTCCATTCCGGAAATGGAGCTTACGCAGTTCAACATGCAGGATGCGACAAACGAGGTAGCAGCGAAAGCAGCACGCATCGATGCGCGGCGCGACCCCGAAATCCAGCAGGCGAAAAAGGAGCTCGCCGCCCGACGCCGTAAGAAAGAGAAAACGCGCAGCGCACGCAACTCAAATAACACCGCACACCCTCAGTCAAAGCACGCGGCGAAACCAAGCGCAACTTCCCGACCAAAGCAAACGTCCAAGCCGAATCGGGCGGCAAAGACAACCCAGCAAGCGAAACCTGCACGCCATACACCGAAACAGGATTTCCGGCCCGGCCGTGCGCATCGAGCAGCCATCGCTCGAAAACGCGAAGGTGCACGCTAAACGACTCACCCTCACCCGCCCGTTGTATCGCTGCGAGCAGTGCGCAGCACAGCCCTTCACGTGAAAAATCATCCAGCTGGCGAAAGTTCAGCGCATGAGCTCACAGACGCGCCTATAGTAGCAGCATACGGTTTCCATGAGGGGAAAGGGATGCCATGCGCATTGCCGTCGCAAGCGATGGACTCAACGTGTCGACCTCACTCGAGGGCAGCGCGAGCATCACCTTCTACACCATTGTAAACGGCAGAACGACCGAATGTCAGAACCTGCCGAACCCTCACCTTCCCCTCGATAAGCTTGCCGATGCCCTGCAACAGCTCGACGTGCGTGTAGCCATCGCCCACTCGTTTGATACTGCAGCAACGGCATGTCTCGCTTCGCGTGGTATTGATACGTGCCGCACATCCACTCAGCTTTCTAGTGCAGCCATGGAGGCCTACCTACGTGGCTTACTTAGTTGCCCCGAAGACCTGTTCGATGATGAAGAAGTACCCGCTTAAAACGACGTCGAAGTAACGTCGCTGTTCAGGCGGGAAGTCTCTTGTTGTTGCCGGTGTAAGATTCCCCATCGAACGACACGCAGTACTTGAGTAATTGCGTTGGCACCCCCCCCTACACCGCTCATACCGTTGCCAAGCGGGAACCGTTTCGTTTCTGCGACGCTGCCAGCACTCCACATACACAGAGTACCCTTTGAAGTACAGAAGAAAAGCCATTCGAGAGATTGGAGACATCATGGAATACCGCACCGGAGACACACCAGGAATTGGACGCTATCAATGCTTGCACTGCGGCTACATCGTTCGCCTTACCAGCGACAACGAGAAGCTCCCCGCATGCCCAAACTGCGGGCACCACGCATTCGAGAAGCTTGAGGACAAGTAAGACAACCGCACAATGGAAGCGGACATAAGCCCACATCGAAGGACCCCCGTCAAAGCATTGGCTGGGGTCCTTCGCATGGTTAAGGCAGAAAGCAAAACGGCCTCGGGAGTTTCCCAAGGCCGCATGGTTAACGTGGAGCGGACAACGGGGTTCCCGCGCTCGCTTTGCGAGCGCTCATTCCCGCGCAATCACAGATTGCTCGGGCGAATGCCTAAAAACATGCTTTTGCATGTTTTCTTAACGGCATTCCACCCTAATGGGTTCGAACCCCTTTGGCCTACCAGAAAGCAAAACGGCCTCGGGAATTTCCCAAGGCCGCATGGTTAACGTGGAGCGGACAACGGGGTTCGAACCCGCGACCCCCACCTTGGCAAGGTGGTGCTCTACCAGCTGAGCCATGTCCGCATATTGAATTATCAAACCATCCGAAAATGGAGGCGACGCCCGGATTCGAACCGGGGATGAAGGCTTTGCAGGCCTCTGCCTTACCACTTGGCCACGTCGCCTTGTCAACGTTCACTAAAAGGCCGGCCACCGAAGTGGTCGGCCCTCAAGATCAATGGAGCGGACAACGGGGTTCGAACCCGCGACCCCCACCTTGGCAAGGTGGTGCTCTACCAGCTGAGCCATGTCCGCATCGCGAGAAAGTATGTTACTCGATATACACTGCGGGGGCAAGACCCATTTTCAACTTTTTCCCGAAAAAAGTCCTTCACAAGACCAATGAGTTCGGGTAGAATACCATCCGTTGCGTTAAGGCAGCATGTCGGAGTGGTGGAACGGCAGACACGCTAGCTTGAGGTGCTAGTGCCCATATCTCGGGTGTGCGGGTTCAAATCCCGCCTCCGACACCAGAAACAAGATGCGCGAACCCTTTGGGTTCGCGTTTTTTCTTAGCACGGAAAAGCCGTTCGTGCGAGCATTGAAGTTTTCGCACGGTACCCGCATTGCGAAGGAGTGTGCCCATGGCGATGATCGCGAAACAACCAGTATCCGCCCGCATGCGCTCCATCCGCCACGTGTTATGGGCAGTATTGTTTCTAAACTTGGCGGTGGCGGCGGCGAAATACGTTTGCGGCACGCTTATTGGCTCGGCGTCCATGCAAGCCGACGGCATCCATTCGGTATTTGATTCGCTGGGAAACGTCGTCGGAATTGTCGGCATTGCGGTTGCGTCGCGCCCAGCCGACGAAGGACACCCCTACGGCCACGCGAAGTTCGAAACATACGCGAGCTTAGCCATTGGCGCGCTCCTACTCTTAGCTGCATTCAAGGTTGGAAGCAGCGCCGTTACTAAGCTGCTTACAGGTTCTTACGCTGTTGATGTCACACCTGTATCGTTTGCTGTGATGGTTGGCACATTGGCTGTGAATCTAGGTGTGACGCTGTACGAGCGCCGGGCAGGCAAGCGCTTGGGAAGCGAAATACTCGTAGCCGATGCAAGTCACACGCTCTCAGACGCACTGGTATCCATTGGAGTTATCGTGGGACTCGTGCTCGTGAAGCTGGGATTTCCCATGGCAGACCCCATCATGGCGCTGGTGGTAACGGTGGCTATCCTGGCGACAGGCTACGACGTGCTTAAACATGCTCTGGTCACACTTTCCGACCATTCACGCATTCCTGAAGACGACGTGCGCACCTGCGTGATGAGCATTGCGGGCGTGCGCGACACTCACCACATTCGCACGCGCGGAACGGAAGGTGAAGTATACGCCGATCTGCATGTGTTGGTTGATCCGCAGATGACCGTAGTCGCGGCGCATGACTTAAGCGAGCGGGTTGAAACAGAAGTAAAGCGATGCTTCCCACACGTAACCGAAGTTCTCGTGCACATCGAGCCCGACGACGGCCATATCGATTAGCGGAATTAGCACACACAAAGCGACGCTTAACCTACACTTTCTAAGAGTGCAGCCGTGTAGCGAAAGATGCGTGACGGGTACATAACAACTTAACAACGTGAAGGCGCACAGAAAAAGGCCACCGAACCGAAGTATCGATGGCCTGATGTTCCAATGGTGGGCGATACAAGATTTGAACTTGTGACCCCTACCGTGTCAAGGTAGTGCTCTCCCCCTGAGCTAACCGCCCATTGGCTTGCTGACCCGTTTCCGTTTCAGCAAGAAAGTAGTTTATCAGAATACGCTGACGAGTCAACAAAAAATTGAAACAATTTCAACCGCTTCAATGGGTTCAACGAAGCACCGAAAAACTCAACTACCGCGCTATCGTTCCCTGAGGATAGATAACCATAAGCACGATAAGAGAAAGCAGGAAGATAACCGCAAAGACAATGGTGATGCGGTCGAGATTCTTCTCAACAATGCTCGTGCCCGACTGCGTCGAGTAAATGGAGCTGGCAATCATGTCCGAAATGCCTGTGCCCTTCCCCGAGTGCAGCAGAATGAACACAATCAGGCCGATGCCGGACACAACAAGCAGGATAAGCGTAATTATGAGAAGCGGATTCACAGTGTATCTCTTCTTTCATTCAAGAACTCAAGCATGCAAGTTGTAAAGTATACCGAAACGCAGCATTGCTGACAACAGAAAACTTGTTCCCTGGCCTAAACCCAACCCATTCGGTGTTGGTTGCACCTTAATTGCCTACGTACCGTCGTTTTCATGCATAGTGACCGAACGGTCACTTTTTGGTCTGACAACTGTATCAGGTTGTGGATTGGATTGGCAACATGAACGGAGATAAATCGAAAAGCACTCCCATGGAGTCTTCGAAACAAACTGCGCAAACAGCGAATCTCACGGCTGGCGGGCACGCGCTGCCCGCCGATTGGCTCGGACGCATCGTGCTCATCTGGAGCGGATACGCCGTCTCGATGTTCGCGGGTAACGCCGCCAGCTATGCTGGCATCTGGTACGCGACCGAAACGACGGGCTCTCCTTTGAGTCTCGCGTTCCTCTACGTACTGGCATTTCTGCCCATGGGACTGCTCTCCCCATTCGGGGGCGTCGTGGCCGACAAGCTCAATCGCAAGGTTATCATCGTAGTCTGCGACACACTCATGGCGCTGACCAGTTTGGCGTTAGCTGCCTGGACCTTCATCTCTGGCCCAAGTTTCGCCGCGGTCGCGCTGTACTGCGCTGCGTTCGGTTTCGTATCGGGATTTCGCACACCGGCTTACAACGCGACCATGCCCCTGCTCGTGCCCGAACGTCATCTCGTGCGCATCAACAGCATGGACACGCTGCTCGGCAGCATCTCGATGATCGCGGGTCCGGCGCTCGGCATCCTGCTGTACACGAGTTTCGGCCTTCAATACGTGCTTCTCCTTGGGGGCTTCGGTGCCGCAGCCGCCGGCGTCACGATGCTGCTCGCGGTGATTCCGCGTGAGCACGGTGCGCATGGGCAAGCGGGAGCGTGGGCAAGCCTCAAGGAAGGCGCGTCCGCCCTGGCGGGCCAGCGCGGCTTGCTTGTGCTGACCATCGGCGTGTCGCTCGGCATGCTTGCGTACGGGCCAATCGATTCGCTGATGCCCCTCATAGTGCACGAACATTTCGGAGGGGACGGATTTGCGGCGTCGCTCGTCGCCGCAGTCATGGGTGTGGGTCTGCTCGTCGGCTCGGTGGTGCTCATGACCGTGAATCCACGCAAAAAGCTCGCACGCATCATTGTCGCAGCTGCGGTCGTGGTCGGATCGGGCGCAGCGATAGCGGGCCTCATTCCCGAGGGCGGCTATTGGGCATTCGTGGCGTGCATCGGCGTGCTGGCCGTCGCTTGCGCGTGGTTCAACGCGCCCCTCATGACGCTTCTGCAAAAGAACATCCCCGATGAGAAGCTCGGCCGCGTGATGGGACTCTTTACGGCCATGAACGGGCTGGCTATTCCCACAGGCACGGCACTCGGAGGCCTCATCGCCGAAGTCACAGGCACACCGCTTTTCTTCCAAATCGATGGCATCTTCATTCTTCTGCTGGCCGTTACGCTTGGCCTTTCCAAGAGCGTGCGGGAACTTGATGCTGTTTTTCCCGGTCATCCTGCCGTTGAGCAGACGCCATAGGGAAACATACGCGGTCACCCTGAAGGAAAAGACTGAATAACACGCGCGTATAGGCCGAAAGCTTTATCATTATCCAAAACAATCTTGAAAGGTGGCTCTCATGCCTTTTGACTATAAAAAGGAGTTCAAAGAACTCTACCTGCCCAAGAAAAAGCCTGAACTCATAGAGGTTCCATCGATGAACTATGTTGCCATCAGGGGAAAGGGCAATCCCAACACAGAAGATGGTGCTTACAAGCAGTCTATACAGAAACTATATGCAATTTCGTACACCATAAAGATGTCGAAGATGGGCGAATATCGTATAGATGGATACTTCGACTATGTCGTACCTCCTCTGGAAGGTTTCTGGTGGATGGAAAACAAGGGCAAGCCCGATTTCACAAAAAAGGATACTTTCAACTGGATCTCATGCATCAGATTACCGGAATTCGTCACTCCCATTGTTTTCCAGTGGGCAGTAGCGGAGGCAGAAGCTAAGAAAGGTATGAATCTTTCCGATGCTGAATATCTTGTTGTCGACGAAGGACAATGCGCCCAAATCATGCATGTCGGCTCCTATGACAGCGAACCGGAGACCATCGATAAGCTGGATGCATTCGTGATCGAGGCTGGCTTCGTTCCCGACTTCACTCAGTCAAGGCATCATCACGAGATATATCTCTCTGATCCGAGACGCGTCAAGCCAGAGAATTGCAAGACGGTCATTCGCATCCCGATCAAAAGGGCTTAGCCACACAAGACATCCAGGCTAGCACAAGCACTGATATGAAGGTCATCTTCCTCTTGGATAGGGCAATAAGAACGGGAAGCTACGTCCGGAACAGTTCGCAGTATAGGAGGTTGGGAGTTCGAAGGCGTCTTACGCTGCCAGTCAATTCTCCATAATTGCCTGATATTATTTGAGTCATCCGTTGGGGTCGTTTCGGACGTAAGCCCAAGGGAGCCGTTTTGGCTAGCATGAGGCACCCATCGCATTTCCGCGTCGGGTGCCGTCTACCCAAAATCACACATTGTCGGACTCAATCGGCATTTCGAATAAGAGTTCTTCCGCATCGATCCCGCAATACTCAAACACCGATTTCAGCAAGTCGATTTTTACAGCTGTGCTAGAAGAAGTACGGGCGTAAACCCCGGTGGCAATCTTTGAATACCCGGGAGCCTCCGTGCTCCGGAATGCACTTGCCGGATAGTTTGCGCCATCAACCAGTGAATGTATCTTGGCGGGCTCAAGCTCATGAAGCAGCTGGAGAACCTTCGCTTCCATATCGTTCCATTGCGACGCTACGTAACGCACACCCATAAAGCTGAATGCCGCGATTCTCCTACCGGTGAATTCTGTGCCAGAGCTAAGCTCGGCCATCTCGGGCAGAACAAGCTTCGGCTCATAATCCGTTTTAGGAAAGGGCCATGTTGAGAGAAATTGCTTTTCGAGCATTTCCTCTCGTTTTTTCATCTGTAGCTCGCCCCAGGTATCTTGCTGAGCGATCCACTGGTTCATGCGAAAGCCGCTTGCTTTGAAGCCATCCTTCATGTCACGCTTCTGCTGAAAAGGCCGGTTACTGTAATCGGAGTTGTATGCCGTAAGGGTGAGGTTTGCCATCTTATGGCACCATTCATCATGCACTCGCTCCCAGTCATCGCCCAGCGCCTTCTTCCATTCCGCATTGAGAGTCTGGGGCATAACGTGTTCGACTGAGAAAGTACCCTCTTTAAGACCAGCGACCACTTCAACTCGTTCGTCGCTCGTTCCGTTTTCCAGCCTGTCATATAGATAGAACTTGCGGTTCTGGATGCGATAGAAGTCGCGTGTGTTAAGCGCGTAAAGAAATTCACCATCGTCGGGAAGCCTGCTCTGGCCACCTTTATGGGTGAGAACGTATTTGACTACCTCGGCATATTCGGCTCCGCCCGCGACACCTCTAAGCGTATCGCCGTGCAAGGTCTCAAATACCTTGTTCAAGGCATTCGCTGGAAGGCCGGTTGCCCACCTCCTGAAAAGATAGGTATCCAG
Source organism: Adlercreutzia sp. ZJ141 (assembly GCF_011038965.1). GTDB lineage: Bacteria > Actinomycetota > Coriobacteriia > Coriobacteriales > Eggerthellaceae > ZJ141. The sequence continues at coordinate 46,262 of NZ_JAAKEB010000001.1, read as the reverse complement.
CGTCCATAGAACTTCAGCAACGGATTCGTCGTCAATCTCTCCTTGTGCGCGATACTCAAGAAGGTTGAGCAGATAAGGCTGCGTGACGCTCGCATCAAAGTCATGAATCGCCCTCAATACGGTATCAATCTCTTTCACTCCGGTATCGTAGCGTATGCATGCCCGGTAGTGCTTTGAGTACGCGAGCAACTGTTCTAACAGCGCTTCGGTATCTATATCGAGCGCCCTGCTGTCGGGATCGCTGAAGTATTTGTGAGCATACGTGCGAAACGCCGGGTAAACTTTCTTGATCGCAGGCGTCTTTGCCTCACGCGCTGCAAGGAAGAAGCGGATGTAGTCGCTCACCTTGTAGTCGGTGTTCTTCTCTACAGCATTCCAGTAATCCTCGTAGTAGGTCTCTTGCCGCTCCTGGTCGAGGTTCATGAGCACGAAATTGCGTATCTTATCGGCTTCAGAGAGGTCTAGGCCGGTCGAGTTGAGGCTTTCGAAGATTAGCTGTGCGTCATCCGGTGGGTCAAGCGTGATATCGATAATGCAAAGTGACTTGATGGCTTCGTAGAGCTCGTCAACACTGATGTCCATGTGGGCTATTCGTCCGAGAAAGTACAGGAAGTTCTGCGTAACGTTCGATCCCTGAATGTAATCGTCGGGCTTTTCGTCAAGAATAGCCTTAAATGCTTCGCTGTCGTTCTTTACAAGCTTCAGTCGCAACTTCTGGTCCTGCTTGTGTTTCTTGTCAATGAGGTAGTAATCGTCAATATCGTCAGCCAGATCATCATCTTGGGAGGTCGCAATACCAGCTTTTACCTGCGTTCTGATGGCAGCTAGTAGCAGAAAAACGGTCGTTATTCGCTGCTGGCCATCAATGACCACACGCTCCCCACGTGGCGTCTGCGAAACGATGCTCCCAAAGAAATGTTCCTGCCGCCCCGCTTTCGAAACTTCTACCAGATCGTCGAAAAGCCTGCCACATTGCTCAGGCTTCCAATCGTAGTTGCGCTGGTATACAGGTATCACAAAACGCGTGAGCTTTCCCTCAATTAGATCTGTCAAATACTGCTTATGACCGTCCATACGTAGCCACCCTTGTTGTAGTCCCTACTTGTTCAGTGCCCGTTCAGCCGCAGATGCGGGTATGAACCATGCTGGGCGTTTCTTAGTTGCCTTGCCGCCGCTTGCCTTGTAGGTGAATTTCGCACCGCGTTTCTCCAAGGCATGCATACTCGCCTGAATAGATTTGTCGCCAATGACCCAGAGGTTGCCGCCGCTATCGCGCTTGTCGGCATATTCCAAGCCAGCGCGTTTGATCTCGACAAGGATCCAATCGCCTTCAGTGTTATCAGTTGTTAAAGGCTCTTTTTGCGGCGTGCTCTTGACAACTACAGTATTAGTCCCGTCGAGCTGGTTTTCAGGCTTCGTGGGTTTTACAGAATCGCGCCAGCTCGGGTTCTCGGCGCTATCTCTCTTAAGCTTCCCGCCAAACGTCTTCTCAACGAACTCCGCAAGCTTGCCCTCCTTGGCCATGGCAACCGAATCAGCACACACGAAATTGCAGTCATTCAACCGCCCGTGCTCGCCGTTATATCCCAAGATGAAGTGCGTCGCAATCTGATAGATGATCTCGGTTGGCGCAATGCCAAACACCTGCTTAGCAAGAATATGCCCAAGCCGCTCGTCATCGTCAGGGATAAGCTCGCGCATCTTCTCGGAGTTGTACAGCCGCGTGACAATCTCGGTAATGTAGAGCCCCGATTTCATATACAGGTCAGCGAAGGTATACGTGGGGTCATCAAAACAGCCTGGGTTTTCCTGCTCGAACAAGTCAACCATCTGCTTCACCACGCGCTTGGGCGTGTATATCTGGTTGGTCTTCTGCGGCGGCACGTAGTCGAAGATGTCTTCCGTAAGCGCGGGGTCGAAGTAGTTCGCCAGGCGCGTACGCAGCGCAATGAACTCCTGCACGGAATCATCGAAGACCACAGGGTCGAACAAATTGCCGTCGAAGTGCTTAGTCTCGCCGTCTTCCTCATAAGGTCCACCATCGCGCAGAAAACGGAATTCGTCCACCGTGATAGACGTAACCTCTTTGAACACATCAGGCGGGATGATAGTGTCGAAGTTCGCAAGCGTGGTACCCTCATCGCCGTAGGCCATAAGGAAACTCGGTATCGTTCGTGAAAACCCGCGCAGATGGTCGCGAATACCCGTCTCTATGTCACGCTTGGCAGACTCCTTCTTGGCGGTCTCCACCTCGCGCACAATGGTTGCGCCCGCGTTCTCCACCAGCGTGCTTCTACTTGCCTCAAGCTGTCTGCGCAGCTTGTCTGCGGCCTCGCGCATACGCTCGTCATGCTCGGCGTTTATTACATCCATCGCCTCGTCAGTCTCGGCCTCGGCAAGAGCATCCGCTCGCGACTTCTCGATTATGTTGCACTGTATCTTGTAGTCGCCGACCTCGCGGTTGAGCGTCATGTCGGCATCCGCCTTTATCTTGCGCTCGATGCGCTTCTGCTGGGCGCTCTTAAGCTCGCCTCCATAGCTTTGCTTTGCAGCCTCCACCAAAGGTTCGGCAACGCCGTGCGCGAACGCCTTGGAAAGCCCGCGTATCAGCTTATCCTCGTCGGTGTCGCGCTCGTCCTCCATCTTGGTAACCCAGTATTCGATAGAGCCATGCAGCTCCTGCTCCACCTCGCCGTAGACTTTGTCTCCAAACAGATCGCTTGCAAGACCGATTGCAACCTCTTGCGGAATGTCCACGTCGCCATTCTCGTCAAGAGACAGCTCATCGGCGGTTTCTGGCGTAATCCCTAAGTCTTTGTTGGGTGCCTTGTAGGGCTCGAAGTTCTGTATGAGCTTAACCACAGCCGCAGGTGCACGGAACACGTTCGATATATTTTGGAACAGAAAATCGCTCATGAAGCCCCGCCGTACGACCTCCAGGCTACGTATCTTGCGCGGCACCGAAAGCACCTGCGCAGCATCAAGCTCCACCATCTCCCCGTCTTCGTCCTCTCCGATGACAGGAAAGAAGTTCAAAAGCTCCATGATGCGAGCCTTGCGCGTATCCAAATCACCGCGCGCGCCGGACGTGTCAGAATACAGGTCGTTGGCGAATTGCTCGAAGATCGTCAGCGTGCGTGCCGGGTCGAAGTCGAACACGTAGGCGTTTTCCTTGCGCAAATATGCACCACCCTCACAGAACAGGCACGGGTTTTGCGCACGGAACGCCGCCTGCATGTAAAGCGCAGGGCTTTTCATATTGGAGAGCATCAACACGGCAGTCCACTCAGGAATCGTAACGCCTGTGGTCAGCTGCCCTACAGACAACGTGATCGTCTTCTCATACGCCGCTATGGCCTCTCGCACCTTGTCGAAGCTCTTAGCACGCGCATCATCATCGTCGATTTTGCCATCTCCCGCAGCAAGCACGATCTTATACTCGCCGAATACGGGATGCTTGCGCAGCTTTTTCGCCAAGGCACGCGCCGAATCAACGTAGTTCAGCATCCAGAGCGTGTGCTTTAACTCTCCTCTTAATTCCGGTGTGCTGAAGGGGAACTTCAGCTGCGTCGTCAAAGCCTTCAGGAAGCGGTCAACATCTTCGTTGTGGACGAAATTGCCCGCCTCGGTAGTTGCAAAGAACTCGTTCAAATCGAAGGCGTACTCAACCGTCTCTCCGTCGATGTTCGCACCGGCGGCAACCTTCGCCTCCATGATGTCGCTCATCTTGTAGGTGAACATGTTGAGACGGGGTAGGTTCGCATAGGGGTTTGGCAGCTCGGCGTCATCGGGCCACATCTCTTTGGCCTTCTGCTCGTCGGCATACGTCCAATTGTAGATGGCGTCCTGCGGGAACTTGTCGTTGGCAAGCGCCTTGAAGGGCGTTCCCGAAAGGTGCAGCGTGAACTTGCGCTCAATATGGTCGAAGGCGACATCCGTCAGATAGGTGTCTACGCCCTCATGCGCCTCATCGATGATCAGCACGTCCCAGCCGCCGTGAATTTCTGTCAGCCACTTGTACTTGTCGTAGTCGCCACCGAAATAGATTGAGCCTTTGAGGTCTTGCAGGCTCACAAAGGCGATGAATTTGTCAGGAGAACTTCGGTTGTCGCGGCGCATGGCCATGAACTCCTGCCGCGTCATCACGTGCGGCTTTTTCGCAAGAGAAGCTGCCTCGCTGATGAAGCAGTACCCGCTCTGCGCGCCCAGGAAGCGCACGTAATCCTCATACCAGCTGTTGGCGATAGCAGGCCGGTTGGTAACGATCAGCACCGTCCTGGCACCCATCTGCTTGCAAAGGTCGTAGGCGGAAAGCGTCTTGCCGAACCTCGGCTTCGCGTTCCACAAAAACTCGGCGCGCTCATGCAGGCGCGAATAATCGAGCGCTTCTGCAACAGCCTGCTTTTGCTCGGCACGCAATTGGTAGGGCACAGCCTCAGGCAGAGGTATCTCGCCGCGCTTAATACGAAAGTCGATGAAACGTCTATGAGATTCTTCGCCGCTAACACAGAACCACTCAGTTCCAGGCTTGTCCTTGTATTCAAGCTTGCGAAGGTAGGCGTGGAAGTCGTGATCTGTGAAGGTGTCACCTGTGCCATCCTCGTAGATGGCGTTGCCTTGCCATTCTTTATGCCAAGCTATGTCAGCTGTGTGGGTCTGCTGCTTGATGCGGGTATCAACGTCTTGTTCAGTGTAGCCGATCTTCGTCCACCCATCATGTGCAGCTATCTCAGGCGTGGTGTAGGCATATATCTGCGGGATTGCCCGCGAGGTGCTCTTTATGAAGCCAGAAACGTCATATGTCATTCGTCCTGCTGCCTTTCTTCAAACCTACGACGTTCTTCCTGAATATACGCCTCGAGCTCTTCGGGCTTCGGAATCGTCGTTTCGTATTTGGAAGCGAAGATGTTCTTGTCATCTGCCAACAGGGAATATCGCGCAACCGTCTCGTTCTTCTCCGAGCACAGCACAATACCTATCGTGGGATTATCATTCGACCCCCGCTGAAACTCGTTATACAGGCGAACATACGTGTCCATCTGCCCTATGTCTTGATGGGTGAGCTTGCCGGCTTTCAGGTCAATCAGAACAAAGCAGTTCAATAGGTAGTTATAGAACACGAGGTCAATATAGAAATGGTCACCATCGAGATCGATGTGCTTTTGGCGGGCAACAAATGCGAAGCCACGCCCCAATTCCAACAGGAATTCCTGCAAATTATCGATGAGTGCCTGTTCGAGCTCGCTTTCACGGAACTGCGTATCTTGGTTTATGCCAAGGAATTCCAGCACATAAGGGTCGCGGATGATGTCTTCCGGGCGCTTCGGTGGTTCCTTTTCGAAGATCTCCGCGATAACTTCCGGACGTTTATCCTCTCGCGTTGCCAAAAGGCGTTCGTAATAGAAGCTATTGATCTGACGCTCAAGCTGGCGTGTTGACCAATTGCTTTCAGCGCATTCGTTCATGTACCAAAGACGCTTGTCTGCATCCTTGACTTTTATGAGATGGCGATAATGCGTCCAGCTCAATTGTGGACGCAGTGCGTCGAGAATTGGGAAGGAGAGGTAGAAGTTGCGCATATGCCAAAGATTCGTAGAATCGAAGCCTTTGCCATAATCGCGAGTTAGGCGAACGGAAAGCTCTTTTACGAGCCCTCGTCCGTATTCAGAGCGCTCTTCTCCGCCTTGGGCCTCAACTATGCTTTTGCCAACTTCCCAGTAGGCCTTCACCATTTCGAAGTTGACAGCATGATAGGTTCGAGTACGCGCTGCTTCGAGGATTTCACGAACTTGCGAATAGAGCCCGTCAAGCTCGACATGCGCCAGGGCATTTCGGTTCAGCAATGAAGCGTCTTGCTTATACTCAGGCTCCATTACGACATCTCCTTAACGTGCGTTTCGATGAACTCGATTTCTTCATCGGAAAGGCCATACTTTGCGTAAAGCTGCTGGTCGATCTCGGTGATAGGCTTACTCCAGTCGATGTCGGAGTTTGGCGTAAAGTCTTGAAGAGGCACCTGCTCCCAGACCCTTGGAGTTATGTCTTGTGTTACTTTCAAAACGCCTAACAATGCTCTAGCGAATTTAGTACAGAAGTACTTTCTTAACGCTAACACTTCCCCCTCCGATTGATAATTGCCGAAGGAGACAAACGTTTGCGTATGTCCCGTGTTAGGAGCCCCTACTTCCATTGAAGCAAGCGGTTCGCCATAGTCGCCATTTCCGCTGGCCTTAGGCATCATGAGCTTATAGCTATCAAAATTGCTTGGCACTTCCAAATAATCTCTTCTCACCCACATATAGACACGCCTGTTGTTCAGCAGTCCAAATATCTTCACGTATTCTTTTGAATCATCGGGCTTCAATTCGAAGAATATTTTGCCGCCTAGCTTTTCAAACGCATTTGTTCTCAAATCAAATGACTTACCAGCTAGCTCAGCGTATCCAGGATGATCATTTTTCAGCACTTTCGAAAACCTATACGGCACAGCACCGGTTATTACATCCGTCACTCTCTGGCCTTCAATTACTGGTACCTTTATTAATATATCTCGCAATTCAGCAAATGGCACAAACAGCCCAATCGGCTCACAATGTTTCGTTTCATTACGGTACGAAACCGCAACGCCTCCCTTGATTTCTGCAGTTGGGAAAATACGCTCAGCGTCAGGTTCATACATGAGTACTTCTAAATACTCATCCTCAAGCATCTTTCGGTTCCAAGTCTTCTTAGTTTGACCAGCATTAAATAGCCAACGTGCTGGCGTAATCAGTTCAACACGTTCGGCGACCTTATAAGACTCATCCATAAAGTCAGGGTAGATAGGGTTATCTCGGCCGTTGCCTTCAGTTTCTTCCTGATAAGGCGGATTTCCGATTACTCCGAAGAATTTCTTCATACCAGCCATCCTTTTAGTGCTTCATTGAAACATACGCTTGGGATTTCTTTGCACGCCAGTCATAGATCATGCAGAACTGCGCTTGCTTGTCTTTTTCTTCTTCCAAGAAGTCAAACATGCTCATCTGCTGCGCATCTCCAACGGGCTTGTCGCTTGGCACCGTACCTTTTAGCCCATCCATCTGCCATATATTCCAGCTTATTATCTTGGCAGCGCGCAAAGCTTCTTTCTCGCTTGGTAGTTTGTCCCACTCATGTTGCATAGCTTCAGCAAACGCCTGGAGCACGTTGATGCGGGCTATCAGCAGATTGTCACCTTGGTATTCGTATCCATAGGTTGCCTCAAGTGCGCGGTATGCCCATTTCAGCCACTCGTCATAGTCGGTTGCGTTCTCCGTCACAACGCGCAACTTGCGATCCAAGAAACCTATTCTGTCCTTCACGTCGATGGCATCACCCGTCAGCATGTCGTAGCGGGTGGTTATAAATGGCGCTTCGCCGCAGGTGATTTCTAGGCGCCGCTGGTCAATGAAGTCCTTCCACGTGCCTGGCGCGCCGTCGAAGCTGATGCTGTCTGCGGTAACTTGCCAGCTACGGTCTTCGCACGTACTGAAAACGCCTTCGCGACCAAACCAGTCATCGTCCATGTAGCCGTTCATCTGGTTAACCAACCAAGCAGGTGTGAACACCTCCGCATGAGTCTTGGTGCGCTGGCTCTGCTTCTCCAACGCCTTGGCAATGCGAGGCTTAATCACTCCGCTATTTGTGCCGCTAATCTTGGGGATGGTTATCTCGTTGTGGCCTAAGTACTGCTCACCTATGGCTTCATATTCATCGTCTGCCCATATGATGTTCTTACCGGTCGTGCGGTCGAACAGGAGGGTTTTCAGCACGCTCGTTGGATACATCATCTCGATGCTTTCAACGAACCCTATGTTGCCAATAGGCATAATCTGCTCCATGTACCACTTGACCTTATGCTCACGCTCTTGAAATTGTCTTACAGAAGACCGCCAAGCTGTCCCACAAAGCGACCTTTATTCAGGTTTTTTCTTTGTTACAAACAGTTTTCCTTCGGTGACATTTTACCAAGTACTGTTCGTTTCCGTATGCAGTTCCCAACACAACTCACCCAATTGCCCGTTATGAGTGACGCAGCTCCCTTAGCCTGGTACGTGGGAGGTTAAATCGATTATGCAAAGTTAGTCATGTCTTCGGGAAGTTTTTGCCAGCTTCATCTGCGCACAACTCACGCGTGCTGTTTGTTATTGTCTGACCCGTGGGCAGTAACGAAAATAAAAAAGGTCGGGAGGTTTTACCCTTCCGACCTGCGAATTCATGGTGGTCGCTACTGGATTTGAACCAGTGACCCCCGCCGTGTGAAAGAGTCGCATGGGTAAATCGCTTCGTATCAAAAACCAACAATTCCCAGGTCAGACTATAATTCGTTGTTACCCTTCATAACCCTTCAAAACGCTTCTTTTGGGATTATTTGCACCACTATTTGCACCACCTCAGAAGCACCCGAGAAGGGGGGGTGCGGACATAATCCTGGACTCTATAATGAACCAGAGAACGTCATGTGCACTAAAGAGAAGCGTACAAAAGCTGTGATACTGTTCATCGAATGCGGCTTCAGTCACGTTGCGATCAAAACCGCTGTTGAGAGAATGACTCCGGTCTTTTCATTAATCAGTGATTCCTTAACCCATCTGCCCCATACGCATCAGTATCTCATCGGCCAAGTACGTTGCTTCTAGATATTGCATGCCATAAAGATTCTGTTCAACCATTCGGGCTATATCGCTCGAATAGTAAACATCCAGCGCTTCGGCTGGAGACACGTCCAAACGCTCACCGATAATCATAACGATCTGAGACTCGAGGTTAGTTTTCCTGATAGCCGGAAGACGATCCAAAAGATCTTCTGTGATCGTAATCATAGCGCAATCTCCTTGCCTTCAACAAAAGTCAGCCTTTCGTCGAGAAGCCGTTGCGACACAAAACACCATTGATCATTCACATCATAAAAGCGCAAAGCTTCGAGTGTTGTCTCGATGCCCCACAAACCCTGAAGATACATATCGATTGCGTAAAACACCTTATCGTCAGCAACGCCGCCAATAATCAAGTCATACTGTTCATATGCCTTACCCCCACGTCGGCAATCACACACGAAATCAACCCATGCAGCATCAGCTTGAAACCTCAAAACCTTAGCATCTCCCAAATCTTCTGAAAGATCATATTCGTTCACAATAGCAAGAGATGAACCGAGTGATGCCTTTCTCTTCGCCCATCTTACCGCTTGATCATAATGCGAAGTAAGATAAAAACCGCGACCAAAATCAAGATTCGGACGACAGCGGTCAACTTTCGGCTTACTCACGATCTGGTCGGATCCATGATAGAGTCTCATAGCTCAACCCCTCGCTTCTTTGCTATGAGAACGACTTCTTCCACGAGCGCTTCCCTTCCCATGGTATGAAGAACATCATAATTCGATATAAGATGATCAACCACGATATTCTTCGCCTGCAGCTTTCGATAAACCTCTCTCGGCTCGCATTTCAATGCATCGGCGACGCAGTTGAGAAGCCATACCACAAAGAAAGATACATCTTTGTCATGCTGACTCATATTACGCCCCTCTCGTAGTAAGGTTCTAGGTAAAGAACGAATACAATCACAACCACCGTATCAGCTTTTGTTTAGCCCACGAAGCATTTCATATAATTCATCGGCGACTTGCTCTACAGGCTTATTGTCTACGGAGTACTTCCACTTAATTCTCTTGAAGGTTTGTCTCGCATAGGCGATATCTTCTCGTATGTCCTTCAAATAGTAATCCTTATGCTCTTCTTTGTATTCGTTGTCCTCATATATATTGTCGTTTTCGTCCGAGAATACCAGTCGTTTAAAAATATGTTCTGCCGAATCCTGCAACTCGATCGGTACCACGTGATCCAGTTCTAAGAGCGAGTTGAAATTGCGCGCGTAATAGATTGGGCTAACTGCGATAACTGCGTTATCCTCGCTTTTCTGAACTATCTCCTTCAGGACAGCTCCTTTTACCTTGCACCTGTCATACGGCCACGGGTTCTGTCTCATGAATTCTTCTAAGGTTACCTGAAACTTTTTCTTTATCTCTTCATCCAAATCGTAAAACGAGTAGCTCAGCTTTTCCGCCAATATGGCTCCCGTCGCGGTTTTTCCCACGTTAGACACGCCAAACAGCATGATAATCATGCTCAATCTCCAATCGACCCGTAGCTGCTATTTTAAATACATAGAGGAACATAGCCCACGGTCACCATTGTCTCATTATGTGACGATGTGTTGCATGAGGTTTGACACATTCTCTAGCCGCAAAAACGAAAAAGGTCGGGAGGTTTTACCCTTCCGACCTGCGAATTCATGGTGGTCGCTACTGGATTTGAACCAGTGACCCCCGCCGTGTGAAGGCGATGCTCTCCCGCTGAGCCAAGCGACCAAATAGCGTGCTTTCAACGCGCTCGAAGTATATTACCCATCTTCGGGTGTTTGCGCAACCGAAAACGCCTGCGAATTTCCAAACTCGCGAAACCGTCACAAACAGCCGCAATCGCGGCCGCGCGGCCGATCCCGCAACCGCGACCTGCCGCGATTCCGGGTAAGTCTTAATTCGTGTGGTATTTTGCACGGTTTTCATCCTCTTGTACCTACCCACATGTTTTCCGCCTGTTTTTGCGTGGTGGGCCATTTTGTGAGTCTGCCCATGCCCCCAAGTCTTACAGTTTGGAAAGCAGGACGGGCGTCATAAATCAACGAATAGAGGGGCGGGATGCCTTGCCCGTCCGCAGTTCTGTTTGGGGTCTTGGGAGAGAGTCCACCTCCCCCAAGACCCCTATGGCAGCCCGCACCCTCGGAAAGCAAGGTAGAAATGGAGAACACAGGCAATACCACCGTAGGAGTAAATGCGCGTCTATACGAGCGCATAGCGATTAGACTCTCGCAGTACCAGCCATTCAAACGGCTAGGTATACGAGTACTCGACAGACTTTGCGACCGTTGTCTTACGTCAGGCCGCTGTGTTAGTGACCTATACAAAGACAGCTGGTATATCCCCACAGACGAACTTGGATGCCCAAGCTTCTGTGCGCTGCTCGCACACCTCGAATCAATGGATGAGTCTGAAGTTGCCACGACAGACCTCGATGTCATCTCTTTCTGAGCGGGGGTTGCCATGGAATATAGAAGACGCGTATCAGAGCCTAAGCCAAGTGCATCTGAACAAAGAGCGCTTGAGCGCCTTTTGTCAGGACAAGGAAACTCGATAGATGCAGAAGCAATACGACTGCTTGTAGGGCAGTGTGGTAAGTATGGGTGTGTGTATACACGGCTCTCAAAGGCATCTCCTGGTATGAAGGAGTGTCCCGGGTGGTGTAGAGCACTCGAAGTATATGACGCACAGTGTAAAGCACGTGATGCTGCAAAAACCGGGAATGCCGAATCAAAGACAGGAAAACTGGCCCGTGATGAACAGGCTGCTTTGCGAGCATTTGAAGAGGAGAATCTCAGCACCAAAGATGTGCTTGTCCTTATGCTCTTATCCAAAAAGTGTGCACGAGGTGGCTGTGCAAACTCAAATGACACCGATATACCCTGCCCTGGCTGGTGTGGTATTGCACACGATGCGTGGGATAGGTGGTGGTCATAGTGAGAAGAAGTGCAGAGCTTATCGGCATTGATGGGAGCACCTATCGGGTAGATGACATACGTGATGTGGAAACACACACCTCTGTTAAGGTCACTCGCATCGCCCAAGAGATACATTGCCCTGAGTGTAGGTGTAAAACACATGCCCACGGCAGCACAACCGCTACGGTCTATCACGCACCTTACGCAGGAAAGCCTTGTCTTATCACTCTTAAGAAGAGACGCTTTAGATGCCCAACGTGTGGTAAGACCTTCACAGAAGACCAGCCACTTCTCTGCCGGCTTACACCTCATGCAAGCACTCGCCTGGAAGCATTTGTTTTGGATGAACTGGGAAAAGGCAAAACCATCGCTGAACTTGAGCGCATAACTGGTGCTTCTAAAAACATCATTGCCAAGCTTGAAGCAAACGCACAGATGCCTAAACACCGTCTGCCGCACAACCTCTGTATTGATGAGGTTAAAGCGTTTCCTAAAAGGATTGCAATCAGAAAAGGTGAACCTCATATGGCAAGCTGTATCTATGATGCCGATGAAAAGACGCTCGTTGACATGCTTGCAGGAGATGATCCGAAAACCGTCACAGCGTATCTGGAAAGCTTCACAAAAGGTGAGCGTGATGCGGTGGCAACTATATCGTGTGATCTGAACGGCTCCTACATTAGCCTTGCAGAAAAGTTCTTTCCTGGTGCGGTTATCTATGCTGATAAATTCCATGTAGCAAAGCTTGTAACAGAAGCTGTTGATGATGTACGACGTCGGCTCACTCGTACCATCGAAGATGGCATAGACCACAAAGAGCAAAGACGCATCCTGCGCAAAGCCGCCAAGCTCATGCTCACCAGAAAAGACATGCTCAAACGGCAAAAAGAACGTGAATGCGTAAGATGTGCCCTTGAGTCTATTGGGGCAGATGATCTGAAACGAGCCTATCTTACCCTCCAGCTTTTCTTCGAATGGTCTGATACAACCTTTGAAAGCCGAGACGAGATGGAAACCGTTTTGAAGCGATGGATATCTATCGCACGACGCACTAATGTACCTGAAGTGCGCTCTGTGTCTAACACCATAAGCAGACGTAAGACCTACATCGTAAACGCCTGGGAATACGGACGTACAAACGCAATTGCAGAAAGTTTGAACCGACAGATCAAAGACATCATTCGAACGTGTCGTGGCTTTATGAGCTTTGGGGCTTTGAGACGTCGTTGTTTGTTGGTGCTTGGACACAAACGAGAACCCAACAAGCCCATCCCGCTGTTTACAAGAAGCGACAAGAGAAAGGAGGGTGCTAGCTAGCGAATAGGCCAAGCGCGATGGGCACAAGGTCTCCCCCACACAGGTTGTAACATATTCGATTTTCTGGCTTTTGGTCATCTTTTTTGAAGCTACTCTATGGAGGGCTTGGGTTAGTGTGCCCTCTATTTGCCCCCCAAGTGATAACTTGAGGTTAGATTCTCTTTGTTTTACCTGTTCAGTCATTAGATTTGGCTGATCTTCCCACACGAATTAAGACTTACCCGCGATTCCTTGCTATCCGCTGCGATTCCGATTCAATTCGCTCGCGTCTTTTCAGCTCCTACAGGTTGCGCTTCACCGCCGCGAGCAAATCGGCATATTCTTCATATGCCGGGATGTCGGGGTTTTCCGCCTTGATGGCGTCGGTGCTCTTAAACAAAAAACCCGCCTTGCTCGCCTTGATCATTCCTAAGTCGTTGTGGCTGTCGCCCGCCGCAATCGTCTCAATACCGCAAGAATGGAATGCGCGCACCGTGGTAAGCTTGGTTTGCTCGCATCTCATTTTGTATCCGGTAATCATGCCGTCATCTGCAACTTCAAGCGTGTTACAGATAAGCGTCGGACGCCCCAGCTTTTCCATCAGCGGTGCCGCGAACTGCTCGAACGTGTCGCTGATAATAACCACCTGTGACACCAAACGAAGCTCATCGAGAAACTCTTTTGCACCCAGCATCGGATCGATGGTCGCAATGGTGTCCTGAATTTCACGCAAACCCAACCCGCGCTCACGCAGGATATCCAAACGCCAATTCATCAGCTTGTCGTAATCGGGCTCATCACGCGTCGTACGCGCGAGTTCGGGAATGCCGCTCGCCTCGGCGAAGGCAATCCAGATTTCCGGAACAAGCACTCCTTCAAGATCAAGACAGGTGAAAATCATAGTAATGCGATCCCTTCTTCTTTTACTGCCTTCGGAATCGTAGCGCACCCACCCGCCCGACGGCGCTACGTATCGGCGAGATAACAAAAACGACAAGGACAAAAGACAACGCACAGAAAGCACAGAATGCCGCCTTCTCGTCACAGCTTCAGACATAAGACGGCGAATTGCCCCCTCGGCAAAACACTAAGCCCACATGGCTGCAGTTTTCACTCTTGCACGCGGCGTACCAGATAGCACTTGTGAATACGGGGACTTCGGCTGAAGTCTTCGGGAATAGTTTGCGCAGATATATCCTCGATACTCACGCCGTAGCGCTTCAGCTTCTCAACGTCGGGCTTAAACGAGCGCAGGTTGCACGAAAACACCGCTGTCCCCTCTTCTGAGAGCAGGCGCGACACACCGATCAGCAGTTCCGCATGATCGCGCTGTACGTCCCAGGTGCGACGTCCCATAGCCTTGGAGTTTGAGAACGTCGGCGGGTCAACAAAAATAAGATCGAAACGGCGACCGCGACGGCGTGCCTCGGTCACCCAAGCAACTACATCTTCGCGCACATACTCGTGCTCAGGACCATCAAAGCCGTTCAAATCCATATTTCGGCGCGCCCAATCAAGATAGGTTTGCGATAGGTCAACCGTTGTTGTTTCACATGCGCCACCACCCGCCGCATGAACGGTGGCAGACCCCGTGTAAGCGAACAGGTTTAGAAAACGCGCGCCTTTCGCCATCGACCCGATACGTTCCCGAGTAAGACGATGGTCGAGAAACAACCCTGTGTCGAGATAGCCCGCAAGGTCAACCTCGAACAGAAAGCCGCTTTCCCCCACATGCGTGACGTAGTTTTTCCGACCAGCATCTCTATACTGACCGCCACCCTTGTCGCGCTTCCTCACCTTGGAAAACACGCGATCGGGTCGCACGCCCATAACCACGGGAACAAGTGTCAACACGTCGGCGAAGCGGCGGTTCGCTTTCGACTCATCAATGCTCGACGGTGCCGCATATTCGGCAACATGCACGTACTTGCGGCCTTCCGCCGAAAGCTCCCCTTCGTATACGTCGATCGCACATGCATAATCGGGCAAATCGGCATCGTAGACGCGATAACACGATGCGCCTTCGCGACGCGCCCATTTCTTTCGTTCTTTGAACGACTTGCGCAAACGTGCGGCGAACTGCTCAGAGTTCTGCTCGAGTACTTCGACGCGATGTTCAGCACCACCAGCTGAATCAGGAATCACCACGGTCACCAGGTTCGCCGGCGGACGATCGAACACCACCGCATCGGCCCGCACGCGACCCTGCCCAAACGATGCCGTGGCACAAGGCTGTACACCAAAGCGGTCACGCACAGCCTGAGCAGAAACAGCACCGAACGAGCAGGACGAAGGTACGCTTCCCGCCTCACCTTTAGCATCGGCTTCAACCTCGGCATCACGAGCTGACGCTTGCAAGTCGCTATCTTTCACCGCAGCAGCAAGCGTCATACACGCGCTGGCGAACGCCGAGGCTTCCGCATACCTGCGAGCGTCTGCCTGGTCGACCCCCGTAGGCAGTACAGTTGCGACAAACACCCGATCAAGGTTGTCATGCGATCGCACGTCACCCTGGCACAGCGACGGAAGTGACTGCACGTTAACGACAACACTTGCAACGCCAGACAAACCCGCCTTACGCAAACGTCTGCGAGCACGGGCAATACGCGGCGAAGAATCACAGAAGCCGCCAATACGCAGCGCATCGAACGCTTCACGGTCGCGCACGTGCTCGCCGCCTGTAGCCCCCATGCGCAGCAAACCCGCATCGAAACGATCCATAGCGTCTTGCCGACATGCCTTCCAAAGGTCGGCGTCGTGATGTGTCCACCCAAAAAAACCCCACGTGCGACGCGCAAGATTCGGTGCCATATCGGTGGCAACAGCTGCCGCTTCAGCGAGCAGCTCGCCATTGCCGCACACCGGATCAACCAGCGCCGCTCGCTCGCATGCCGAACTACCCCACCCCAGCATGGCAAGCAAGCCAGCAGCCTGCGCGCAGATAAGCGACGAATCGTTCGGATCGTCATCGAATAAGTACGGACGCACATACAACGAAGCACCAGACAGATCGAATGAAAGCGTCACCTTGCGCTCGCGGATGCGAACCTCCACACGAGCGTCGGGATGGGCGGCATCTACGTCGGGACGAAAGCCGCGAACCAAGCGCAGTTCATCACAAATCGCATCTTTCACCTTCAAGGCCGTAAATTGCGTGTCGCGGAGTTCGTCATTAAAGCCATATGCCCTTACCGCAATCGTTGCATCACGCGCAATGATGTCTTGCCAAGGAAGCTCCACTGCCGCTCGGTACAGCTCATCGGCGTTGTTGGCATGAAAGCGACCCACCACAAGCGTGATACGCGACGCCAACCGCGACCAGAGACACGCTCGATGAACTTCGCTCACTCCGCCGAAAAATGCGACGCCACCGCCAAGCGGACGCACACGCCATGCACCGAGCGCACACAGCTCATCTGCCAACAACTGTTCAAGCCCCGTAAGGCAGCTTGCAAACAGCTCATATTCATTGTCGTTCATAGCACCGCCGCTCAGATACGCCCTGCCGGAACCTTAATCTTCCAAGTAGTCCTTAAGCTTCGACGAACGAGACGGATGACGCAACTTCGCGAGCGTCTTACTCTCGATTTGACGGATACGCTCACGCGTGACACCAAACTCGCGCCCTACCTCCTCAAGCGTACGCGGATGTCCGTCTTCAAGCCCGAAACGTAAGGATATCACCTTGCGCTCACGCTCAGCCAAGCCGTCGAGCACCTTGCCCAGCTGCTCTTGTAACATGCTAAAGCTCGCCGCATCGGGCGGCACCACAGCAGCGTCGTCCTCGATAAAGTCCCCCAGCTGGGAATCCTCTTCTTCGCCAATAGGCGTTTCCAGCGATACCGGTTCCTGGGAGATTTTTTGAATCTCGCGGATTCGCTCGGGCGGCAAACCCATTTCCTTGCCGATTTCCTCGGGAGTGGGTTCGCGGCCAAGTTCCTGCAGCAGCTGCCGCTGAATGCGTACCAACTTGTTGATGGTTTCCACCATATGCACGGGAATGCGAATAGTACGTGCCTGGTCGGCTATGGCACGGGTGATAGCCTGACGGATCCACCAGGTAGCATACGTGGAAAACTTGAAGCCCTTGGTGTAGTCAAACTTCTCAACTGCACGGATAAGCCCCAGGTTGCCTTCCTGAATAAGATCCAAAAACAGCATGCCACGGCCCACGTAGCGCTTTGCGATGGAAACCACCAGACGCAGATTCGCTTCGATGAGCTGCTGCTTTGCATCAAGACCCACCTGCTCCACGCGCATGAGACGACGCCTTTCGCGCCGATCGAGTTCAATACCTTCGTCCTCGGCTCGCTCAAGTTCATCAGTGGCCGCCACGCCAGCCTCGATCTTCATAGCAAGATCGATCTCTTCTGAGGCGGTGAGCAGCGGAACGCGCCCGATCTCTTTTAGATACATACGAACCGGATCGCCCGTAAGCATGGTGACGTTCGCATCAGCCAAACGACGGCGCGACGATGCACGGCCACGCACACCTCGGCCAGTAATCTTCGGCAATTGGACGTCGGCAACTGCCTTCAGTTCTTCTTCGGGAATGCCGACGAGCAGATCATCCTCGCTGCCCTCTTCGGAAACGCCGGACTCAATCTTGTCATCCTCAATGGGAACTCCGGCAGCAACGACACTCTCGGGAGCATCCTCAATGTCATCGAACGTTTCTTCAAGATCGTGTTTGGCGGAAGTTTCTTCCATCTCGCGTGCCTCCGTTTGCTCTTGCGAAGCTTTAGCCACGTGTGAGCCCCTTCCTTCTAGGTACCGAAATCGACCCATAAGGGCACAAAAACGCAAATTGATATTTTACCATAAACTCACCTTGCCACTCAAGGCAACTTCAAGCAGCTCAAGCCGCCACTACCCACTACGCAGTTGATGCAGCCGAGCTCGTACTCCCTTCGGCTTGCGCGCTTGAACCATTAGCAGAACTCGTATCGCTGGTCCCAGAAGATGCGTTCGCCCCACTCGTCGAAGCGGATCCAGGATGCTCGTCGTTCCACTTCTTTAGGATGTCAGCGAAATCAACCGTATACGAGTAGATGCCCGTTCCTGCTGTTGCCTCGGAAAGCTCAACCGGTTCGCCATCGAGCTCAAGGGTCACCGCACCTGGAGCAGCAGTGACGAATTGAAGAGTTCCTGTCACATCGAACGACTTCTCCGTTGGCCCCGACAGCATTTCAACCGTTGAGGGAGCCGTTTCGCCATCAACGTACACCTCGATGTAGGCCTCCATGCCGTCGGCAACCTTGCACACAAGCGTCGCCTTTGTCGGTGCAGTTTCCTTAACAGGTTCCGGAGCTGTGTTCGTAGTCGCATCCGCATTATCATCAACCGTCGTATCGGTCAGCCCCGTCACGGGCACCGATGGCACATCTTCTTCCTTCTGCTTGCCATTACCCGTAAGCAGAGAGACAACAATAACAAGCAGCACGAGAATGATTACACCCGCCACAATGAACGGCAAGCGTCCCTGCAAGGGGCTCGTCGCTGGAGCCGAGTACACGTTGGCGTACATGGGGCCGCCGCTACGCCTGACCGACGACCCGCGTGAAGCTCTCATGTTGTCACGCCCAAAACCGCCCCATGCGGGCAGCGCAGCGCCTTGGCTTTGCGACCGCGCACCACGGCCGTCGCGCGGGGCTGCACCCGTGCGCCGCGAACGCGATGACGCGCGGTCATCAAAGGGATCGGCACGCATGCCGCCCGCGCGCATGTCACGCCGTGAGGTCATGCCCGCATCGTCGCGCATGCGGCGACTATCGCGCATACCTTGATCGGAACGATCGCGCGCCGTGCGGCCCGACATGCGCTGCGTGCGCGACGCCCCTGGCATATCGAAACCCCCATGCGTAGGCCCCTGCCCCATCTGCCGTCCGTTACGATGATCGTACGCACCGTCCAGGTACATGCGCGTGACCTCGGTAGGGTTAAGCCCCACCAATCTCGCATACGCGTTCACCATGTTGCGAGCGTAGCCGCGTGGCGGCATTTTCTCATAGTCGCTGTTTTCTATTGCCCTAATAACATCGGGCCTGATGCGAAGCCTCCGCGCCGCTGTGGGCAGATCATAGCCTTTGCGTTCGCGCGCTTCACGAAGCAGCTGTCCGAAATCGTTGTAAGCCACGGTCTTAGTCCTCTCCGCTTGCCGCATCTTGAGCCTCGAAGGCCTTCAGCGTCTCAAGTTCCATGGCGTCAACGAGCACCTCGCGCGGCTTGCTGCCGTTCGGGGGACCTACAACGCCCTTTTCCTCGAGCATGTCCATTATACGGCCCGCACGGGAATACCCGACGCTGAGCCGACGCTGAATGTTCGAAGTTGATCCCAAACCGGTACTTACCACAATGTCGGCAGCCTCCCAAAGCCGTGGATCATCGGCCGTACCCGAGCCACCCGACCCATCGGGCTGCGACGCGCCCAACGTGATGAGGTTTGTCTGCAAGATTTCCGAATGGTATTCCGGCTCACCTTGGGCCTTCAGCACCTCAACAACGGCGTTAATCTCGTCATCTTCAACCCAGCAACCCTGAATTCGCTGAGGCTTGGCGTACTCGGGCTTCGACAACAGCAAATCGCCCCTGCCAATGAGCTTCTCGGCGCCAGGCGAATCGAGAATGACGCGGCTGTCAATGCTGCTAGCTACATTGAGCGCGATACGATTGGTGATATTCGCCTTAATAAGACCCGTGACCACATTGGTTGACGGACGCTGAGTTGCAATGATCAGGTGAATGCCCGCCGCGCGCGCCAGCTGCGCGATACGACTGATGGAAAACTCCACTTCCTTGCCGACGTTCATCATGAGGTCAGCAAGCTCGTCGATAACGATGACGATATAAGGCAGTTCCTCGCAGGAATCGTCCTCGAGAGAGCCAGACTGCACCTCGGCGTTGTATTGCCCGATATTACGCACGCCCATCTTCGAGAACACCTTCAGACGACGCTCCATTTCGGCAACGCCCCACGACAACGCGCTCGACGCCTCCTTCGGGTCGGTCACCACGGGCACGTAGAGATGCGGTATGCCGTTGTACAAAATGAACTCGACGCGCTTCGGGTCGATCATAATGAAGCGAACTTCGGAAGGTGTGGCCCTCATAAGGATCGACATGATCATGCCGTGAATGGACACCGATTTGCCCGAACCCGTGGTGCCGGCGATGAGCAAGTGCGGCATCCTTGCCAAATCCGACACGATGCAGTGACCCTCGACATCCTTGCCGATAGCGATTTGCAACGGCCCATCCGGCGCTTCCTTCAGCACATCGCCGAGCAACACCATCTGCCGCGTGCGGTTGGGCACCTCGATACCCACGAAATTCGTTCCCGGAATGGGCGCGAAAATACGCACACCTGGAGCGGCGAGTGCAAGCGCAATGTCGTCTTGCAGTGCGGTGACGCGGCTCACGCGCACGCCAGCAGGCAAATCGACCTTGTACAAAGTGACGGTTGGGCCAGCAACCCAGCCAACCACCTGCGCCATAATGTTGAAATCCTCGAGCGTTTCTTGCAGGCACGCGGCTGTCTCCTGTAGCTCGGCGTCGCTCGCCTGGTCACGTTTGGAGTCCTTCGACACCGCCAGCAACGACATTGGCGGCAACTCAAAGCCGTCAGACGGATGCGGGGTAGCCATCGGTGTAGCGGGCTTTTTCCCAGCTGCCTTACGCGTCGCGGCAACAGAGTCCTTCTCGCGATCAGTCTGATCAGCTTGATCGGCACGATGCCCCAACTTGCGCGTGAGAGCCTGCGTTTTCCCAGCCTTTCCAGACATATCAGGAAGGCGACGCGTTAAGCTTGTCGATTCAGATGGGTCAAGAGATGCGGTTACTGAAGAGGCCGCAGGCGTCGCAGGCGTCGCAGACGTCGCAGGCACTGCAGCACGAGAGGTGCGTCTGCCCGAACGAGAAGCGCGCACCTGCCCGGGAAGCACAGGTAGCACGCGCGTGTCGGTTGCTGCCAAACGCTCATCCATCTGGGCCGACGTCTGATCGTCAACATCATGCGCCGATGCCGCGCGGTTCGCTTTACCTGCCGCGAACAACGGAACCTTCGCGCCATGGGGCTGCTCGCCCATCTGTGCCTCACGCTGCTCACGTATTGCACGAACACGATCGATGAGCTTCGATAACGAGAACCCGATAACCACCAAACCTATGACGATTACGCCAACCATGATGATACACGACACCGGCTGCCCAAGCAGCTTCACTCCCAGCCAAGCGATGCCCGCGCCCACGTATCCGCCACGCGCCACCAGCGCTTCTTCCTCAAACAGTGCGCTTGGATCCTCCGGCGTAACATTGGGGGTAAACAGCGACAGCAGTACGAGAATAGCAAACAGAATGAGTGCCAACCCCAGCGACACCCGTGCAGGGATTTGCTGACGTTCGATGTTGACAACAAACGTCGCGCCCACGATCAGCAAGAACACAGGTATCAGATACGCACCCAACCCGACAGAAAGGTGCAACGCACCCGACAGAAGGTGCGAAAGCAGCGCATCGGTGGGCATGACAGCAATAACAAACAGCACCAGCGCCACAATAGCGAACACCACACCCGCGATCTCACGACGTGCGCGATCATCGAGCATCCGCTCGCCGTCTGCTGGCCGCGCGCCCAGACGGCGGCCCCGCTGAGACGACCGCTGAGACGACCGTTTTGAAGAGTTCCCGTTTCCTTTACCGCGGGATGCCGTTTTGCTTGATGATCGATTGGCCACAATCGCTCCTTCATGCTGCGTTTTTGATTCGTTTTTTCGCTGCCCATCGACCGGTATCGAAGGGCAGCTGGCCACATCCGCAAGCCGAGTCACCCACCCGCATCAACCATCATGCGCGGGGAAAAGCAACTCGGCCCATCTTGCAGGCTACACGTAAATGAAGCTGACTACCACCATGGGTCGCGTCTTCGTGCGATCCCATAGCAGGCTGCGCAACGCGTCTTTCACCGCCTTCTCTAAGTCGCGACCACGCAAACCCCGGCTGAGCGCCTTGTTCATGGCGCGGGCGACGCAGTTCTGCGCGTCATCGGCAAGATATCCGTCATCGCCACCAGCAACACCGTGCAGCTCAACGTTCACCTGCCCAACCAGCGAATTCTTCGCGCCCGACACGGCTGCAGCAACCGCAGCGAAGCCTTGTGCCGATAGTGCACTGCGCTCGTCAAGCACGTCCTGCGACGTGTCACCCACCGACAATCCGTCCACAAACACAATGCCACTTTGCACCGTTTCACCCCGACGGATGCCGTCGGCGGACAGCTCGAGTGATTCGCCGTTCTCGCAAATGAACACGTTTTCAGGTGCCACCCCCGTCGCTTCAGCCAGTTTGGCGTGAGCGCGCAGATGTGTTGCCTCGCCATGCACGGGCATAAACGCATGCGGTTTCACAATGGACAGCACAAGCTTCAGTTCTTCGGCACCAGCATGCCCCGATACGTGAACCCGAGCACGCGACTTGTCGTACACATCCAGCCCCAGCTTCGCGAGCGCGTTGATGACCTTCGTCACCGCTTTCTCATTGCCAGGAACAGGCGTTGCCGACACAATAACCGTGTCGCCCGCATCGAGCGAGATTGTCTTGTGCTCGCCGTTGGCAATGCGCGCCAACGCCGACAGTGGCTCGCCTTGGCTACCGGTGCACATGATAACCACGCGCTCGGGAGGAATGCCCTTTATGTCATACGCGTCGATGATGTCGTTGTCGCTAATGTTGAGGTATCCGAGCCGTCGCGCGATGTCGGTGTTTTGCACCATCGATCGGCCCGTCACCACCACCTTGCGCCCGTTTTTCACCGCTGCGTCACAAATCTGCTGCATGCGGTGGATATGACTAGCGAACGACGCGATAATCACGCGGCCCGTTGCTCGCGAAATAATCGCGTCGAGCTCTTTGCCAACTTCAGCTTCAGAAGGCGTGAAATTGGGGTTTTGAGCATTTGTCGAATCGGACATCATGAGGTCAACACCCTCCCGCCCAAACCGGGCGAGCGCGCCGAAATCGGTGGTTACGCCATCAATTGGCGTTTGATCGAGCTTGAAGTCGCCTGTATGCACCACGGTACCAGCGGGCGTTTTGAAGCGCACGCCAACCGCGCCTGGTATCGAGTGGTTGACCGCGAAGAACTCAGCTTCCATGCAGCCGAGTTTGACAGTCTGACCAGCTTTGATCTCGCATAACCGGGCATTTTTGATGCGATGTTCGGCAAATTTGCCCTCGATAAGCCCCAGTGTGAGCTTCGTCGCATAGATGGGAATGTCAAGCCCTAAATCCTTCAGCACGTACGGAAGCGCTCCGGTGTGGTCTTCGTGCCCATGGGTGATAACGATGCCTCGAAGCTTGCTCGCGTTTTCCAGCAGATACGTGTAATCGGGCAAAATGAGGTCAACACCTGGGTGGCTATCATCGGGAAACATAAGACCGGCGTCATCGAGGATCATGTCGCCCTCGCATTCGAACACCGTCATGTTCTTACCAATGGCGTCAAGACCTCCCAGTGGGATGATCTTGAGCACCGACCCACGCTTGCCGGTCTTGTGCTGCGGCAGACGGCGCCTGCGTTGACTCTGCGGCAACGATATATCGCCTGCGGGCATGTCGGACTTCGATCCTTTTGTTAGCTGAGGGCGTTTGCGCTCGAGCTTGACATGACGATACGACCGCGTAGTGCGATCGCCCTGCTTGTTCCGCTGGCCATCCTCGCCGTTCTTCGGCGTATTATTCGATTCCATTACATCCTTTCGTTCGAGCGAAGTGGATGAGAGAAACACCGATCAATTCCGTCAGTCCAACGCTGACGAGTCGGTTCCAGCCAGTATTTCTCTAGAGAATGCCCACCTCGCG
Source organism: Adlercreutzia sp. ZJ141 (assembly GCF_011038965.1). Taxonomy (GTDB): domain Bacteria; phylum Actinomycetota; class Coriobacteriia; order Coriobacteriales; family Eggerthellaceae; genus ZJ141. The sequence goes on along the minus strand of NZ_JAAKEB010000001.1, from coordinate 22,535 downwards.
CATGACGTCGGCAAGCCGCTCGGACTGCTGGCGCGTGGCCCTCACCAAAGGAAGGCGCACGCCTCCCACGGGAAAACCGAGAAGGCGTAATGCCTCCTTCACAAGAATGGGATTGGAAGTTTCAAATAAGCCCTCCATCAGTGGCAACAAGCGCTCATTGGCCCGCTTTGCCGCATCCCAGTCGCCCGAAGCACACAGCTCGACGATTTCCTTCATACGGGCAGGAGCCACGTTTCCTGTGGTGGAGATGACCCCCACGCCGCCTTGCTTCATGATTTCGCACGTCGATGCGTCGTCACCGGAATACACGTTGAAGTGCTCCGGTGTTTCGCGTGCGATCCTTCCCACCTGATCCATGTCGCCTGAACATTCCTTCACGCCGACGATGTTATCAAAGTCCCTCGCCAAGCGGATGGTAGTGTCGGCCTGCATGTTCACCACGCAGCGACCAGGTATGTTATACAGCACTACCGGAAGATCGACACTACGCGCGATTGATCCGAAATGCTGGTACATGCCCTCTTGCGGAGGCTTGTTGTAGTACGGCACAACGCAAAGGAAGCCGTCAACTCCAATGCCTTGCACTTCGCGCGCAAGTGCGATGGAATCGGACGTACAATTGCCGCCGACGTTAGCGATAACAGGAACACGCCCACGGGCGACCTCGGCAACCGTGCGAAACAGGTCCATCTTTTCGGCATGCGACACCGTGGGACTCTCGCCGGTGGTAGCACATACGAGCAACGAATCAGCGCCGCCCGCTATCAGACGGTCTGCCAACGCTTCAGCCGTTTTCAGATCGACATTGCCCATCTCATCGAAAGGCGTGATCATTGCAGGGATCATGCGACCGAACAAAAGCTGACTCATTGCGCGCTCCTCACTTGGCGGCCGCGCGCATCGGATGCGGCCGCATTGGTACCTTTTTTCAGTAACTGCATATTATGGCACACCATTATGCGCAGCATGAAGCCTACATCATGAAGTTCTCCAAACCGACAATCAAACCGCACCGTTCACCAACGCTGCGGATACCCAGCAGCACGCCAGGCATGTAGGACGTGCGATCCCATGAATCATGTCGGATCGTAAGCGTCTGGCCCATGGAGCCGAAGATAACCTCCTGGCTAGCAACAAACCCCGAAGAACGAACCGCGTGCACCGGCACACCATCAATGAGCGCCCCGCGCGCGCCTTCGGCACCAGCAATTTCGGTTTCACGGCCCGGGGCTTCACTTTTGTGGCCACCGCGCGCACAGGAGATAATCTGTGCCGCACGCATTGCCGTACCCGAAGGAGCATCCAGTTTGCGCGCATGATGAAACTCGATAACCTCTGCTTCGGGAAAGAAGGGTGCCGCTGCCTTCGCGAACTGCATCATAAGCACCGCACCCGTGGTGAAATTCGGGGCGTAGAAGAGACAGGTATCTTCTTGCGCGGTGGCGGCAAGCGCTTCGAGCGCATCGTTCGAAAGCCCGGTAGTGCCCACCACGCAGTTCACACCACGCGGCAAAGCGACGGCAAGATTTCCTTCCACTACGTCCGGCCGCGTGAAGTCAACAAGCACGTCAACCTCATGCGCGTCAAGCGCCGCTTCAACAGAAGCGTACACAGGAAATACAGCATCGCCCTGTGCAAACGGGTCAACCCCGCAAACAACTTCCATGTCACTCGCAGCGGTGATGGCATCCACCGCTGCCGAACCCATCCGTCCCGCGCAACCAGCAACAGCTACCTTAATCATAGTTCTCTCCATTCTATTGTTCCGCGAAGGAACAGCGAAACATCCACGACGCTACGAGCCCGCCATGCACCCATGCTTGCGGTTCCAAACGTAACAGCGCTTTCCCTTTCCCCGTTATGTTATAACGCGCATGCTCGACAAAGCCAGCAAGAAGGGCTCTGGTGCCCGGAATTACCCCGCCTCAAGACCAAGCGCATGTCAAGCGTGCCGAGTCTTACATACGGAGCAAGGACGGGTGCCAGAGCCCTTCGCAGCATCAAGGTTATTGCAGTTGCGTCAGCAACTGCAATACAAATTACGCCTCATGCCGACGACGTGGTGTGCGACTGCCCTGACCGGGACGAGGCCGCTCACCACGACGGTCGCCGCGCGGACGATCATCGCGATCATGACGCGCGGGAGCGGAACCTTCGGGCGCATCGGGCTTTTCCAGGCGATCCAACGAAATCTTGCCTGTCTTCGGATCAATTTCGAGCACCTGCACCTTCACCACATCGCCAAGCGACAGCACATCCTCCACCTTACCAACGCGGCCATTCGCCATGCGACTGATATGCAGCAGACCGTCTTTACCAGGCGTCAGCTTGATGAATGCACCGAAGTCCTTGATACCCACGACCTCGCCTTCGTAGATTTCGCCCACCTCGGGCTCCTTCACGATGCCGAGGATCATAGCCTTGGCTGCAGCGCCAGCGTTGCCGTCAACCGCAGCGATATGAATGGTGCCGTCTTCCTGGATGTCGATGTTTGCACCGGTTTCATCCTGAATGCCGCGGACAACCTTGCCGCCGCTACCGATGACGTCTCGAATCTTGTCAACCGGAATGTGGATAGTTTCGATGCGGGGCGCGAACTCGGAGAGCTCGGTGCGGGGAGCTTCGATTTGCTTGAGCATAGCCTGTAAAATGTACGCGCGACCCTCATGCGCCTGCTTGAGCGCACGCGACAGAATGTCCACGGAAAGACCCTTCGCCTTGTTGTCCATCTGAAGTGCAGTGATACCGTTGCGGGTTCCGCACACCTTAAAGTCCATGTCACCCAGGAAGTCCTCGAGACCTTGGATGTCCGAGAGCACCACTACGTCGTCGCCTTCCTTGATCAAACCCATAGCGATGCCGGACACTGGCTCTAAGATAGGAACACCCGCATCCATGAGCGCAAGCGTGCTGCCGCACGTGGAAGCCATCGACGAGGATCCGTTCGATTCCAGCACCTCAGACACCACGCGGATGGCGTAGGGGAAATCGTCCTCACTGGGCAGCACCGGCAGTAAAGCGCGCTCGGCCAGCGCACCATGCCCGATCTCGCGGCGCTTGGGCGCACCCATGCGACCAGTTTCACCCGTGCAGTACGGCGGGAAGTTGTACTGATGCATATACCGCTTGCCTTCAGCGGGGTCAATGGTGTCCAAACGCTGCCATTCGTTGAGCATACCTAACGTGCACACGCTCATCACCTGGGTCTGACCACGCTGGAACAAACCCGAACCGTGCACGCGAGGCAGATAACCCGGCACGATGTGTAGCGGGCGAATCTCTTCAGGGGCACGGCCGTCAGCGCGCTCGCCTGTTTCGATAACCATCGCACGCATGGCATGCTTCTCGAGCTTCTTCAGCTCGGCGGCGATGTCGCCCTTCCAGTTTACACGCTCGTCCTCGGTGAACTGCTCATCGGTGATGCGACGCTTCAACTCGTCAACTTTACCCATACGCGCAAGCTTGTCGGCATCCTTCAAGGCCGCAGACATGTCGGCTGCAAAGGGCGCAACGCGCTCGGCGATGGAAGGATCAGCCACATGAATGGTCCATTCGCGAGGCTGGATGTCGCACTTGTTCAAGAACTCCTGCTGCTTAGCGCAAAATGCCGCAATGGCTTCCTGACCAAAAGTCATAGCGGCCAACATGTCCTCTTCGCTGACTTCCTTCGCACCCGCTTCAACCATGGAAATATAGTCAGCGGTGCCGGCAATAGTAAGCTCGAGATCCGACGCCTCCTGCTCTTCGTACGTGGGGTTTACAATAAACTCACCCGTGTCTACGTTGCGACCGATACGCACGCAGGCAGCGGGGCCGTCGAAGGGCGCGGCGCCCAACATGAGCGCAGCGGAGGCACCCATGACACAGATGGCGTCGGGCGGATTCACGCTGTCACACACAAACGTAGTTGCCACCACATGAACTTCGTGCTTAAAGCCCTCAACGAAACCCGGACGGATGGGGCGGTCGATCATGCGAGCCGTGAGCGTGCCCTTGTCCGACGGCTTTGCCTCACGCTTCAAGTAGCCGCCCGGAATGCGACCAACCGCATACATCTTCTCGATAAAGTCGACCGTCAGAGGGAAGAAGTCGTAATCGCGTTCTTCGTCGGATATGACCGCTGTCACAAGCACGGTTGTGTCACCCTGAGTAACCAATACCGCTCCCGACGCCTGCTTTGCAAGCTCCCCCGTTTCGAGCCGATAGCTCTTGCCGTACAGCTCGAAGGACTCGACGATTTTGTTCATAGATTCATGTCTTTCTCTTCTGTCCCGCATGCCCTATTGCACGCGGACTTCTTCGATGGCGGCTACTTAGGGTTCGGCGCCATCACGACCAGCAACGCCCTTACGCTTCCGGCCGTCTCAGGAGCTTTCGCTCCTAAACGAAGGCCCGCCGAAGCGGGCCTTAGTCCTCTTAGATGTTGTCGCGGATGCCGAGTTTCTTGATGAGAGCGCGGTATTCATCGATATCGCGGTTCTTGATGTACTTCAGCAAGCCGCGACGCTTGCCAATAAGCATCATCAGACCACGGCGAGAATGGTTGTCCTTCTTGTGCACCTTCAGATGCTCGGTGAGGTTACGGATGCGCTCGGTAAGGATCGCAACCTGAACCTCGGAGCTGCCCGAATCGTGCTCGTTCTTACCGAACTCCTTAATGAGCTCAGCGGTGCGCTCTTTGGAAATGCTCAGCTTGTCGGCCATGATGTCCACCTTTCGTCATGCGGGGTTGCTACCCCACCACTCACGCGTGCCATCGGCCAGATGACGCGCGCCTTATTCACTGCCCGACCGCTGAGTACCCATACGACAACCATGAAAACCAAGCGGAAGGGGATGCTGAAAAACACAGCCCATCCATTATAGGGCGCGAACAGCGGAAAACAAGCGAAAAGCCCGCTCGCCACACCTTCCGCACATCATGTGCGCCCTGCCTGTGCCTCGTTAATTTGCGAAGCCAGCACTACCGAGTAGCACCCGCAGCGCGCTGCGCCTCGCGCAGCCCCGCCACCAGCTGATCGGCACACGAGGTTGGCTTAGGACCGCAGGTATTACCCTCGAGCAGCTCGGCCACTTGATCGACGGTCATGCCGCGCACCAGCTTAGAAATGGCCTTCAAGTTCCCGTTACAGCCACCAATGAACTGCACATCTCCCACCGTATCACCCTCAAGATCAATGCATATCGCTTGAGCGCAAACGCCTCGAGTTATATACGTGTACATATTTTGCTTCCTTTCCTTCTTCACATGCTTTCGAAACGGATCGCCTCGTCAGAACAATCCGCAGGAGAACAGAAAATCGAGCGACTTCAGATTCGCGCCCACATGATACTGCGTCCAGCGTTGGCAAAGCCGCAATGCACCGAAGCTACCATTCCGGTCAACCGTCATACCTGATATTTGCTCGAATGTCGAGTACAGCAGCGTCTCTGACCACGCGAGTGCAGCAGCAGGCATCGCCACCGACTCACATCGTCGCGCACAGGCGGGGCACACCACGCCACCCTCTTCGCACGAAACGGGCACGAGCTCCTGACATGTGCGCAGATTGATTGTCGCATCACAGCAAACGCAACGCGTAAGCTGCGGCTTAACACCCGAAAACGCCAGCGTTTTCAATAGCAACGCGGCGCACATGGCCAGCGCATGGTCGACATCTGCGGCAGCCATGGCGGAAAATGCCGTAGACGACAGCGCAAACAACTTACAGTTTGAAAGCCCTGTCTGCGACACCTTCCCCAAAAGCTCAGCCCCTGCAGAAGCACAGGTTGACAGTTCAAGCGAACTCCTGAGAGCAACGTTGCTGGCATTAAGGCGAACTTCCTTCACGATGTCGAGGTTTCTACCCTTCGCCAGCAGCATATCAACGTGAGAATACAGTTCAAGACGCGCAGCGAACGAGCTCGTCGGTTTGCGTGCCCCTTTGGCAACCGCGCGCACCTGAGAGCCATCATCGGCCAAAAACGTAACAATCAGGTCGCTTTCGCCGAGTTTGGTTCGGCGAAGCACTATCGCACGAGCGGTATACGTAGCCGTTGACACAAGCTACGCCCTTATGACACACTCACGATGTTGTTGTTGGCGTCCCATACGATAACGCCCGACTTCTGTTTGTTCGATCCGTACACTGTTTCACCGTCGAGTACGGTAACAGCAGCACACGTGACCGTAAATGACGTAGTGTCATTACCTTCGTAGGCAACCGAATCAACCGACATGATCGCATAGCTCACCCCGCCAAGCGTGATGCTGCCAGCTCCTTGCAGATAGTTCATCGCCGCAGCCTCGAGCTCGGCACCGCGCGATTTTGCAAGCTGAATAACCACAACAGACCCACTCGGCAGCTTCTCGCCCGCTGCGGGTTCTGTCCCTAAAACGGTACCCTCGGCGACAGAGTCGTCGTACACGTAGGCGACATCGTAAACGTACCCTTCACCTTCAATGGCGGCAATCATTTCGTCCCAAGTAAGACCCATCACGTCCGGAACGCAATACGGTGCAGTAACGGTAACGGTGATACTCGTGACCGCTTTCGCCTTCTCACCAGCTGCAGGCGTCACGCCCACGACCAGCCCTTCCTGCTCATCGGATTTCTGAGTTTCCACCTTCACCTGCTCAAATCCCTCTTGTTCGAGCAGAGCGAGCGCTTCATCACGCTGCATGCCAACAACATTGGGGATACTTCTCGACTGCGAAACGTGGATGACAACCTCCGAGCCAGCCGACACGCGGGAGTCAACGCCAGGATCAACCATGAGCACGAGCCCTTCAGTTTCATCCGACTTGACCTTTGTTTCACGCACGGAAAAGCCTTTGCTCTCGAGCATAAAGGTCGCATCAGCCTGCGTGAGCCCCACTACATTGGGAATAGTCTTGCCACCCCACATTTCGAATTGATACGTCAAGCCCAACGCCGCCACACCAATTGCAATCAAGCACACGGCAACGAGAAGCCCTGCCTTTAGCTTGCCGGAGCGCTTGGGAGTCTTCTGCTTTTGGTCTTGCTTTTGTTCTTGCTGCGCCTGTCTGCGAGCCTGCTCTTGCGTCTGTTCAGCCTGTTTTAGCTTCTTCGCCGCATCCCCTTTGCGGAACAAGCCCTTCTTTTCGTTTTGATCGGGCGCACGGAAATCACGGCGCGGAACAGATGGCGCGTCGTCGATGCGGGGCAACTCCATCGTGTCACCCGAGTTCCATGACACGCGCGGCGGCACATACCCAGGTTCAACGAGGCATTCGTCAAAACCACGAAGATCGAGCGTAAATTCGGATTGAGGAAGATCCTCTTCATCATCGCTTTCGTCATCGCGGTGCACACCGGCATGCGGCCCCGAATGAAACGGGGCAGCATCCAACGATTCGAGGCTGTCGGACGGCTTTGCGTCGCCATCTGCATCGACAGCTTCGAGTTCCTGCGTCCGATCAACATCTGCCGTAGAGCTACTAAGATCAGCCGCATCCGACTCAGGAACTATTTCAGGAAGCAACGGCCTGCCACATTCGTCACAGAACTTCGCGCCTTCCCTGTTTTCCGATCCGCATTGAGAGCAAATCATACGCACGCTTTCTCGCAAAACCCAACCGAGGGAATTGTATCCCAAGCACGTGGTTTTTCTTGGGTCTTACCTGCTCCCAAGCCAAAACATGCACCAACATTCCATGCCGCGCGATACACTACCATGTATCGGTGTGCACAGCGCGAGCGCACCCTCTTATTCCCCGTAGCCAAACCGCCTGATTTGGTTTGCGTCGCGTCTCCAGTTTTTCTTCACCTTTACTTCGAGGTCAAGATACACCCTGGTACCCAAAAGTTGCTCTAAATCGGCACGCGCTTCGGTACCAATACGCTTGATAGCAGCGCCACGTTTGCCAACGATGATACCCTTCTGACTTTCGCGCTCCACATAAATGGTCGCGGCAATACGGTGAAGGTCCTTTTTGCGATCGTAGTCCATATGATCGACCGCAACACCAATGGCGTGCGGCACCTCATCGCGGAAACCGCGCAGTATCTTCTCACGCACGAACTCCGCAACGACTACCTCGATAGGCTGGTCGGTATCCATGTCGGCGGGAAACCACATCGGTCCCTGCGGCAGCAGGAACTCAACTTCCTCAATGAATGCATCGATGTTGTGGTGGCGCGTCGACGACAACCCCACCATTGCATCCCAGTCGGCAAGCGCTTCGGTAGATGCGCGCTGCACTGCCAGCGCTTCACCACGCACCAGATCGGTCTTCGACAGCACGCAGATTTTGCGAGCTCGGCTTCGGCGGATTTGCGCGGCAACCCATTCGTCTCCACGGCCGATAGGTTGCGACGAGTCGATAACCATTGCCACCACGTCAACGTCCTCAAGGGCTTTCAGTGCGCTAACGTTCAGCTCTTCACCCAGCGCATCGTGCGGCTTGTGCAGACCCGGCGTATCTACGATGACAATCTGCGAACTCTCGCGCGTTAGCACGGCGCGGAATCGATGGCGCGTCGTCTGGGCCGTGTTCGACGTGATGGCAATCTTTTTTCCCATAACGGCGTTCAGCAGCGTCGACTTGCCCGCATTCGGGCGTCCGACAAGCGTCACAAAACCCGATTTGAACACCGCGCCGTCCGATACGTTCGCGTCTTGCTCATGACATACGTCACCCGATGGAGCACCAGGAAACTCAACCACACCTGCAGCCAGCGCCTCTTCTTCGTCCCAATCCGTCGGATCGAATACCTCAAAGTCGTTCATAAGCTTGGCCTTTCTAAAGCAGCGCGAGCAAGGGCCCGCCAAAAACAGCAATCGCCACAGCAACCGATCCCAACGCGCACAGCAACACGCACCCCGCAGCGCAATCCTTCGCATGGCGAGCGAATTCGGAGTAGCCGGGCGACACCGCATCGACAATGAGCTCAATTGCGGTGTTCATGCATTCGGTCGCAGTCACTAAAGCAATGCAGATCGCAACCGCCGCCCACGAGTGAGCATCGATACGCAGCCACACTCCCAAGACAATGGCGAGCACAGCAAATGCAAGATGTATCTTCATGTTGCGCTGCGTAACAACGGCATATCCAATGCCCCGCGCCGCATACAGAAACGAGTGTGGAAGTGTCGTGTGACCAGCAGCGTACGACGCACCATCGTGCGAAAACCGTTCGCAGTTTCCGCAGTCCAACCGCGATACGCGCTCTTTATTGGACATTAGCGCTTTGCCCATTCGGCGAGCAGCTCGGCTTCGCGGGTCTCCATAACCTCGGCCTCGTCGTCTTCAATATGGTCGTAACCACACAGATGCAACAGTCCGTGCACGAGCAGCAGACTGATCTCTTCCTCAAAGGTAGTACCGAACTCCTGCGTCTGGCGAGCGGCGACGTCAGGTGCGATAACGATGTCGCCCAACTCGTACACTTCGCCATCGCCTACCGCCGGCATTCCATCGTCAATGCCATCACATTCGAACGACAGCACGTCGGTCGGACCGATCTTTCCGCGATAACGCTCGTTCAGTTCGGCAATGATCCCGTCTTTCACGAAGTTGATGGATACTTCAGTCATAGACGGTTGCTGTTCACGCACTAAAACGAACTGCGTTAGCTCGTGCAGTGGCATGCGCTCAAGATCATCAAAACGGTAATCGTAATTGATTTGTATTTCCATAGGTTACACTCCCACCTTTACGCTTTTTCGTATGCCGCTACGATGGAGGCCACAAGCGAATGCCTGACAACATCACTTCCCGTGAACTCACAGAAAGCAATGTCGTCGATACCGCCGAGAATACGCTGGGCTCCTTTCAAACCCGATACCCCACGGGGAAGATCGAGCTGCGTGACGTCACCGGTTACAACCATCTTTGTTCCGAATCCTAAACGCGTTAAAAACATCTTCATCTGCTCGGGCGTCGTGTTCTGCGCTTCGTCCAAGATAACGAAACTGTTGTTGAGCGTACGCCCTCGCATGAATGCCAACGGCGCGATCTCGATAATGCCATTCTCGAGCAGCTGCCCAGCCTTCTCCATATCAGTCATGTCGAATAGCGCATCGTAGAGCGGTCGGATGTACGGATCAACCTTCTCGGTAAGCGTTCCTGGAAGAAACCCCAGGTTCTCCCCCGCCTCGACAATGGGACGGGTGAGCACGATGCGGTCGACCTCTTTGCGCTTCAGCGCCGCCACGGCAAGCGCCATAGCCAGGTAGGTTTTACCTGTGCCAGCTGGTCCAATACCGAACGTGACAGTATGCGAGCGAATGGCGTCAACATAGCGCTTTTGCCCCGTCGTCTTCGGACGAATGGCGCGGCCGCGGTACGTGAGCAGGATATCCTCGCGCAATGCATCGGGCGAAAATGCCGCCGAACGCAACAACTCAACAGAGTGGGTAACGTAGTCGGCCGTGGCGATTTCGCCCCTTTCAGCCCGCTTAATCAGATCAGAGAACAACGCGGTTAGCGTTTGTACCTCGGATGGATCGCCTTCGAGCGCAATAACATTACCACGCACGGTCACCCGCGAAGAAAACGCAGCTTGGATGGCGCGCAGGGCTTCGTCGGCAGGCCCAACAAGAAGCGTCATATCGACGCTTCCGGGAACAGTAAGTGAGATTTGAGTCGCTTCAGTCATGGCCGACATTGTAACACGATCACCATGCTCTACCGGCGCTTCTTGCGCGCTTTGCCTTTGGTCTCGCCGCTCCCGCCGCCGCGCGGACGCGAGGGACTGTTCCCGCCGCCGCGCGGACGCGAGGGACTGCTACCCTTCTTTGGACGCACCAGGCATTCGCTCCCATAGCCGATAAGGTCAGTACGACCTGCTTTTCGCAGCGCCTCGCACACCAAATCGCGGTTTTTCGGATTTCGATACTGAATAAGAGCCCGCTGCAGCGCCTTCTCATGTGGACTTTTCGGCACAAAAATTGGCTCCATCGTGCGGGGATCCACACCAGTCGCATACATACAGGTTGACACCGTCGAGGGTGTCGGGTAGAAGTCCTGCACCTGCTCGGGCATGTACCCTAAATCGCGTACATATTCGGCAAGTTCAATGGCAGCATCAAGCGTCGAACCCGGATGCGACGACATCAGATACGGCACGAGATACTGCTTCTTTCCGAGCTCGTCGTTGAGCTGAGCATAGCGTTTTATGAAACGCGTGTATGCCTGGTTTTCCGGCTTGCCCATCGCCTGCAGTACCGTATCAGACACATGCTCGGGGGCGACCTTCAACTGACCGCTCACGTGGTATTCGGTGAGCTCACGTAGGAAGTCATCACCGCAAGTAGTATCGGCCAACACGTAATCGAAGCGGATGCCCGAACGGACGAACACCTTCTTCACACCGGGAAGCATTCGCAGCTTACGCAGGAGTGCCAGGTAATCGGAGTGATCAGCCTCAAGCTTCCGACACGGCTTGGGTGCCAGGCAACGCTTTCCCACGCACGCGCCCCGCTTGAGCTGAGCAGCACATGCTGGTTGCCGAAAATTCGCGGTCGGGCCTCCCACGTCGTGCAGATAACCCTTGAAGTCGGGGTCTTGTGTGATCAAGCGTGCCTCATCAATAAGCGATTCATGGCTGCGCGACTGTATGATGCGCCCCTGATGGAACGTAAGCGCACAAAACGAACATTCACCGAAGCACCCCCGGGCGCTTGTCAGGCTGAACTTAACTTCACGGATTGCAGGCACACCACCAGCAGCTTCGTAGGAAGGATGGTATGCGCGCATATATGGCAGACGATACACGGCGTCCATTTCCTGCTGTGTGAGCGGCTGCGCTGGCGGATTCTGTACGACATACAGGTGGTCGGAATATGGCTCAACTAAACGCTTTCCCTGAAATGGGTCGCTGTTGGCGTACTGCACCTGAAAGCTGCGGGCATATTGCAAGCGATCATCAAGCATGCTCTGATACGACGGAAGTTCAACAGCATCGTACACGTGTTCAAGCGATGTTGTGCGGTACACCGTGCCGTCGATAAACGTGATATCACGGATATCTAAGCCAGCATCGAGTGCTTCAGCAATTTGAATAACGGAATGCTCTCCCATGCCATACGACACCAGGTCAGCGCCGGAGTCAAGGAGGATCGACCTCTTTAAGCGATCGGACCAGTAATCATAATGGGCCATCCTACGCAAGCTCGCCTCGATACCGCCTAAGATAATGGGCACGCGCTTGTACGTGCGCCGAATAAGGTTGCTGTACACAACCGTCGCATGATCAGGACGTAATCCCATGCGCCCACCTGGCGAATAGGCATCGGTTTTACGACGGCGCTTTGCCACCGTATAGTGGTTCACCATGGAATCCATGTTCCCCGACGACACAAAAAAGCCCAAGCGCGGCTCGCCAAACACAGTCATACTCACTGGATCACGCCAATCAGGCTGCGCAATGACGCCCACCTTAAACCCGTTCGCCTCAAGCAACCGCGTGATGATGGCAGCACCGAACGAGGGGTGATCTACGTATGCGTCACCACACACGTAGACGAAGTCAACCTGATCCCACCCTCGATCAAGCATCTCATCTCTGCTTATCGGAAGAAAGCCCACGCGACGCACCTGCCAAGCCGTATTGATTCAAACACTTGTTGCAATTCAGTGTAGCGAAACCCCACACCACCGGCAAACCCACGTGCGCACAAGACATCCCACCTACATGCCTTCAAGTTACATACGGGAGCTTTGCGCTTCCTCGAACGGCAGGGGATCATCCTGACCCCGCCAATGAGCAACGTCGAACTGAGCTGTCCAATGCCCAAGTGCACGGACGACTATCGTCGTCGCGAACACCATCATCGCCGAGACGAGCGCCGAGCACAAACACAACGAAGCAATCACGCAAAATGCTGCGAACAGCGCCATGCCGAAGCCCCGCGGCCAGACATGAGCACCTCCCCCTGATACGATCCATGCAACAAGCAGGCCAAGCCCCTCAATAACGATCATTAAAACAAGAACAACCCCCACAGCAGCAAGCGAGAGTAAGGCCGCCATACCGGCGATGCGCAGCAGTCCGTTCATATCGTAGCGGATCATCGTCCAAATGCGGTTTATCTGCAAACCCGAAGCAAGCCGTCCGTAAATGCTTGCACGCATCGAGCCCACCAACGCGAACATAACAGCAATGAGCGATGCCGCCAGTGTGATCATCGGAGTGGCAACATGCGCAACTGGCACCAAGTTAAGGAAGCGTTCAGCTACGCTGCCGCCAACGTCGGACACGCCTTCATACAAACACGACAGGAGAAAAGGAGCAAGACTAAACAGAAACAGTATGACCAAAACAGAGGCGCCCCGACTATACAGCAAGCCGTCGACGTTTCCGAAAATACGAGCAGGAAGCGGCGCACGCACGCCCCAAGCGATCTCACGCGCCCAACCAAACAGGTACCCAAGAACCACGATCCACCCGAATACAGGGATAAGACTCACCAGCGTCAAAAGGAGCAGCTTGCCAACCCAACCTGGCGAACCACTAACATCACTCCAAGCTGTATCGAAATAGCCTTGTTGCACGAATGCTCCTATCCTGCGTTTCCTTATAATGAGAAGAACGCCCTAGTGTGAGTACACCGCACCTCGTTTCAATCAGCGCTTCCCCCGAAACTATACGACGTAGCAATCCATGCGTGCAAAGCGGTTACCACGTTGTCACTTTCCACTACACAACGAAAAGCGAGGGTCCTGCAGATAATGCAAGAATCCCTCGCTTCGTACGTGACGTCATTGTGCAGTATGCGCGACAACGCCTTTGTTTTCGCTCATAGAGCGGAGAAGCTCTTTACTTCAAGGTAACGGCAGCGCCGGCTTCCTCGAGCTTAGCCTTAATCTCTTCAGCCTTCTCCTTGGCGATGCCCTCCTGGATGGCCTTCGGAGCGCTCTCCACGACCTCCTTGGCCTCCTTCAGGCCCAGGCTGGTGATCTCGCGGACAACCTTAATGACGGCGATCTTGTTGTCACCGAAGCCCTCGAGCACGACGTCGAACTCGGTCTTTTCCTCGGCAGCAGCAGCACCATCAGCCGGAGCAGCGGCCATAACGGCAGCCGGGGCGGCGGCGGAAACACCAAAGGTTTCCTCAATCATGGAAACAAGCTCGCTGGCCTGCAGAAGGGTCATTTCCTTCAGCGCCTCAATGATCTCTTCGTTGGTCATTTCAATTCCTTTCGTTTCGCTGCGCTCATGCAGCTTGTTTTCTCACTATAGAGGCGCGCGTCACCGCGCGCATGCAGCGCTTACGCTGCGGGCTTTTGCTCGGACACCGCCTTGATGGCACGAGCCAAGCCACTGGGCACGCCGTTGACGCACACGGCAAGGCCGCGGGCAACGCCGCTGATGGCACCAGCGATCTGGGCGAGCAGCTGCTCGCGAGACGGCAGCGAGGCAATGGCCTCCACCTGATCGGCATCCACGAACGCACCGTCCATCATGCCGCCCTTGATGACCAAGTTCGGGTTCGTCTTCGCGAACTCCTTGATCGCCTTAGCCGAAGCGGCAACGTCGTTGCCGGAGAAGACGAACGCGGACGGACCTTCCAGCACAACGTCCAAATTCGGCAGCTCGAGTTCCTCGAGAGCGATGTGCATGAGCGTGTTCTTATACACTTTCATGCGAGCATCTGCTTCACGAATCGTACCGCGAAGCGCTTCGATTTCCTTCACGCTCAGGCCGCGGTAGTCCACAACCCACATCGCGTTTACGCCGTCCAGATCACCCTTAATCTTCTCAAGCGTTTCCTGGTTCTTCAAATTGGGCATGCAATACACCTCCTTCTCTTCCAAGCTCGGGTTCCGCCCATCTACGGGTGGGATCGTCACTCGAAAGAACGACCCCCGCCGTTTGAGACAGCGGGGGTCGTCGAAAGCGTGAGCTTGCAATGACCACCTCGGCGGGCCGCACTCATGCGTTTAAGCCTTTCGGCACCTGCTGTCTGCAGCAGCGGAACGGTTTCTCTTTCACTACCTCGCAAAAGGCAGCTTGTCCATTTTTACATCACGATTCAATTTGTCAAGGGGAAGCCGACAGTTTCTCGACTTCCCCACAAAAGATCAATAGCGTGCTCGACTGCTCGGCTCACTCAACAAAGCGTGCCCGAGTCTCTTGCTTCACGGGATGTGGCTGGCTTTATACCTTAGCAGCCCTATCTCATCCAGCAGCCTGCACATCCGTGAAAGCGACACAGCATCAGACATCAACCGTAGCCGCATCATCCTTCGAAGCATCACCTTCACCCGATGCTTGCTCATCCGCTGAAGCATCGTCGGCTGGTGTGCCGTCAGCAGAAGCCTGCGTATCATCAGCAAGAGCGCGCCCCTTGACCGAGATAATCTCGCTCACTGCACACAGCGTGCCACCTTCCACATAGGTAAACGAAACTTCATCGCCCTCTTTAAATCCAACCACCTCAATCAGCGCCGGAATAGCGAAGTCGTAGATGTTGTCGTCGCCCACAAGCGTCACGTAGAAGTGGGAGTTACCCTCCACCACCGCCTGTGCGATGTGGTCGATAACGCCCGTCGCCGTAGTGCCCTCGATTGGTGTTTCGGAATCGACCGCAACACCATTCGTGGCGAGTAGCGTCTCGTAGGCCTTTTGGCATTCCGCCACCGTCGCGCCGATCGCAACGTTTTGGTAGCGTTGAATATCGACCATTGCGAACTGCTTCACCAAACCAGCGTCATCCTTCAACGACATGAAGTACGTGGGTTGATTCGATACGTTAATAAGCAACGGGAACGTGGCACTATAGCGCAAGTTTTGCACCTGGCCCTCGGCCGACTGCATCGCCGATTCTTCAGTCGCACCCGATACGGAGTAGAAATGCGACTCAGCAGTACGTTGGTTAACTAACACGAAGCCCACAATCGAATTGTCCGCCGTAGCGGAGGTGACTCCGGTGTACACCCACACGTCATCATCCTTGGCGATGTAGTTGTACCCAAGCTGACCATCGGCACCCGGCGTTGTTTGCACCACACCCGACTGTCCGAGCCACGAGTTCAGCCAGCCATTCGAGTACCGTCCGCTCCAGTTGTACTGCTGAATGAGCAGGTTTGCAGGATACGCACGGTCAACCCACTGCGGAACCTCATCAATGGCAAGATCCTGACACTCTCCTGTTGTAGCATCACACATGACCACACGATTGACGGTCGTTCCGCCGAACAAACCAATCGTTCGTGTTTGCACCGGACAGATCCACCACGGACGCCCGTCTTCGTCTATCTCAAAGGACTTCTCATCGAACATATAGAAGGGATACTTCAACTGAACGTGGCGATCGATGTTTCGAACCAATGGTTCAGACTGCGAGTAATGGATGGGGTTGTCACCCAACCGTACGATCTCTGCATCCTGTGTAGTCATATCAACTAGCGAGTATGCCGGGATACCCTGTTCACGATTCGTGAACCATTTAAACAGGTCGGCGTAACCCAAGGGACTGACGCGCACTGGCGAACTCTGGTAGTTGATCTGGCTGTATAGCGGGGATATCTCGAACTGGCTCACGTACTCGGCGATAGAACCCATTTCACGATTGCCGAGTAGTATCGCAGAATCGCGGTCGATAACGGGAATCTCGGAATAATCAACCTGTTGTATATCTGTCGCAAAGTCGAGAGTGTCGGTTTGCAGGATGTTCGCGTATTTCGAGGCATTACCAGGAAACAGTGCAAGCGACATCAGGGAGCCCACAACGCCTACCACCACTACAGCAACCGGCAAAAACGACGCCACACGGAACGCCTTTGCTTTCCCAGGATTCGCCTCAACCTTGCTGGTTCCCCGCTCATAGGTTTTCGATTTCATTCGCAGGAAGATAAAGCAAGGCAGTACGATAAACACCACAACGAATGTCCACGTGTCCACGCTATGCACGTTGATGGGCGGATGGAACCACCAATATGCCGCCGCAAGCACAACGATAGCCAGAATAACGAACACGATAAGCGCACGTTTTCCCCAGGTGTGCATGTTGTCGAAGAATGGGATGTTAACACCCATTCCATCAAACGGGTTCCCCGGACCACCTCCCGCACGGCGAGTATGACCCGAATCGCCCGGGGCCTTGCCGCCAGCAGACGCTGTAAACGGACGACTCTGTTCACCAACGCCCGATCCATCGGCAGTCTGCGCGCGCCGTGGTCCATCCGCATCGGGGTCTGCTCCAAAGTCGACGTTCATCCCCGACATCTTAAGAGCCTCGATCAGCGCGTCGAATCCTGAAGGTTGCTTCATGTGATCACCTCATAGCAATGTTGGCAGTTATCGTGTCACTATACACGAAAACACCCGACCGCATGCGACGATCGGGTGCTCCCGTGACACTTTCGTTACCATGGACCGTGCGTGAACCTACCTCAAGCTCTTTGGCATGCCAAGCCTACACGCCTTCCACCCAAACGGGACAGCTTCCCAAGCAAACTGCGAAAGTACGCCCTACGCAAACCAACAAGACAGCCCTATCAGGATAAACCGCTACATGTCTTGCTCAACAAGCTGTCGAAGCACGTACTGCAAGATACCTCCGTGCTCGTAATAGCGACCTTCGGTTGGTGTATCGATGCGCACCACAGCCTTAAACGTCGTGCTTGAACCATCCGCACGCGCAGCTTCAATCTCCACCTCAGCCGGTTCGGGTAAGCCACTCGAGAAGTCAACCGCACCGATCGTGTAGCGCTCCGTACCATCAAGACCAAGACGCTCCGCGTTTTCACCATCCTTGAACTGTAGTGGCAACATACCCATACCAATGAGGTTTGACCGATGAATGCGCTCGAAGCTTTCTGCGATGACAGCGCGTACGCCGAGCAATGCTGGCCCCTTCGCCGCCCAATCACGCGACGATCCACTGCCGTACATCTTGCCTGCCAACACCACGAGTGGTACGTCTTGCTTTGCATAGCGTTGCGACGCATCGAAGATAGTGTCTATCTTGTTGTTCAAAACATCGAGTGTCCAACCACCACGACGCCCTTCTGCTAGCAGATTTTGCAACTTCACGTTGGCGAACGTTCCGCGCATCATCACCTCATGATTACCGCGTCGGCTTCCATACGTGTTGAAATCCGCATCCGCCACGCCACGTTCGTGCAAATAGCGCGCCGCCGGAGAGTCCGGTGCAATGGCACCCGCCGGGGAAATGTGGTCGGTGGTGATAAAATCGCCGAAGCGTCCGATAGCAACCGCATGATCGATAGCTGCTGGCGATGAAGGATTGTACCCCATGCCGTCGAAATACGGTGCGCGGCGCACATATGTCGAATTCTCATTCCACGCAAATAAATCACTCTGGTCGGCACCAAGAGCCTGCCATGCTTTATCTCCCTCATACAGGCCCCGCGAACCTTCGCGATACAAATCGGCTGTGACAAAACGCTCCATCAGATCGGCCAACTCAGCTTCGTCGGGCTGGATATCAGCCAAATAGACTGGTTCCCCTTGATCGTTAAGCCCAAGTGAGTCGGAACTCAAGTCGACGTCCATCGTGCCTGCCAGCGCATACGCAATCACGTTCGCCGGAGCCATCAGGTAGTTCTGTGACACATCGGGAGAGATGCGACCTTCGAAGTTACGATTACCCGACAAGACACTCGCAAGCTCAATCTCGTCAGCAACGTCGTGCATAGAATCGATAATCGGACCCGAATTACCAATACAACTCATGCAGCCGAACCCGCATGTGTAAAAGCCCAATTGTTGCAAGCCTTCCAGCAATCCAGCTCGCTCGAGCAGAAGCTCAGTCGCATGGCTACCTGGTGCCAAAATGGTCTTCACCCACGGCTTCGGGGCAAGGCCCTTAGCGGCGGCGTTGCGCGCCATAAGGCCGCATGCCAGCATCATTGCCGGATCGGTCGCTGTTGTGCAGCTGGTAACCGCAGCAATAGCAATAGCCCCATGGCTTAAACGATGCGTCTGACCTGCAACACTCACGTCAACCGCTTTCGACCGGTCAAGACCGCGCTGCTCGCAAACGGCTTCGAAACGGCCATGCGTATCGGCTAAAGCAATGCGGTCGTGAGGCCGCGACGGACCGGCGACGTTACGTGTCACCTCGGACAGATCGATCTCAACGACATCTGAATACGTGCGCGCGGAGACATCCGCATCAAGCCACAGACCCTGTGCTTTCGCATACGCTTCAACCAGCGCGACCTGCTCATCACTGCGACCGGTCAACCGCAAGTAGTCAAGCGTCCGATCATCCACGGGGAACAGCGTGCACGTGCTGCCGTACTCGGGCGTCATATTCGATATACAAGCACGCTGCGTGGCAGACAAGCCCGACACACCTTCGCCATAACACTCGACGAAGCAACCAACCACACCTTTGGCACGCAGCTCGCTTGCGAACGTAAGCGCCACGTCCATGGCCGTCACGCCCGGCTGCAATGCGCCGGTGAGGTGCACACCCACCACGCGCGGTACCAACGTTGTGATCGGCTGTCCAAGCGCCGCGGCTTCGGCTTCAATGCCACCAACACCCCAGCCCAGAACACCAATACCGTTCGCTGTCGGCGTATGAGAATCGGTTCCCACCAGCGTATCGAAATAGACAACCGGCGTTTCGTCAGCACCTACCAAACCATTCGGCGACTTCATGACTACGTGCGCAAACTGCTCGATGTTCAGCTGATGGCAAATACCCATTCCTGGCGGGACAATACGCACATTCTCGAAAGATTCCTGTGACCATTTCAAGAAGTCATAGCGCTCCTTGTTCCGCTGAAACTCAAGCTTCATATTCGCCGCAAGCGAACCGGCACATCCCGCCTCGTCAGCAATCACCGAATGATCAATAACCAAATCGCAAGGAATCTGCGGGTTGATCTTCTTTGGATCACCACCAAGCTCGGCACACGCCTCGCGCATAACGGCGAAATCAACAAACACTGGCACACCCGTAAAATCTTGGAATAGCACACGAGCCGGAGAGAACTCAACTTCTTCGCCTACACAACCAGCAAGGCCCGCTTCCACAATGCGACGAGCGTTTTCTTCGGCCGCCTCAGACGTGCGTGCGGTGCGCAAGGCGTTTTCAAGCACAACTGTCAGCGAATAGGGCAACTTTTCGCTTCCCGGGATGGCTGACACCGGAAAATACGTATACGACGCTTCGCCAACCTGCAACGACGCAGCGAATCTCGAATCAACGACGGCCATCAAACCCCTCTTTCCTCATAAGAATGCAGCTTTTCCGCCGCAACAGCATACGAACGCGAAAACCGCGAGCTACCGCAAGTACCATAGAATCGGTTACGCCAGCTTTCCCATTGCCTCAATGAGGGCATCGGTAAACTCCGTGCAACCAACTGCTGGCGCGTCTGACTTCGTCGCCCACCGAATATCAGCCGTCAAGCTTTGACCCTCAGCGTAAACGACACGAACCGCCTCTCGAATGCGACGCGCAGCTTCAAGCTCTCCCAAATGATCGAGCATCATGGCGGCCGACAGAATTTCAGCAGTCGGATTCGCCTTATCCTGTCCCGCGATGTCGGGAGCTGATCCATGCACGGCCTCAAACACAGCATATTCTTCGCCGATATTCGCACCTGGGGCAATTCCTAAGCCGCCCACCAATCCCGCAGCCAAATCGCTTGCAATATCGCCATACAAGTTGGGAAAAACCACAACATCAAACTGTGACGGATCGATAACCATGTTCATACAGAACGCATCGACGATCTTGTCGTCGAAGGCAACCCTTCCTTCGTATTCTTTAGCAACCTCGCGCGCCTCACGCAAGAACAGACCATCGGAGTACTTCATGATGTTCGCCTTATGTACGGCAGTAACCTTCTTGCGCCCGTGCTTGACCGCATAGTCGAAAGCATAGCGAACGATGTTGCGCGTCGCAGTGATGGAAATAGGCTTGATGGAAATGCCAGAATCTGAGCGGATGGCCCCCGCATCCTGTTCTTTACAGAACGCGATCAGATCGGATGCCGCCTGCGAGCCCTCTTCAAACTCGACGCCAGCATACAGATCTTCTGAATTCTCTCGAACAATCACCAGATCAACATCGTTATAGCGCCCACCAGCACCTTCAATAGAAAACACGGGACGTAAGCACACGTATAAGTCAAGCGTCTTACGTAACGCCACATTTACGCTGCGAAAGCCCGTTCCCACCGGTGTCGTACATGGACCTTTAATAGCAACCTTGTTGCGCTTCACCGCTTCGATGGTAGCGAATGGAAGCGGTGTCCCGCATTCCTCGGCGCATGCTGCACCAGCCTTCGCAAGCTCCCATTCAATATCCGCGCCGCTCGCTGCGACGACGCGCTGCATGGCAGCCGACGTTTCGAGACCGATGCCGTCACCAGGAATGAGCGTTACAACATGACGAGACATAGATGCACTCCTCTCAAGCTAACATCATAGCAATGCGTAAGCGTTGTAATGATGTCATACAATAACGGGGTTGCGCAAAACGAAGGACGAAATGACGTTTTATGCACGCAAATTGTCGAGTATCTGCTGCGTGCGGCGCTTCAGTGAACCCTTGCCATTCTTCGCGTCAAAACTCACACGTGCCGCAAGTGCCTCTTTTACCTCATCATCGAGATCACCCGACGCGAACGCAGCTACAGCAGTCAACATATCATGGAACTCCGCATCACCGTGATAGCATTGGATCGCCTCTTCAATCAACGGCCACGCTCTCTTCGAACGCTCTACGTCAGTCGCACCGTACGCACAAAGAAACCTCAACGCCGACAACCGTACGAACCCGCTTCCTTCTTCGAAGAGAGCATCTTCAGCAGCAGGAAACACGTCATCACCAATTGAGGGGTCGTACGCTGCCAGAGCAGACAAAGCTTTGAAGCATTCCCAGCGCGTTCGCGCCTCACGACAATCAAGAGCAGCTACAAGGGATGAAGCAAACGGTGTCAGCGCTTGCGGATTAACTTGGGCATATTCACTCATGGCAATTGCGGCGTTTTGCCGCTCGCGACGAGATTCAGACGCAAGCTGCGCGACCGTATCCCCAAGATCTTGTTCGGTATAATCAGACGTCATTTATAACCTTCTTACGCAGAGATCCTCATTTGCGGTTGAAATTATACCGCGCGATCACAGCAAATCGAAGTTAAGAAGACAAAGCCGACTCATTCGTCAGAGCGAAATCTATCCTGGAATAATTCAATAGTGATACCAACCGATGAATCCCCCATCCAAGCCCCGCCACGCACGTCCAAGCAAGCAAAAGGCCCCGCACGATACGGGGCCTTGTTTGTTGTTGTGGGATAAAGGGGCCAAACACACATGTGGCACTAAAACACACATGTGCCCCCCGCGAGCGCGGCACCCTATCCTCCCACGGGCTTGCCCCGCAGTACTTTCGGCGATGGCGGGCTTAACTACCGAGTTCGGAACGGTATCGGGTGTGTCCCCGCCTCCATGGCCACGCTCGCGGGGGGCACACCGTTTGGTGATTTGCCCCAACGCGTCGCGTCTATACGACACCTTGTGAGTAGCGCATCTTTCGCTACCCTGGCGGTTGCATAGCGCACAGTAATCAACTGATTATAGCTAACAAAGACGAAT